>DATKKS010000064.1:0-12992 GCA_035542815.1 Saccharimonadales bacterium (SeqCode) | reverse complement strand
GTTTTTGATAAACAGTCGCCAGAGCCGCTTTGCTGTGCCCTCTCCGCGACAGTGAACCATCGCGAAGGAGGGACCCCTTATCCCGAAGTTACGGGGTTAAATTGCCTAGTTCCTTAACCAGAGTTATCTCGAGCACCTTAGGATACTCACCCCACCTACCTGTGTCGGTTTACGGTACGGGCACAAGGACTACTCGCATAGAGGCTTTTCTTGGCAGCATGTTTAGGGTCAGTTGGCTTGTCCGAAGACTCGTTTCCCATTCGGCTCTCGGAGTCGTGACCGCGTGGATTTTCCTGCGCAGTCCTCCTACGACCTTAGACCGTCATCCATCAGACGGCTGACCTTTCACTCCTGCGTCACCCCATAGTGTCTTGATCGCAACCCTCGTGGTACAGGAATATTAACCTGTTTTCCATCGCCTACGCCTATCGGCCTCGGCTAAGGACCCGACTAACCCTGAGCGGATTAACCTTCCTCAGGAAACCTTGGGTTTTCGGTGAACGGGTTTCTCACCCGTTTTCTCGCTACTCGTTCCGGCATTATCACTTCTGCGTCGTCGAAGCAACCTCGCGGTTACTCTTCATCCTACAGCAGAACGCTCTCCTACCATCCTGACCTTGCGGTCGAGGATCCATAGCTTCGGTGGTTGGCTTGAGTCCCGCACATTATCGGCGCAGGGCCACTTGACTAGTGAGCTGTTACGCACTCTTTAAATGATGGCTGCTTCTAAGCCAACATCCTAGTTGTCTGCGCAATCCCACATCCTTATACACTTAGCCAACTCTCAGGGACCTTAGCTGATGGTCTGGGTTGTTCCCCTCTCGTCCGTGAAGCTTATCCCCCACGGGCTTACTCCCGAGGTACATATCAGCGGTATTCGGAGTTTGAATGGGTTTGGTAGGCTTGTAGGCCCCCTAGCCCAATCAGTGCTCTACCTCCGCGACACACTGGCTCGAGGCTAGACCTAAATCTATTTCGGAGAGAACCAGCTATCACCAGGTTTGATTAGTCTTTCGCTCCTAACCACGGGTCATCCGGTACCTTTTCAACGGTAATCGGTTCGGACCTCCACGCACTGTTACACGCGCTTCATCCTGCCCATGGCTAGATCACCTTGGCTTCGGGTCTACCGCATGCAACTGGGCGCCCTATTCGGACTCGCTTTCGCTACGGCTCCGTGCCTGAGGCACTTAACCTTGCTGCATACGAGTAACTCGCCGGATCATTATGCAAAAGGCACGCCGTCACCCGAGCCCGAGACGAATCCCGGGACCAGGCTCCGACCGCTTGTAAGCACACGGTTTCAGGTTCTATTTCACTCTCCGCCAGGAGTTCTTTTCACCTTTCCCTCACGGTACTTGTTCGCTATCGGTCACGAGTGAGTATTTAGCCTTGGAAAGTGGTCTTCCCAGATTCCCACAGGATTTCCCGTGTCCCGTGGTACTTGGGGTATCGGCCGGAGATCTCGGGCTTTTGCGTACGGGACTTTCACCCTCTTTGGTCAAGCTTCCCAGAATGTTCTGCTAGCCCTCGATTTTGTAACTCCGTGATCGCGTCTGCACTACGATCCGCCGGCCCCGCAACACCGCTCGTACAGCGCGTGCAGGCTGTAACGTACGAGCCAGTTTAGGCTGTTTCCCGTTCGCTCGCCGCTACTAGGGAAATCTCGGTTGATTTCTTTTCCAGGAGGTACTGAGATGTTTCACTTCCCTCCGTTGGCTGCCCCAGGCCTATGGATTCAGCCTGGGGCGGCTGGGGTATGGCCCCAGCGGGTTGCCCCATTCGGAAATCCCCGGGTCAAAGCTTGTTTGCAGCTCACCGGGGCTTATCGCAGCTTACCACGTCCTTCATCGCCTACTCGTGCCAAGGCATCCACCGTGTGCTCTTAGTAACTTGGCCGAACTCCACAAGGTGCTCGCTCGGCAAAACTGTCATGAACGTTGCAGTTGTCAAAGAACGACCGCGGGCAATCGGAGGCCCGCCGAAATCGTCGCAGCGCTTACGCGCCGCAATCCTCTTCTTCCACCCGGGCTGGCGCCGCCTCGGGCGGCACAGCTGGTGGAGATAGCGGGGATCGAACCCGCAACCTCCGGCTTGCAAAGCCGGCGCTCTCCCAATTGAGCTATATCCCCGCGGGAGCCCTCGGAGCAGCTCCGGCCTGGAGACTCAAGGTGGTGGGCCTGGGTAGAGTTGAACTACCGACCTCACGCTTATCAGGCGTGCGCTCTAACCACCTGAGCTACAGGCCCTCGCGCCGCCCGGGGCCAATGCCCGGGGCGCTGCCACAGAGCCACGCCGGCCGGCCGCTCCGAGCGACACGCGGGCGCCCCGACGGCCTCGCGACCGACGGCAGCCCTACTCGTGCGCTGTCGCTGGAAGTGTCATCCCGGCCGGAACCCTGCGGTGCGGACCGAGAGCTCCGGAAGATTCAGAGGAAGAATAGCGTACGTGCGGACGAATCAGCCTGACGACCTGGATCTCCCGGCTCCGGCCGAAGCCTTCGCCAAGATCTCCCTAGAAAGGAGGTGATCCAGCCGCACCTTCCGGTACGGCTACCTTGTTACGACTTAGCCCCAATCGCTAGCCTTACCTTAGGCGGCTGCCCCCTTGCGGTTGGCTCACCGACTTCGGGTCTGACTTGCTTTCGTGGCTTGACGGGCGGTGTGTACAAGGCCCGGGAACGTATTCACCGCCACCTGCTGATTGGCGATTACTAGCGATTCCGACTTCACGGAGTCGAGTTGCAGACTCCGATCCGAACTGAGACCAGTTTTATGGGATTAGCTCCACCTTGCGGTCTTGCAACCCTTTGTACCGGCCATTGTAGCACGTGTGTAGCCCCAGACGTAAGGGCCATGAGGACTTGACGTCATCCCCACCTTCCTCCGGTTTACCACCGGCAGTCTCCTTAGAGTGCTCAACTGAATGGTAGCAACTAAGGACAAGGGTTGCGCTCGTTGCGGGACTTAACCCAACATCTCACGACACGAGCTGACGACAGCCATGCAGCACCTGTGCACAGATCCGTGAGGAAGGGTGTGTTTCCAAACCTGTCCTGTGCATGTCAAGCCTGGGTAAGGTTCTTCGCGTTGCGTCGAATTGAACCACATGCTCCACCGCTTGTGCGGGCCCCCGTCAATTCCTTTGAGTTTCAGCCTTGCGACCGTACTCCCCAGGCGGAACACTTAATGCGTTAGCTGCGGCACGGAGAGGGTCGATACTCCCCACACCTAGTGTTCACCGTTTACGGCTGGGACTACCGGGGTATCTAATCCCGTTCGCTCCCCCAGCTTTCGCGCATCAGCGTCAGTAGCAGCCCAGAAACGCGCCTTCGCCACCGGTGTTCCTCCTGATATCTACGCATTTCACCGCTACACCAGGAATTCCCGTTTCCTCTGCTGCACTCTAGCAGGGCAGTATGAGATGCGTTTCTCCGGGTGAGCCGGAGGATTTCACATCTCACTTACCTCACCGCCTACGCGCCCTTTACGCCCAGTGATTCCGAACAACGCTTGCTCCCCCCGTATTACCGCGGCTGCTGGCACGGAGTTAGCCGGAGCTTCCTCACTCGGTACCGTCAAACCGGCGGATTGTTCACCCACCGGCGTTTCTTCCCGAGCAACAGAGGTTTACAACCCAAAGGCCTTCATCCCTCACGCGGCGTCGCTTGTTCAGGGTTTCCCCCATTGACAAAGCCTCTCGACTGCTGCCTCCCGTAGGAGTCTGGGCCGTATCTCAGTCCCAGTGTGGCTGACCATCCTCTCAGACCAGCTACTGATCGTCGCCTTGGTGGGCCGTTACCCCGCCAACTAGCTAATCAGACGCGAGCCCATCTCAGAGCGGTAGCTTGTAAACAGAGGCCACCTTTGACCTCAGACCCATGCGGGCCCGTGGTCTCATGCGGTATTAGCACCCCGTTGGGAGTGTTATCCCCCTCTCCAAGGCAGGTTGCTCACGCGTTACTCACCCGTTCGCCACTTTACTCGAGGAGTTGCCCCCTCTTTCACGTTCGACTTGCATGCCTAATCCACGCCGCCAGCGTTCGTTCTGAGCCAGGATCAAACTCTCCGTGATCAAAAATCGATAGAGAACACGGAGTGTTCCCTGTCTATTCACCATGAGTACGCCGAACCGCGCCGAAGCGCAGCCCGAGCGCAGGCTGACTCATCCAGAACACGTACGCTATTCAGTTTTCAAAGACCAGGCCGCGGAACTGCATTCCTGCGGCGAAAGAGTACTGTAGCAGCGCCATGAGCGCCGGTCAAGGACAATTTTGGAAGCTGCCGAGCACTCTCAAGCTGTTGCGGTTCAATCTCTTGCGGCGACACTGGAGCTTTCGAGGCCGGCTCCGGCACGCGTATTTCCACGTCCCGAGCGGCCCCGCGGCCGTTCGCAGCGGATTGCCCTGCAGCATCCGGAATCTAGCGCAGAACGGGCTGCCCTGTCAAGCGTTGCGGCCCTGGGACAGCCCCGCCCCCGGAAGGCGCCGGCCCCCGTTGGACCACGTCTGGATCGGCCGCCGGCGGCCGATTCTCGAGGGAATTCCGCGCCCTACTTCCAGCGGATCTCGACGCTGGTCTCCTGGCGCTTGCCCTTGCGGAGGAGCAGCGGCGGCGCGCCGGCGGCGGAGGGCACCTGGTCGTCCGCGCCGGCCTTCAGCCACACCGTGTTCTCCGGGCTGGCGGCCCACGCGCCGGTCATGCGAGAGATTCCCCCGTCCCGGAGCAGCGTGCGCGCCTCCGAGGTGGACTTCGCGAGGCCCGCCTTCACCGCGAGATAGCCGATCCAGGTGGTCGGCTCGGCGGTTGCGGGCAGCTCCACAATGCGCACTTCGGGCGGCTTCCCAGCGCCGCGCTTCCGGTACTGCTCCCGCGCCGCCTCGGCTTCCTCCCGGCCGTGGTACGCCGTCACCAGGGCCACCGCCAGCTTCTCGCTGGCCGCCCGGTAGCTGGCGTTGGCCGCGGGATTCTGGGGGTCTTGCGCGGCGTCGCAGCTCGTCATGACGCTCTTCCGGTCCTCGGAGCCGAGGTCCAGGAGCAGCTCGGCATAGTGACGCAACAACTCGTTGGGCACGTGGCGGACCTTCTCGTACATGATGTTCGCCGGCTCGTCCACGCCGATGTAGTTCCCCAGGCTCTTGCTCATGCGCTGCACGCCGTCGGTGCCCACCAGGATGGGCACCGTGAGCACCACCTGACCCTGCTGCGGCACGGGCACGGAGCGCACGTCTTCGGGCAGGAACCGGCCGCACCACGCCATCTCGCCGCGGGCGTAGTCCTCCTGCAGCGAGCGGCCCACCAGCAGGTTGAACTTCTGCTCGGTGGCGCCCAGCTCCAGGTCGCAGCGGATCATCACCGAGTCGAAACCCTGCATCAGAGGGTACAGCAGCTCGTGCACGCTGATGGGGTGGCGGGCCTCCAGGCGCTTGGCGAAGTCGTCGCGCTCCAGCATCCGCGCCACGGTGTAGCGCCCGCACAGGCGGATGACGTCCTCCATGCCCATGGGGGCGAACCACTCGCCGTTGCGGTGGATCTGGACCGGCAGCTTGGGGGGCTCGGGCTTCTCCGCCAGCACCTTGAAGAACTGCTGCAGGTAGGTCCGCGCGTTGAGTTCCAGCTCTTCGCCGGTGAGCTGCGGGCGGGTGGCGCTGCGGCCGCTGGGGTCCCCCACCCGGCCGGTGTAGTCGCCCACGATCAGCACCACCTGGTGGCCGAGGTCCTGGAACTGGCGCAGCTTGCGCAGCCCCACGGTGTGCCCCAGGTGGATGTCGGGCGCGGTGGGATCGAAGCCCTGCTTGATGCGCAGCGGCCGCCCGTGGCGCACCGCCCGCTCCAGGCGCTCGCCGAACTCCTCGCGCGGGATCAGCTCCTCGATCCCCGATCCGATGATCTTCAGCTGCTCGTCGACTTCAGGAAACCGCATGCGTCGCTCCCGGGCCGCGCCCGCGAAATGGGGCGCCCGCCAGTGTAGCCGCCCGGTACGGGCTCCACAAGGCCGCCCCGCCGCGCCGCGGCGGCGCCGGGCCCGCCCCGCTGCGCACCGCGCCCCGGCGTGGTACTCTGTCGGCGGAGGTGGCGGCGCCCCGCGGGCCCCGCCCGGCCGCCCTCGCAGACCCCGGAGACCGCTCCATGCTACGTACCTTCTCGGTGCTGGGAATCACCGCCCTCATCATGCTGGCGGGCGCCGGCTACGGGGCGGTGCAGTGGATGGCCTCGGACCTGCCCAGCCCGGCCCGCCTGCAGAGCATCGCCCCGCCGGTCAAGACCATCGTGTACGACGAGAAGCACCGGGTGGTCGGGGAGTTCTTCAAGGAGAACCGCACCGTCGTGCCCCTGGCGCGCATCCCGCGCAGCCTGATCGACGCGTCCATCTCCACCGAGGACCGCAACTTCTACTCCCACTGGGGCGTCAGCCTGTGGGGCATCGCGCGGGCGGCGCTCAAGGACCTGGTCACCATGCGGCGGGCCCAGGGCGGCAGCACCATCACCCAGCAGCTGGCGCGCAACCTGTTCCTGACCAACGAGCGCAGCCTCAGCCGCAAGATCAAGGAAATGATCCTGGCGGTGCGCATCGAGCAGCAGTACTCCAAGGACCAGATCCTCGAGATGTACTTCAACCAGGTGTACTTCGGCGAGGGCGCCTACGGGGTGGACGCCGCCGCCCGGGTGTACTTCGACAAGGCGCTGGACCGCCTTTCGCTGCCGGAGTGTGCGCTCATCGCCGGGCTGACCCAGAACCCCCTGGCGCTCAACCCGCGCCGCCATCCGCAGGCCGCGCTGCGCCGCCGCTCGGTGGTGCTGCACGCGATGCTGGAGAACCACAAGATCACCGAGCCCCAGTACCGGGCGGCCTCGGCGGCCCCGCTGGGGGTCACCGCCTCGCGTCCCAGCAGCAACCGCGCGCCGTACTTCATGGAAATGATCCGCCAGTACCTGGACGAGAAGTACGGCAGCAACCAGATCTACGAGGGCGGGCTGCGGGTGTACACCACGCTGGACGTGGACCTGCAGCGAGCCGCCGAGACCGCGCTGGAGAACCAGCTGGCCCGCCTGGAGCTGGAGCAGCACTACCGCGTGACCCGGGCCATGGTCAACGCCGGCGCGCCGCACGCCGAGCACGCCCACACCGGCTACATCCAGGGCGCGTTCGTGGCGCTGGAGCCCAGCACCGGGGCGATTCGCGCGCTGGTGGGCGGCCGCGACTTCGCGCAGAGCAACTTCAACCGCGCCACCCAGGCGCTGCGGCAGCCCGGCTCGGCGTTCAAGCCGTTCGTGTACACCGCGGCGATCGACAACGGCTACCGCCCGACCGACCCGATCGTGGACGCGCCGCTCTCCTACCGCACCGCCACCGGGGTGTGGGAACCCTCCAACTACGACGACAAGTTCCGCGGCGCGATCACGCTGCGGTACGCGCTGGCGCACTCCATCAACATCCCGGCGATCAAGCTCACCGAGCGCCTCACCCCGCTCACCGTGGCGTCCTACGCCCACCGCCTGGGGATCAAAGGCGACATCCCCAACAACCTGACCATCGCGCTGGGCACCAGCGAGACCACGCTGCTGGACCTGGCCGCCGCCTACACCACCTTCGCCAACCAGGGGGTGCGCGCCGAGCCGCTGTACCTGCTCAAGGTGGAGGACCGCAACGGGCGGGTGCTGGAGCGGAGCTTCCCGAAGGTGCAGGAGGTGCTGAGCCAGGGCACCGCGGCGACCATGACCAGCATGCTGCAGAGCGTGGTGGACGAGGGCACCGCCGCGGCCTCCCGGCGCATGGGCTTCACCCGCCCGGCGGCCGGCAAGACCGGCACCACCAACGACTTCGCCGACGCGTGGTTCGTGGGCTTCACCCCCGGCCTGCTGGCCGCCTGCTGGGTGGGCTTCGACCAGCGCCAGACGCTCGGCAACAAGATGACCGGCAACCACGCGGCGCTGCCCATGTGGGTGGAGTTCATGAAGGTCGCCACCCAGGACCAGGAGGTGCGCTCCTTCCCGGAGTCCGCGGGCACGGTGGTGCGTCAGATCTGCGTGCAGACCGGGCTCTTGGCCACGCCCTACTGTCCGCAGACGGTGATGGAGACCTTCCCGCTGGGCCAGGAGCCGCAGCAGACCTGCAACGTGCACACCTCGCCCAGCTCCCCCGGGGCCCGGGACCCGAACGCGCCCCGGGAGGAGGAGCACTAGCCGCCCCGGGCCGCGCGACTCCACGCAGCGCCAGGACGACCGCCCGCCTCCCTCGCGTTTGAACCGCGGGAACGAATCGCGTGGAGCCTACCGACCGCTCCGGGCCATCCGTTGGAGCAGCGTGATCTGCCCGAGGTGGGTGGACTGGTGGTCCGCCAAGTGGCTCAGGAGCCAGCCCACGTTGAACCGGCGCCGGCTGCCGTCCGGGCGCGGACGCTCGACGCGCCGGTCCAGGTCGGCGTCCTCCAGCCCGGCGAGCACCGGGCGGGTGTGCGCGCGGGCGCGCGCCAGGAGCCCGTCATAGAATTCGAGGTCGCGTCCGCGCAAGACCTCGGGGGGCGCCGCTCCGGGGGCGAGCGGGATGCCGTCATCCGCGGCCCCGATCCCCAGCACCGGCCGCACGTCGTTCTCGGCCTGCCCCATCACGCCCACCTGCACCAGGTGCACTTCGGCCACCGCGATGTGCGCGAGCAGCATCCCGATGCTGTTGACTCCGGGCGCGGGCTGCCACTCGAGTTCCGCTGGGGTCAGGTCCCGGGTGGCCGCCCGGAGCGCCCGGGCCTGGTCCTCGAGCTGGGTCAGGAACCAGCCGACCTGCCGCGAGCGGCACGCCGGGTCGGGGCCGAGGATGCTCTGGATGAGTTCGGGCATGGAAGGCTCCTGTGTGAGAGAGGAAGCGTGCCGGCAGTTCCGCGCGGCCGGCCCACGGCCCCGCCTGCGGCCCCCGGCCGGGGCCCTACCGCGCCCACTCCTCCCACGAGCGCACGCCCTCGGCGGTGACCACGTGGCTCACCAGCGGGCGCGGGGCCACGCGCCCGGGGCCGACTTCGAAGCACGCGGCGATCTCCGCCTCCAGCGCGGGCACCGGCCGGCGCGCGTGCAGCGCGGCCAGCGGCTCGCCCTTCCGCACCGGGTCGCCCACCTTCTTCGCGAGCACCACGCCCACCCCGGGATCCACGACGTCGGTGAGCGCCAGCCGCCCGGCGCCCAGGCGCACCGTGGCCAGGCCCAGCGCGGTCGTCGCGATGCGCGCAATGTAGCCGTCGCGCGGCGCCGGGAGGGGCTTGCCGGGGACGCCCAGATCCAGCACCGGGCCGCCGTCGGCGCCCAGCTCCGCCCCCTGGGCGCTCACCCACTGCCCGAAGCGGCGCGCGGCGGAGCCGTCGTCCAGGCGCCCGCGCGCCCGCTGGTAGGCCGCCTCGACGCGGGGCTCCAGCCCCGACAGGTACACCATCGCCCCGGCCAGGCGCAGCGTGAGCTCCCGCAGGTCGGGCGGGCCGGCGCCGCGCAGGCACTGCACCGCCTCGGCCGTCTCCAGGGCGTTCCCCACCGCCAAGCCCAGCGGCTCGTCCATGTTGGTGACCAGCGCCAGGGCCCGCATGCCCAGCCCGGCGGACACATCCACCAGCGCGCGGGCCAGCTCCACCGCGCGCGCCTCGGTCTTCATGAACGCCCCGTCCCCGCACTTGATGTCGAACACCAGGCTCTCCACCCCGGCGGCGGCCTTCTTGGAGAGGATGCTGGCCACGATCAGCGGGATGCACTCCACCGTGCCGGTCACGTCGCGCAGCGCGTAGATCACCTTGTCCGCGGGAGCCAGCACCTCGGTCTGGGCCGCGATCACGCAGCCGGTCTCGGCCAGCACCCGGCGGAACTCCTCCGGGCTCAGCCGGGTGCGGTACCCGCGCATGGCCTCCAGCTTGTCGAGGGTGCCGCCGGTGTGGCCCAGGCCCCGCCCCGACAGCATCGGCACGCGCAGCCCGCACGCCGCCGCCAGCGGCGCCAGGGCCAGGGACACCTTGTCGCCCACCCCGCCGGTGGAGTGCTTGTCGGCCTTGGGCTCGGGGAACTCGGGCCACTCCAGGCGCCGCCCCGACTCCAGCATCGCGCGGGTCAGCGAGACCGTCTCGGCGCCATCCATGCCCCGGAAGAACACCGCCATCAGGAAGGCGCTCATCTGGTATTCGGGGACGCGGCCGGCGGCAAACTCCAGCACCAACCAGCGGATCTCGGCGTCGGAGAGGGTGCCCGCGTCGCGCTTTTTGACGATGAGGTCGCGGGCGTTCATGCGCGGCGGGGCCGTTTCGAGCCGGGGAAGTCGAAGAACGCTGCGGGCAGCAGCTGTTTCAGGGTGTATCGGCGGACCCGGCCGCGCACCGGCGCCAGCAGCACCGGGAGGTCGCGGCAGAACTCCGACAGCACCTGGCGGCAGGCCCCGCACGGGCTGATGGGGTTGGGGCTGTCGGTGGCGATGGCGATGGCCCGGAACTGGCGCTCGCCGGAGATCAGCGCGGCGTAGACCGCGGTGCGCTCGGCGCACATGCTGAGCCCGTACGAGATGTTCTCCACGTTGAATCCCTGGTGCACCCGGCCGGAGGCTCCCAGCAGCGCCGCCCCCACCCGGAACCCCGAGTACGGCGCGTAGGCCCGCGCCATGGCCTGCTTCGCCGCGCGCACCAGTTCGGCCGCGCCCGGGGCGCGCCGTTCCGCGCGCCGTGAGGCGGCCCGCCGCCCGATCTTGGCCTTGGTTCTGGCCGCCCGGCGGCCCCGGCTCTGGGTCATCGGAATCGCACTCCTCCGCCGCGCGGCACGCGGCTGTACTCCACGCGCACCCCCTCGCCCCCGGGCGGCGTGACCACGCTCCGCTCTCCGACGAGCGTGGTGACCTGGTCCTCCTCGGCTCCCCGGCGGTACACCCGCACCACCCGCTTGCCCAGCGTGCACAGCACCTCGTACACCAGCGTCCTGGACCCGGCTGCCAGCTCCGCGGCGCCCAGGGTCTCGCCGCCCTGGGATCCGAAGATCACCACCTCGTCGTAGACCTGCGCGCCCGGGACATCGGTGAGGTCCACCATGGTGAGGTCCATGGTGACCGTTCCCACGATGGGCACGCGCCGCCCCCGCACCAGGAGCGTGCCGTGGTTGGACAGCAGCCAGCTGAGGCCGTGCCCGTAGCCCGCGGGCACCACCCCGATGCGGCTGGGGCGCTTGCACGTGAAGGTCCGGCCGTAGCTCACGGTGGCCCCCGCCGGGAACTCGCGCACCTGCACCAGGCGCGACTTCATGCTCATCACCGGGCGGATGCCCGGGAACGGCTCCAGCTCGGTGCGCGGCATCAGGCCGTAGGCCAGGATTCCGGTCCGCACCAGATCCAGGCGCGCCTCCGGCAGGCGCACCGCCGCGCCGCTGTTGGCCGCGTGCACCCGCGGGACCGCCACGCCCGCGGCACGCAGGCGCTCCACCAGCTGCAGGAAGCGGCGCAGCTGCTCACGCGAGCCGCCGAGGTCGGGCGCGTCGCTCTCCGGGAAGTGGGTGTAGAGCCCGTCCAGGCGCAGCCCCGGGAGGGCCGCCACGCGCGCCACGAACTCCGGCGCGCCGGCCTCCGACACCCCGGTGCGCCCCATGCCGGTGTCCACCTCGATGTGGAAGCCCGCGGGGCTCCCGCGCCGCGCCGCGGCCTCCGACAGCCGCTGGGCGAACTCCAGCGTGTCCACGCTGGAGAGCAGGCCGTAGTCGAGGATCTCCTCCGCCTCCACCGGCAGGGTGGGGCTCAGGATCAGGATGGGCCGGGTCACCCCGGCGGCGCGCAGCTCGATGCCCTCGTGGAGGGTGGCCACGCCGAACATGGCCACCCGCGGCTCGGCCGCCAGCGCCAGGCGGGCGGCGCCGTGGCCGTACGCGTCGGCCTTGACCACCAGCAGCACCCGCGCCGGGTCCACCGCCTGCTGGATCCGGGCTAGGTTCTGCTCGAAGACGTCCAGGTCGATCTCGACCCAAGTAGGAAACCGCATCTCCCGTCCGGGCCCCGCGGGCCCGGCCCCCTCTGGCCGACGAAGTTAGCATGCCCGCCGCGCGATGGGTACCCGGACCCGGCGGCCGCGCCGGGGATGCTATACTGCCGCCATGAGCGACCTGCCCAACCCGCCCGACGCGGCCCACCCGCCCAACTGGCTGGCCGAGGTCCAGGCCCTGTGCCGCACCCTGCGCGGCGAGAACGGCTGTCCCTGGGACAAGGCCCAGACGCTGCGCACCATGACCCCGTACCTGCTGGAGGAGACCTACGAGCTGATCGATGCGATCGAGACCGGCGAGGGCCTGGAAGAGGAGCTGGGGGACCTGCTGTTCCTGCTGGTGTTCGTGATGGAGCTGGCGGAGGAGGACGGCCACACCGATGTCGGCTCGGTGGTGCGCGCCAACCTCGAGAAGATCCGCCGCCGGCACCCGCACGTGTTCGGGGACCGCCGCGCCCAGGGCGTGGAGCAGGCCATGGAACGCTGGGAGGAGGCCAAGCGCTCGGAGAAGGGGGAGAGCACCGCGCACATCATGCGCCGCCGGCCGGAGAAGCTCCCCGGCCTCACCCTGGGTTTCCGCGTGAGCGAGAAGGCCGCCTCGGTGGGCTTCGAGTGGCGCGGCTGGCGCGAGGCGCTGGCCAAGGTCGACGAGGAGATGGGAGAGCTGCGCACGGCCCTGGAGGCGGGGCGGCTGGACGCGGAGCAGGAGCTGGGGGACGTGCTGTTCGCGCTGGCCAACCTCACGCGCTACATGCGCAGCGATCCGGAACGCGCGCTGCGGGGCACGGTGCAGCGCTTCCTGGACCGCTTCCACGCGGTGGAGGAGGGGCTGCGCCAGCGCGGCCTCACGCCGGCGCCCCAGCACCGCGAGCTGATGCTGCAGCTGTGGAGGGAGACCCGCGCCCCGCGAGGGGGCTGAAGCCGACCCCTCGGCACCCCCGACCGCGAGGTGCCGGTGCTCCGGGCGTGGTGGAAGCCGCTACTCCTTCTTCTCTTCCTGGCCCTCGGTCGGCCCTCC
>DATKKS010000063.1:0-9394 GCA_035542815.1 Saccharimonadales bacterium (SeqCode) | reverse complement strand
GGACAGCGTGAGGGCGGGAATGTCCGCGCTGCGAATCTGGTTCAAGGGCAACCGCTTGGCCAACACGCTGCCCGAGCCGCGCGACTTCGCGAAACCGGATCGTCGGCGGGAGCTGATGGAAGAGGTCAACCTGCTGGCTGCGGAGCTCCATGAGGGCGCCGTGGTCATCTTCTCCAGCCGCGGTGGAGAGTTGATCGTGCCTCCGAACAACCGCGACTATCAGCAGCTGCGGAGCTTCCTGTCGGCCGTTCTGAGTGCAGTCCGCGGCGTGCGGGCGGGTCTGGAACCCGCATCTACCCTCGGGACTGTGATGCGTGAGAGTCCGACGATGCTGCCCGATCGCTTCCTGTCGGACCTGACCAACCCACTACCCGTGACCGAGCTGCACTAGGAGGCTGCCAGGGAGACTCACCTAGTGCGGACGGGCACCGCCCGAGAGCTGATCGTCTTCCTCAGCAAGATCGCGACGGCGGAGCGGACAGAGCAAGCCGGCCCCTTAGCGGAAGCTCTCTGTTTCCATAAGAACTTGAAATACAATATCTTACGTGAAATCTGCCAACCCACCCAAGAAATCCCTTGACTCGCCTATACTGTGCGTCATATAGTGTATTCAATACACCATGTGAGGTACGGTATATGACCACCCGCGAAGAAGTCCTCGAGAACCTGCGCCTGGAGCTGCGCCGGGGCTGCCTGATCCTGGCGGTGCTGGCCCAGCTGCGGCGCGAACAGTACGGCTACACGCTCCGCAAGGCCCTCGCCGGCCACGGCCTGGAGATGGACGAGGGCACCCTCTACCCGCTGCTGCGGCGCCTGGAGGCCCAGGGGCTGCTGGCCAGCGAGTGGCGCGAGGAAGACAAGCGCCGCAAGCGATTCTACCGCCTGTCGGCCGACGGCGAGCAGAGGCTCACGCAGCTCCTCGCCGAGTGGGATGTCCTCGAATCGGCCCTGGGCCGGATTCTCAAGGGGTAACGCCATGGATCTGCTCGACCGCTACCTGCACGCCGTCCGCTTCTGGCTGCCCAAGGCGCAGCAGCAGGACATCATCGAAGAACTCTCGGGAGACCTCCGCGCCCAGATCGAGGAGCAGGAGGCCGGCCTGGGTCGCTCGCTCACGGACGGCGAGCTGGCGGCGCTGCTCAAGGAGCGCGGAGAGCCCATGGCGGTGGCCCGGCGCTATCTGCCGGACCGCTATCTCATCGGGCCCGCGCTGTTCCCGCTGTACTGGCTGGCGCTGAGGATCGTGGGGAGCTGCTACCTGATCCCGTGGGCGCTGGGGTGGCTGGCCTTCGTCGTGTTCTCGCCGTCCTACCGGGCAGCCCACCCCGGCTCGCACATCTTCGACACGTGGCAGGACGCGTGGGTCACTCCCTTCATCGTCTTCGGCGTCGTCACCGCGGTCTTCGCGGTCCTGGAGCGCTCGCAGGCCGCGGCGCGCTGGCAGGAGCGGTGGGACCCGCGCAAGCTCCCGGCGGTGCGCGACCCGCGGCGCATCCCGCGCGGCAACTCCGTCACCGGACTCGTCTTCGGCGTGGTGTTCGCGCTGTGGTGGCTCGCCCTCCCGGTCGCGCCCTCGCTGTCGGGGAATGGCGTGCGGGTCGCGCTCACCCCGGTGTGGCGCAACATCTACTGGCTGATGCTGGGCCTGTCGGCGTTCGAGATCGCCATGAACTGCGTGAACCTGTTCCGGCCCTACTGGACGCGCCTCCGGCTGAGCCTCAGGGCGCTGGTGAACCTGCCGGGCGGATGGCTGGTGTGGCGGACGCTGCAGGCGGGCCCATGGGTGGAGGTGAGCGGCCGGGACACGCCCGCGGTGCACCTGGCACGGATCGCGGCGGCGCTCAATGGCCCGGCCGCCACGGTGCTCAAGTTCGGGATCGCCGTCTTCGCGCTGTCCTTCGTGCTGCACGCGATCCGCGTCGTCCGCTGGAGGCCGCCGGGCGGCGAGCTCCCTGCGGCCTGGGCCGCTTCCGGGCCGCCGCGGGCCTGAGGTCACGGCCCGCCGGCGCCCCAAAGGCGCGGCCGCTCCCGCGAAGGAGCGGCCGCGTTCATTGCGCCTCGCTTGCCGGTCTTATTCGATCCGAAGGAGCTTGCAGGTCACCGCCCGCTCCCCCGAGGCCAGCCGCGCGAAGTACATCCCGGCCGGGGCGCGCGCCCCGTCCGCGGCGCGGCCGTCCCAGCGGACCGAGCCCGCACCCGGCTCCAGGCGCGCCTCGAGGAGGCGCCGCACCAGCCGCCCGCGCACGTCCAGGATGTCCAGCCGGGTGGAGCCGGCGAAGGCCAGCTTGTAGCCCAGCAGCGCCGCGCCGGCGGCCGGGTTGGCCCCGGCCACGCGCAGCTCCAGCGCCGCCCCGCGGCCCACCACCCGGACCGTGCCGGAGTACTCCCAGTCGCCCGCCTGGCGGAAACCCACCTTGTAGAAGAACACCGCGCCCGCCCACACCGAGGCGTCGGTGTAGCGGAAGTCCGACTGGCGGGTCGGGGCATCGAGTTCCGGGCCCACCGCGCGGTAGGGCCCGGCCTCCGCCTCGGCCCGCAGCACCTGGAAGCGCGCCGGCCCGTCCAGGAAGGCCGACCAGGAGAGCTGCACGGCGCCCTCCAGGGCCTGCGCCTGCAGGCTGCTCACGCGGACCTCGGTGGGGCCGGTGATGCCGGAGGCGGTGATGCGCGCGGCGTAGATGCCGTGGGTGATACGGGTGTCGCGCCACCCCACCAGGGCGCCGCTGGAGCCGTCGCTGATCACCAGGATCGGGGAGGTGAAGTCCACATTGTGCGAGAGACAGAAGGCCACGCCGTCGGCGGCCCACTGCACCGCTCCGCTGGAGTTCACCCGCTGCGCGTACATGTCCCAGGTGTTGTTCCGGAAGTCCACCCAGGTGATGACCGCGCCCCCCAGGGCGTCCGCGACCACGTGCGGCAGCTCCTGCTGGTTGGTGGCCGCGCAGATCACGACCCCGTTGGCGGTCCACTGCGCGGCGCCCGAGGAGTTGAGCCGCTGGGCGTAGATGTCCATGCTGCCGGCGGCGCGGGAGTCATACCAGGCCAGCAGCACCCCGCCCGAGCCGTCGGCCGCCAGCTGGCTGCCCGACTGGTCGTTCGCGGCCGAGCACACGGTCGTCCCGCCCGCCCCCCACTGCTTGGCGCCGGTGGCGCCGGCCAGGCGCTGGGCGTACAGGTCGGTGGAGCCGCTGGCCGGCCCGGAGGAGAAGGCCACGAACGCCCCGTTGGAGCCGTCCTCCAGGATGGCGGGGTCGGACACGTCGTTGCTGCCGGTGTGCACCGCCACGCCGCCGGCGGTCCAGCTCACCGCGCCGGCCCCGGTGACGCGCTGCGCGAACAGCTCCACCGGCTCGCTCTCGCCGGCGGGCGCGTCGCGCTGGTCCAGCCAGGCGAGGACCGCGCCGCCCGCCCCGTCGGTGGCGATCACCGGGCGGTACTGGTTGCCCTGGCCCGCGCTGATCGCCACGCCGCCCGCCGGCCAGCCCGAAACCACCTGGCCGGAGCCGTTGATCCGCTGCGCGTACACGTCCATCGAGCCGAAGGTGTCGGAGTTGGTCTGCTGCCACGCCACCACCACCCCGCCGGCGCCGTCCGGCACCGCCACCGGGTTCGTCGCGCCGGATCCGGCGGCGGCGGCGGACACGTCGATCCCGGTGTCCGGCCAGCCGCCCGCCACCAGGCCGCCGCTGGTCACGCGCAGCGCGTGGATCTGCTGGCGCGCCCCGGCCAGGTCCTGCTCCTGCCACACCGCGATGGCCCCGCCCGCGCCGTCGGAGACGGCGGCGAGGTACTGGCCGGTGGTGACCACGCTGGAGAACTGCTTGCCGGTCACCGGCAGCGTTCCGTCCATGTTCCCGCTGGCCAGCAGGTGGTGCATGGTGAGGCGCAGCGTGGAGCTGCGGTCGTCGGTCCAGAAGAGGATCGCCCCGCCGGCCCCGTCGGTGGCCATGGCCGGGTTCAGTTCCTGGGTGCCCGAGGTGCACACCGGGCGGCCGTCGGCGGGCCAGAAGGCGCGCGCCGGCACGGCCGGCAGGACAGCGCCGAGGAGCGCCAGCGCGAGGGGAACGAGAAGGGCACGCGGCCGCATGGAAAGACCTCCTTCACGCGAAAGACACCCCGGGCCCGGGGAGACCCGACACCCACAGTTCTCAGCCTGGGTTATCGGCCGGCGCGAGGGGCTCAGTGACCCCGCGGGAGGTGCGGCGCAGCGTTGCGGCTTATGCGGATGCGGGCTCGGGCCCGGGGATTGGGCGCCCCGGCGCCCCGGCTAGCGGGGCCGGCCGACCGGCAGGATCAGCACCGGCTCGCTCCCCGGTGGCAGGCGCAGCGCGCGCGCCACGCCGGCGTCGTCGAACGCGCCCACCGCCACCGTGCCCAGGCTCAGGGCCACCGCCTGCAGGGCGATGTTCTCGGCCGCCATCCCGGCGTCCAGGTGCACGTACATGCGGCCCCGGTCGCCGTACTTGGCGGTGGTGCGGGCGTAGGTCGCGGCGATGGCCAGGGCGAGCGGCGCCTGGGCCAGCCACTCCTGGCCCCAGGTGGCGCCGGCCAGCTCCCGCCGCAGGTCGCCGGCCGCCACCCCCACGAGGTCGTGCGGCTCGGGGCGGTAGCGGTAGATCCCCGCGGCCAGGCCCTCCACCATCCCCGCCACGACGTACAGGTCCAGGGGGTACTTCGCGCCAGCCGAGGGCGCGGCCCGCTTGCCGCCCTCGTGGGTGATGCCGTAGCCAGCCCACAGCAGCTGCGAGAGGTCCGCGAGCGCCACCGGGGTGTCCCGGTACTCGCGCACCGACGCCCGCAGCAGCAGCGTGGCCTCCACCGGGACGGTGCCCCCGCGCCGCGGCGGCGGCAGCGCCACCGCCTTCCCGGACGCGTCTCCCGCGCCGGCCGCGCCGGCGGGCTTCCCTGAACCTGGCGACTGGGACATTTCGGCACCTCCCCGACCCGGGCCCGCGCCCGGGGTCATTCGGCCCGCAGCGATTCCACCGGGTCCAGCCGCGCCGCTCGTAGCGCCGGGGCCACCCCCGCGCCCAGCCCGACCCCCAGCGACACCATCAGCGCCGCCACCACGATCCACGGCGGCGTGTACGCGTCCAGCCCCGGCACCAGCCCCGAGAGCAGCGCCGAGCCGCCCATCCCGGCGGCCAGGCCCACCACCCCGCCCAGGCCCGCGGTGAGCGCGGCCTCGCACAGGAACCAGCTCAGGATGGTGCGACGGGTGCCGCCCAGGGCCATCACCAGGCCGATCTCCTGCACCCGCTCCTGCACCACGATCCACAGAATGGTGAGGATTCCGAGGGCGCCCACCAGCAGGCTCACGGCCGCGGTGGCGGTGACCGTGCTGGTGACCACGGCCATGATGTCGCCGACCATTCGGATGCCGTCCTTCTGGGTGACGATGGTGACGTCCTCGGCGTGGTGGCGGTCGCGCATCAGCGCCGTCAGGCGCTCCGCGACGCGCTCGCTCTCCTCGGGCGAGGGCGCCAGCACGTCCACCTCGGCCAGCTGATTCCGGTTGAACAGGCGCATGGCGTTGGCCACCGGCACGTAGGCCGCGTCGTCCAGGTCGAAGCCCAGGAACTGGCCCTTGGACTCCATCACCCCGATCACCCGGTAGCGCTCCTGGCCGATGCGGATCACCTGCCCCAGCGGATTGAGGTCGCCGAACAGCTCCTGCTTCACCCGCGGGCCCAGCACCGTCACCGGGCTGGCGCGCTCCCACTCCAGCGGCGGCAGGAAGCTCCCGGCCGCCACGCCCATGGACCACGCCCGCGGCATCTGGCTGGTGACGCCGTACACGAACGCCCGCCGGCCGCGCAGCCCCTGCTGGATCAGCGCGGTGCCGTAGGCCACCGGCACCACCGCGGTCACGCCGGGCACGCGCAGCATGGCCCGGGAGTCGTCCAGCGTCAGCCGGCGGGCGGTGCCGCCCACCCCGGGCAGGCCGCCGGTCTGCACCTTGCCGGGGTGCACGCCGATGACCGAGGTCCCGAAGCTGGTGAGCTGCTGCAGCACGTACCGGCGCATGCCCTCGCCGATGGAGGACATGAGCACCACCGCGGCGACGCCCACGGCCACCGCCAGGGCCGACAGCCCGTAGCGCATGCGGTGGGCGCGCAGCGCCTCCACCGACAGCCCGACCAGGTCCTCGCCGCGCACCTCAGCGCCTCCCCCGCAGCGCCTCGACCGACGCCAGGGACGCCGCCCGCCGCGCCGGCGACAGGCCGAACAGCGCCCCCGCCCCCAGCGACAGGGCGACCACCGCGGCGATCCAGATCACCGAGGGCTGCAGCGTGAGGGCCGGGAACAGCACCCCGCCCACCTGCATCAGCGCCAGGCCCAGCGCCAGGCCCGCCAGCGCCCCCATCCCCGAGAGCATTATCGCCTCGGTCAGGAACAGGGACAGGATCTGCCCACGGTCCGCGCCCAGGGCCTTGAGCAGCCCCACCTCGGCGGTGCGCTCCGAGACCGCCACCAGCATCACGTTCATGATCCCGATGCCCGCGACCGCCAGCGAGATCGCGGCGATCCCGGCGAGCGCCAGGGTCATCGCGTCGATCACCGAGCGGAAGCTCTTGAGCATCGCGTCCTGGGTGATCAGGGTGAAGTCCTCGTCCTTGTGCCGCTCGGTGAGCACCGCGCGGACCTGCCGGATCGCGGCGGGGATGTCCTCGGCCGAGGCCGCCTGGGCCATCACCCGGAACAGCCCCGACTGGTTGAACATCCGCAGGCCCACGCCCACCGGCACCAGCGCCAGCTCGTCGAAGTCGAAGCCCAGCGACTGGCCCCGGGGCTCCAACACCCCGATCACGGTGAAGCGCGCGCGCGCGATGCGCACCGACTTGCCCAGCGGGTTCTCGGCCCCGAACAGCTCCCGCCGGACGGTGCTCCCGATGACCGCCACCTGGTCGCCCCGCCGGGGGTCGCCCGGGGGCAGGAGCTGTCCCGCCGCCGCGTGCAGCACCCGCACCCGGGCATAGGCGTCGGTGGTCCCCAGCACCCGCACGTCCCGGTGCCGGCCGCCGTACTCGATCGCCGCCGAGCCCAGCGAGACCGGGGCCACGTCCACCACCGCCGAGCAGCGGTGCCGGATGGCCTCGCAGTCGTCCAGGGTGACGTCGCGGATCCCGGTGGTGATCCCCGCCCCCACCCCGAAGGTCTCGGTGCGCCCGGGCAGGATCACCACCAGGTTGGTCCCCACGCCCACGAACTGGTGCGTCACGTAGGCCTTGGTGGCCTCCCCCAGCGAGGTGAGCAGCAGCACCGCGGTCACCCCGATGGCCACCGCCAGCACCGTGAGGCCGGTGCGCAGCCGGTGCAGCCGCAGGGATTCGCGGGCCAGCGAGAGCACGTCGGCGGTCTTCATGGGGGGCCGTCCGGGAGGAACCGCCCGTCCAGCATGCGCAGCAGCCGGCTGGCGTTGGAGGCCACCCCGGCGTCGTGGGTGACCAGCACGATGGTCAGCCCGCCGGCGTGCAGCCGGCGGATGAGGGCCACGATCTCGGCGCCGGTGCGGGTGTCCAGGTTGCCGGTGGGCTCGTCCGCCAGGAGGATCTGCGGCCCCATCACCATGGCCCGGGCGATGGCCACGCGCTGCCGCTCGCCCCCGGAGAGCTGGTCGGGGCGGTGGTGGGCGCGCCCGCCCAGGCCCACCGAGTCGAGCGCCCGGTGGACCTTGTCGCGGCGCGCCGCGGGTTCCTCGCCTGCCAGGATCAGCGGCAGCTCCACGTTGCGGGCGGCGGTCATGCGCGGGACCAGGTGGTAGGCCTGGAAGATGAAGCCGATCTTGTGGCGGCGCACGTGGGCCAGGGCATCTTCGGCCAGCCCCTGCACCGCGCGGCCCTCGAGGATGTAGCTGCCCGAGGTGGGCACGTCGAGCAGCCCGAGCACGTTGAGCAGGGTGGACTTGCCCGAGCCGGAGGGGCCCATGAGGGCCACGAACTCGCCCCGCCGGACCTGCAGCGAGACCCCGTCCAGCGCGCGCACCTCGGTGTCGCCCACCCGGTAGACCCGGGTGACGTCCTCCAGGCGCAGCAGCTCCTCGCCGTTCACGGTTCCCTCGCCCCGCCCCGCGGCGGCCTCCCGGGCGGGATGCCGCCGCGCGCGGTCACTTGCGGTCCGCCGCCACCTTCACCGGCACCCCCGCGCGCAGCCCCTGGCGATCGAGGGTGGTGATCACCTCCTCGCCCTCCCGGAGGCCGCTCTGGATCTGGGTCCACTCCCAGTTCTTGAGGCCCACGGTGACGTCCCGGGCCGCGGCGCGGCCCCGCTCCAGCACCAGCACCCGCCGCCCCTCGATCACCGCGGAGCTGGGCACGCGCAGCGCCTGCCGGGTGTTCCCCAGGATCACCTCCACGTCGGCGCTCATCCCCTGCCGGGGGCGCGGCTTGCCGGCCGCCGGCGGCAGCTCCACCTCCACCTCCAGGGTGCGGTTCTGTTCCTTGACGTAGTCCACCATCGGGGACACCCGGACCAGCTGCCCGGTCCAGATCACGCCGGGGTAGGCGTCCACCGTGACCCGCGCGGGCAGGCCCTGCCGGAGCCGCCCGGCGTCGCGCTCGTCGATCGGCGCGCTCACGTAGAGCCGGTCGGGGTCCAGCACCTCCATCACCGGCTGGCCGGGCACCACCGACTCGCCCACCTCCACCAGCCGCCGCGAGACCACCCCGGGGAAGGGAGAGCGCACCTGGAGATGGTCGATCTCGTCGCGCGCCAGGCGCACCGCCGCCGCGGCGCTGGCCACCCGCGCCCCGGCCGCGTGCAGCTCGCCGTCGGCGCGCTCCAGCTCGGCGCGGGCTTTGTCCATCTGCTCCTGGGAGGCGAGGTGGTCTTCCCACAGCCGGCGGGTGCGGTCGTGGATCTGGCGGGCCAGCGCCGCGGCCGAGCGGGCCACCTGGAGGGCCGCGGCCATCGCCTCCTGGTCGCGCAGCGCCGCCGCCAGCCGGGTGCGGGCGGTGGTGTCGTCCAGCCGCAGCAGGACTTCCCCGCCGCGCACCCGGGTGCCCTCGCGGCACGGGATGGCGGCCACCCGCCCGGCGCGCTCCGCGCCCAGGCGGGCCTCGGCCCGGGAGCGCACCGTGCCCGCCTCGCTGTTGGCCACCAGGTCCTCCACCACCCCGATCGAGGTCCGGGCGGTCTCCACCGCGATCGGCTGCGTGCGGAGGGCCGACCGCAGCAGGAAGAACCCGGCCACCGCCACCGCCAGGATGATCCACAGCCCACGTCCGCGAAGCGTCATTCCCCACCTCCCTGGTTCCGCGTGGCGCAGTCTAGCGCATCCGGCCCCGGATCGAAAACGACGCGCCCCCGGGCCGCCCCGGAGCAGGGCCGGCCCGAGGGCGCGTGGAACTGCTGCCGCTACCGGATCAGGGTCATCTTCCGGGCCTGCACGAAC
>DATKKS010000062.1:0-14759 GCA_035542815.1 Saccharimonadales bacterium (SeqCode) | reverse complement strand
GTGAGCGGGGACCTGGACCTGAGCGCGGTGGGGACGGTGACCTGGAGCGGCGCCGGGCAGGTGCTGTGCTTCGGCCACCCGCTGTTCGGGGCGGGCTCGGTGTCCCTGCCGCTCACCACCGCCTACGTGCACACCGTCCTGGCCAGCGAGTTCAACTCGGTCAAGCTGGCCTCCGCCGGGGAGGTGGTCGGGGCGCTGCTGGAGGACCGCGCCTTCGGGGTGCGCGGGACGCTGGGGGCGGCCGCGGCGCAGCTGCCGCTCCGCCTGGACGTGACCGATGCCGCGGGCCAGGTCCACCGCCTGCGCTACGGGTTGATGCGCCACCACAGCCTCACCCCGATCCTGGCGTCGCTGGCGGTATCCGACGGGCTGGGCAGCCAGGCGGGCAACATCGCGCGCCTGGCCGTGCCGTACCGGGCCACGGTGTACCTGGCCGGCGGCCGCACGGTGGAGTGGCAGGACCAGCCGGCCTCCGCGGCCGGAACGGCGGCGCTGGAGCCGGCGCGCGAGCTGGGGAGCCGCCTGCGCCTGCTGCTCGACAACAGCTGGCGCGAGGCGCAGGTGGACTCGGTGCGGCTGGTGGCGGCGGTGCGCCCGGGGAGCTTCGGGGCGGTGCTGGAGAGCGCCTGGCTGCTGAGCGGCAGCGCCCGGCCCGGGCAGCGCCTGGCGGTGGCGCTGCGGCTGCGCCCGGAGCTGGGCCAGAGCTACGTGGAGCAGCTCGAGCTGCAGCTGCCCGAGTTCCTGCCGGCGGGGAGCTACCGCCTGGTGGTGGGCGACGCCGACGCCCTGGTGGAGGCCGAGCGCAGCCGGGCCCCGGGGGTGTTCCGGCCGGCGACGCTGGAACAGGCGCTCCGGGTGCTGGAACTCCGGCAGACTCACGCGGCCGTGTACGCCGCGCTGTACTCCGAAGACATCGGCGCCAGCACCGGCGGGACGGAGCTGCCGGCGCTGCCCGGCGGCGCGCTGTCGGCGCTGCAGGACGGCCGCCTGCAGGGCGGGCTGCAGTGGGTCCGCGCCCGCCGCTGGGCGCTGGCCTCGAAGCCGCTGCCGTGCACCCTGGCCGGATCCCAGGAACTGAACGTGGACGTGGAGAGCGTGGAAAGCGAGGGACGCTGATGCGCCGCTGTCTAGGATGGCTGAGCCTGGCGCTGGCTTTGGGGGCCGGGACCGGGCGCGCCGCCGTGACCCAGTACTGGACGCTCGAGACCCCCGAGAACTTCCTCAAGTGCGCCTCCCGCGGGGCGGCCCTGGGCGGGGACGCGCGGGCCGCGGTGGGGCCGGCGGTGGACTCCCTGGGGGGCACCGAGCCGCTGGTGTGGGCGGTGGCGGCGGGCCCCTCGGGCGAGGTGTACGCTGGGACCGGGCACGAAGGGCGGCTGCTGCGCGCGCGGCGCGGCGGGGGGCTCGAGCCGTGGGCCAGGCTGGAGGAGCCGGAGGTGCTGTCGCTGCTCTCCGACGGCCGCGGCGGGGTGTACGCGGGCACCGGGCCCCGGGGGAGGATCTACCACGTGGACCCCGGCGGCCAGGTTCGGCTGTGGTGCGAGCTGCCGGCCCACTACGTGTGGGCGATGCTGCGCGACGCCGACGGGGCGGTGTTCGCCGCCACCGGAGCGGAGGGGAAGCTCTTCCGGGTGAGCCCCACGGGCCATGCGGACCTGTGGTGGGACTCGCCCGCCGGCCACCTGGTGTGCCTGGCCTGGGGGCCGGGGCACCGCCTGCTGGCGGGCGGCGAGGAAGACGGCGTGCTGTACGAGATCCGCGGCCAGGGCGCCGGGCGCGCGCTGTTCGACTCGGGGGAGAAGGAGGTCAAGGCGGTGGCGGTGACCGCCGCGGGGGACATCTACATCTCGGCGCTCAAGGTGGCCCTGGCGCCCCCGCTCCCGGCGGCCGCCGGTGCCGCCGCGCCGGCCGCGCCCAGGTCGGAACGCGAGGGCCGGTCGTTCCTCTACCGGCTGCTCCCGAACGGCGCGGGCACCCGGGTGTGGGAGGGCGCGGGGCTGGTCCACGCACTGGTGGCGCAGGGCAACTCGGTGGTGGCCGCGATGGGCGATCCGGCGCAGCTGTGGCAGTTCAGCGCGGACGGCGCCCCGGTGCGGGTGCGGGAGTTCGACCCGGGCTCGCTGCTGTGCGCCGCGGCGGACGGGCCGGACGTGCTGGTGGGGACCGGCAACCCGGGCCAGGTGTACCGCGTGCGCGGCGCGCGGAGTGCCGGCGGCCGCCTGGACTCGCCCACCCTGGACGGCAAGCGGGTGCTGCGCTGGGGCCAGCTCACGTTCGACGGCCGGAGCCCTGCGGACATCCACTTCCTGGTGCGCAGCGGCAACTCCGACCCGCCGGACCGCGGCTGGAGCGAGTGGCTGCCCTGCCCACCCGGCTCCAACCTGCCGGCGCCCGAGGCCCGCTACCTGCAGTGGCGGGCGGAGCTGCGCGGCTCCGCCGAGCTGCGGCGGGTGCGGGTGGCGTACCGCGAGCAGAACCTGGCGCCCGAGATCCACTCGGTGACGGTGCTGCCGCGCGAGCCCAAGGCGCTGCTGGCGCCGCCCGAGGGGGGCGCCTCGATCAGCCAGACCCTGCCCGGGGGACTCCGGGTGGAGTATTCGCTGCCGCGCCAGTCCAGCCGGCCGGCCACCTTCGATGTCTCCGCCTGGGCCCGGGGCATCCGCCACATCCGCTGGGAGGCCAGCGATCCCAACGGCGACCCGCTGCGCTACTCCCTGGAGTACCGGGCGGTGGGGGAGCGCACCTGGAAGCCGCTGGCCTCCGACCTGGAGGAAGCTCTGTACGCGTGGGACACCACCTCGCTCCCGGACGGGGAGTACGAGGTGCGCCTGACCGCTTCCGACAGCACCACCAACTCCCCGGCCGAGGCCCGTTGCGCGACCGCGGTGTCCGAACCCACGGTGGTGGACCACACGCCGCCGCGCTGGCAGAACCTGGCCGCGGAGCGCCGGGGCGACCACTTCGAGGTGCGCGGCGCGGCCCACGACGACCTGAGCGCCCTGGTGTACCTGGCCTACGCCGTGGACGGCGGAAGGTGGGTGGTGGTGGAGCCGGTGGACGGAGTGCTGGACTCCCCCGACGAGAGCGTGGCCCTCTCGATCCCGCCGCTGCCGCCCGGGGAGCACACCCTGGTGCTGAAGGCGGTGGACCTCTCCGGAAACGTGGGCAGCGCCGCCCTGGTGCTCCACTAGCGGCGCATGGGCCTGCCGGGCGGCACGGCCGGCGCGGCCGCGGACGGGCCCCGAGGGTGGGCCGGCCCGGGTGGGAACCGGCCCGGCCTGGGGGCCGGCTCGCGCGAGGTCGGCGGCCGCGCCGAGGCGGCGCGCGGCGCGGCGGCGCTCTACGCGCTGGCAGCGCTGGCCACGCTGGGCTGGGCCGGGGCGTGGGCGCTCCAGGCCGACTGGGCGGCGCACCTGCGCGCCTTCCAGCTCAGCGGCTTCGCGCTCGCGGCGGCGGTGACCGCGGCCGCCTTGGGCGGGCGCGCGCCGCGGGCGCGCTGGGCGGAGGCGGCGCTCTTCTGGGGGGTGGCCGCCGCCGCCCGCGCGGCGCTGGTGCCGCACCCGCCGCCGCTCTCCCCGGACCTCTTCCGTTACCTGTGGGATGCCCTGGTGTGGCGCAGCGGCGTGAACCCCTTCCGCTACCCGCCGCTGGACGCCCACCTGGCCGCGCTGCAGCGGCTGCACCCGGCGGTGTACGGGCACATCAACTACCCCGAGATCCCGACCATCTACCCGCTGGCCTCGCAGCTGGTGTTCGTGCTGGCCTCCTTCCTCACCCCTGGCGCGGCGGGGCTCAAGGCGGTGCTGTGCGCGGCGGAGCTGGGCGGCCTCGCGGTGCTGCGCCGCCGGCTGGCCGGCGCCGGCCGCCCGCGGGAGTGGGCGCTGCTGGCCGCCTGGCACCCGCTGGCGCTGTCCGAGGTGGCCGCCAACGGCCACGCCGACGGGCTGGCCGGGGTGCTGCTGCTGCTGGCGGTGGCGGCGCTGGCCGGGCGCGGGGCGCACGCGGCGCCCGGCGTGCAGGCGGCGCCCGGCGCGCCCCGGCCACCGGGCAGGAACGGCTTGCGCGCAGCTGTCGCGCTGGCCGGGGCGGTGCTGGTGAAGTGGAGCGCGCTGGTGGTGGCGCCGGCGCTGCGGCTGCCGCTGCGCGCCTGGGCGCTCTTCCTGGGGCTGGCGGCAGCCGGGGCGGCGGCCTTCGCGGCCCCCGGGGTGAACCCCTTCTTCGCGCTGGGGGAGTACCTGGGCCGGTGGCGCTGGAACGACTCCCTGTTCGCGCTCCTGCTGGCCGCCGTGGGCCGGCTGGCGTGGGCCAAGGAGCTGGCCGCCGCGCTCCTGGCGGCGTGGGTGCTGGGGGTGGCGCGGCGCGAGCAGCGCCCGGAGCTGGCCGCCCGCTCGGCGCTGGGGGCGCTGCTGCTGATGGCCCCGACGTTCCACCCATGGTACGCGCTGGGGCTGCTGCCGCTGGTGGCGCTGGCCCCGGAGCCGGGCTGGCTGTGGCTCCTGGCGGCGCTGCCGCTGGCCTACGGCGGGCACCCCGACCGGCTGGCAAAAGGCCAGGCCGAACTCACTCCCGCGCTGCGGGGGCTCGAGTTCGGCCCGGCCTTCGCCTGGTGGATGTGGGCGGCGCTCCGGCGGGCTACTCCGAAATCTCGGTCATCTTGACGATCTTGACCGGCTTCACCGGGCGGTGCATGCCCCCGGACACGGGGATCACGTCCACGTTGTTGATCTGGTCCACCACGTCCATGCCCTCCACCACCCGCCCGAACAGGTTGTACTTCTTGGGCAGGCTGCCCACCAGGTCGGCGGTGCAGATGAAGAACTGGCTGCCGTTGGTGTTGGGCCCGGAGTTGGCCATGCACAGGGTGCCCTTGGTGTACTCGTCCTTCACCGGCTCGTCCTCGAACTGGTAGCCGGGCCCGCCGGTGCCCCAGTTGCTGGGATCGCCGCTCTTGGTGTTGGGGTCGCCGCCCTGGATCACGAAGCCGCGCTCCACCCGGTGGAACAGGATGCCGTCGTAGAACCCCTGCTTGACCAGCTTGCGGAAGTTGTCGACGGTCTTGGGAGCCTTGTCCGGGAACAGCTCCACCACCATCGTGCCCATGCTGGTCTCGATCCGGACCTTGGGGTGGTGCACCACCTTGGCGGCGGTGTGCTTGGACTTCTTCTTCTTCTTGGTGCGCGCCTCGGCGGAGCCCAGGGTGAACAGCGCGAGACCCAGCACCAGCAGCGCGGTGATCCGGAACAGGCGGTGTGACATCATCAGTCCCCCAATCGGTTGGGTGATTCCTGGCGTCCGGGCGCGAGCCCGGACCGACGTATGCTAACAACCGCGTCGCGGCAGGGTCAAGGCGCCCGGCGCGCGGGGCGGCTGCCCGGCGCGCGACGGCGGCCCGCGGTGCGGCCGGCCCTAGGCCCCGTCCGCCCGCCACGCCAGCACCACCATGCGCCCGGTGGCCCCGCGGTCGCGGCGGTGGGAGAAAAAGAGGTCGCGGCGGCACGCGGTGCACAGCCCCGCGGCCCGGATGCGCTCCGGCGGCACGCCCAGGCCGGCCAGCTCGCCGCCCAGGGCGGCGCCCAGGTCCAGGCTCCAGCGGCCCCCCGGGCGCGGCGCACAGCAGCGGCCGCGAAAGGCCTCCGCCACCTCCGGGCCGACCTCGAAGCAGCACCGGCCGAGGTGCGGCGAGACCGCGGCCCACAGCTCCCCCGGCGGCACCGCCATCGCCCGCACCAGCTCCGAGACCACCCCGGCTGCGGCGCCCCGCCAGCCGGCGTGGGCCAGCCCCAGCCTCCCGGAGGCCGGGTGGGCCAGCGCCACCCCGGCGCAGTCGGCCACTCGTACCGCCAGAGCCAGGCCGGGCCGGTCGGTCCACAGCGCGTCGGCCTCCCCGGCCGGGCCCGGGCCGGAGACGCGCACGCATACCCGCCCGTGGACCTGCGAGAGCCGCGCCCAGTCCGGCGCCGCCGGGCCCAGCGCCGCCGCCAGGAAGGCGCGGTTGCGGGCCACCCGCGCCGGGTCGTCGCCGGTGGACAAGCCGTGGTTCTGGCTGTCCCAGGGCGGGGGGCTGATCCCGCCGCGCCGGGTGGACACCACGGCGCGGAACGGGGGCGGCAGGCCGAGGTCGAGGGCGAGCTGCGGGGCGCCGCCCGCCGAAGGGGTGGGTTCCACGGGCCGACGATGGCGGCTCCCGGGCCGGCGGTCAACCCGCCCCGCGCCCGCGCCGGCCGCCGCCCGCCGGTGCGGCCATTGACGCCGGCGCGGCCCTGTCCTAAATTGGGATACGCTCTAGCAGCGAGAACCACGATCTGGGCGTTTCAGGGGCGGGCCCGCCGGTCGGCCGATGGCGAAGCCGGAGTTTCGCGCCACCGCGCGGCCCCGGCTTTTTTCTGGCGTCCGCCGAGGAGGAGCGCATGAAGCGGGCGGGGGCGTCCCACCGGCAGAGCCGCAGCGGCCGGCCGGCCCGGCCTCTGGTGGCGGTGCTGATGGGCAGCGCCAGCGACTGGGAGATGCTGCGACCGGCCACCGAGGTGCTGGGCAGCCTGGGCGTGCCCCACGAGACCCGGGTGATCTCCGCGCACCGGGCCCCGGCGGCGCTGGCCGAGTACGTGGACGCCGCCGAGGCACGCGGCATCCGGGTGCTGATCGCCGGGGCCGGCGGCGCCGCGCACCTGCCCGGGGTGGTGGCGGCGCGCACCACGCTCCCGGTGCTGGGCGTGCCGGTCCCCTCGGGCACCCTGGGCGGGCTGGACGCGCTGTTGTCCATGGTGCAGATGCCCCGGGGCGTGCCGGTGGGCACGCTCGCGATCGGGGAGTCCGGGGCCGCCAACGCCGCGCTGCTGGCGGCCGAGATCCTGGCCCTGAGCGACGCGGCGCTGCGCAAGAGGCTCACGCTGCACCGCGAGCGGCAGACCGCCCGCTCGCTCAAGACCCGGCTCTAGGGCAGCCGCCCGCCCCGGCCGGGGCGCCCGGATCGCGGCCCCGGAGGCCCGGGAGAACCTGAAGGAGGAGTCGCCGATGTCCCAGGCAGCCAGCTCCGCCCGGAAGACCCCGATCACCGTCGCCCGCGGCGACGGCATCGGGCCCGAGATCATGGCCGCGACGCTCGAGATCCTGGACGCGGCCGACGCCGGGCTTGAGTACGAGTTCATCGAGGTGGGCGAGAAGGTCTACCTGCGCGGCATCACCCAGGGCATCGAGCCGTCCGCGTGGGAGTCCATCCGGCGCACCCGGGTGTTTCTGAAGGCGCCCATCACCACCCCGCAGGGCGGCGGCTACAAGAGCCTCAACGTGACCACCCGCGTGTCCATGGGCCTGTACGCCAACGTGCGCCCGTGCGTGGCCTACCATCCGTTCGTGGCCACCCGGCATCCGGGCATGGACGTGGTGATCGTGCGGGAGAACGAGGAGGACCTGTACGCCGGCATCGAGCACCGCCAGACCGACCAGGTGACCCAGGCGCTGAAGCTCATCAGCCGGCCGGGCTCGGAGAAGATCTGCCGCTACGCGTTCGAGTACGCCCGCCGCAACGGCCGCAAGAAGGTCACCTGCTTCACCAAGGACAACATCCTCAAGCTGGCCGACGGGTTCTTCCACAGGAGCTTCGACGAGGTGGCGGCCGGCTACCCGGACATCGAGAAGGAGCACTGGATCGTGGACATCGGGGCGGCCAAGCTGGCCGACACCCCCGAGGCCTTCGACGTGGTGGTGCTGCCCAACCTGTACGGCGACATCCTGTCGGACGTGGCGGCCCAGATCGCCGGGTCGGTGGGCCTGGCCGGCTCGGCCAACATCGGCGAGACCTGCGCCATGTTCGAGGCCATTCACGGGTCCGCCCCGCGCCGCGCGGGCCAGAACCTGGCCAACCCCTCGGGCCTGCTGCTGGGCGCGGTGATGATGCTGGCGCACCTGGGCCGGACCCAGGCGGCCGAGCGGGTGCACAACGCGTGGCTGCGCACCCTGGAGGACGGGATCCACACCTACGACATCTTCGAGGAGGGGGTCAGCCGCCAGAAGGTGGGCACCCGCGAGTTCGGCGCCGCGGTGTGCGCGCGCCTGGGACAGCGCCCGGAAAAGCTCAAGGCGGCGCATTACGCCCAAGGGATCGGCGAGCCGGCGGCCGCGGCGGCGGCCGCGCGGACCCCGGCGGTGAAGCAGCTGGTCGGGGTGGACGTGTTCCTGGACCGCCGCGACGCCGCGCCCGCCGACCTGGCCCGCGGCCTCCAGCCGCTGGCCGGAGGGCTGGAGCTGGTGATGATCAGCAACCGCGGCGTGAAGGTGTGGCCCGCGGGACCGCCGGAGGCCTTCTGCACCGACCACTGGCGCTGCCGCTTCCAGGGCCCTGGCGGCGCGGCCGTCACCCACGCCCAGATCGTGCAGCTGTTGGAGCGCCTGGCCGGCGCCGGGTTCGACTTCATCCAGACCCAGAACCTGTGCACCTTCGACGGCCAGGCCGGGTTCTCAGCCGTCTACGGAGCTTGAAGTGCCGTCACCATCCATCGTTCCCGGACAGTCAGGAGGAAGTGTGAACAGGGGAGTCCGGATTCTCCTCGCGGGCGCCGCGTGCGCCGCGCTGGCCGTGGGGGCCGTCCCCAAGCGGAAGCCCGCCCCGCCCGCCGCCGTGAACGGCGTGGCGGCGGTCGCCACGGTCAACGGCGAGCCCATTGACCAGCGCGATTTCAACGCGCTGGTCCAGACCTACATCCAGATGAGCAAGGCCCAGGCGGAGCAGGCCAAGCAGAAGTTCGGCCGCACCGAGGAGCACAACGTGGCCGCCAACGTGCTGGGCGGCCTGATCAACGACCGGCTGTGGGTGCAGGAGGCCCGGCGCAACCACCTGACCGTGCCGGACTCCGCGGTGGACTCGCGCATCAAGACCGACCGGTTCTTCCTGACCAACGGCAAGTTCGACGCCACCAAGTGGGAGGCGTTCAAGTCCAGCCCGCAGTCCAACTACAAGGACGTGTTCCGCCGCGCCCACGACATCGTCATGGTGGACAAGCTGCGCGAGCTGCTGGACCGGCGCTTCGCGCCCGACGACAAGAAGCTCCTGGACGAGTACCTCAAGCAGAACCAGCGCCACCGGGTCAAGTACCTGTGGGTGCGCGAGGACAAGGACCTCCTGACCGGCGCGCCCGACCGCGCCGAGGTGGAGGCCTACTACAAGTCCCACCCGGAGGAGTTCCGGGTGCCCGAGAAGATCGACCTGGTGTTCGCCTGCTATCGCGTGGGCACCCCGCACGACACCTCCTGGGAGCAGAGCCGGGTGCACGCCGAGTCCCTGCTGGTGCGGCTGCGCCAGGGCGTGACGCTGGACTCCGTCTCCGCCCAGGGGGCGGCCAACCTCAACACCGGGCTGGTGGAGCGCGGCGACAAGGTGGCCATCCTGCAGCACGACGCGTCGCTCACCGACAGCCTGTTCCTACTCGCTCCGCACGAGCCCTACGGGAAGGTGGTGCTGGGCAAGGAGGGCTACGGCGTGCTGGTGCTGAACATCCGCCGCGAGGCCTTCGTGCGCCCGCTGCCGGAGGCCTGGGCGTCGTGCTACCGGTCGGCGCTGCTGGTGTACCGCAACCGCCAGGACGAGCAGGCGATCAGCGACATGTACCTCAAGCACCTGGACCGCTACCACCAGCTCAGCGCCCGGGCGAAGGTGCTGTACTTCGATCCCCGCACCTTCGCCCCGAGCACGCGTCCCTCGCGGGACGTGCTGCAGCGGATGTACCAGGAGCACCTGGCCCAGTTCAGCGCGCCGGACAGCACCGGCAAGCCCCAGCCGCGCGCCTTCGCGGCGGTGGAGAGCCTGGTGGCGCTCGCCTACCCCGACTGGATGGGGGACTCCCTCGCCACGCTGGCCTGGCGCGCCGCCTACGAGCAGGCGGTCAAGGGCAAGGACGTGTTCGCCCGCCCGCCCGACGGCGCCCTGGCGCGCGAGTTCCTGCACGTCCTGTCCACCTCGGACGACTCGCTGCTGACCCCGACCATCGTGGACTCCATGCTGGCGGCCCCGCCGGGCAAGGTGGCGCACCTGCCCTCGGCGGTGCGCGGGCACCTGGTGTACCAGGTGGTGGAGCGCGACACCGCCTACCTGCCCCCGAAGGACGCCATCCGCGACCGGCTCAAGCAGGACGTGGCGGCGGAGCGGAACGCCGTGCGCGAGGGGCTCGCCCAGCGCTACTACGCGGCGCACCCCGACCAGTTCATGGGCGGGGAGCAGTACGTGCTGCGCTACTTCCTGCTGCCCCTGCTGGACGTCTCCCAGCTGCACATCAGCCAGGACGACATCCAGGCCTACTACGACGCCCACGCCGCCGAGTACGGCACGCCCGCGCGCGTCCGGCTGAGCGTGGTGGTGTTCAACCTTCGGCCCGACGCCAAGCCGGAGGACATCCGGCGGGTGCAGGCCCGCGCCGACAGCGTGGCCGCGCTGATGCGCAAGGGCGAGGACTTCGCCAGCCTGGCGATGCGCTTCTCCGACGACCAGCGCACCGGGGCCACCGGCGGCGACGTCGGCTACCTCACCAAGGCCACCCTGCGGGACACCGCGGTGGCCCGGGTGGCCTTCGCCATGAAGGCGGGCGACACCGCCGGGCCGGTGCGCGGCTTCCGCGGGCTGTACCTGCTGCGCTGCACCGAGGCCAACCCCGAAGTGATCACTCCTCTGGACCAGGTCAAGCCCAAGGTCCTGCAGGCGCTGTCCCTGGCCCAGAGCGACTCCCTGACCCGCAAGCAGGCCCAGGAGATCCTGGCCCGCTCGCGCACCCGCGACGCGCTGCAGCAGGAGGCCGACAAGGTCACCAGCGCCATGTCCGCGACCGAGCCGTTCGAGCTGGGGGAGGAGATCCCGACCCTCGGGCAGCTCACGGAGGTCCAGCAGGCGCTGCCCAAGATGCAGCCCGGGGAGGTGGGCCGCACGCCGGCCAAGACCTTCGGCGGGTACGTGGTGTGGATGCTGGACCAGAAGCTCCCGTCCCGGCCGCGCAGCTTCCAGAAGGCCCACCAGCAGGTGCTGGACGCCATGGACAAGGACTCCCTGCAGGTGCTGATGCGGGCGCGGGTGGACACCCTCGAGGCGCGCCTCAAGCACAGCAGCGACCTGGCCGAGGTCGGCTACGACCTCGGGACGGTGCGCGAGAGCGATCCGTTCGTCCGGGGCTACTTCATCTCCGGCCTGGGCCCGGCCAGCATCGTGGACACCTTCCTGGTGCGGGCCAAGCCCGGGGACATCTCCGGCGTGGTCCCGCACCCCAGCGGCGGTTGCGTGGTGGTGCAGTACCTGGGCGGCGACCCCCTGGACCGCAAGGACTTCGAACAGAAGAAGGGGCGCCTGCGGGACTCGCTGCTGCAGGGGCCCGAGAGCGAGCTGCTGGCCAGCATCCGCCGGAAGGCGCGGGTGCAGATCTTCCGGCCCGATCTCAAGGACGCGTGGAACCCCAGGCCGCCGACGGCGGCGGGCCCCCAGCCATGACCCCCGCCCCGCGCTCGGGCGGCCTGGCCGAGCGGGTCGCGCTGGTGGGCCTGGCGCCCGAGGCCCTGGACCTGATCCACCTGGTCCGGGAGCGCGGGAGCGAGGTGTGCCTGGTGGCGGACGCCGATCCGGCGTCCCGCTCGCACGCGCTGGCGGAGGTGTTCCGGGTGCCGTTCACCGGCGACCTGGCGCAGGTCGAGCAGGCCGGCTGCGATCTGGTGGTGGTGCCGGACACTGGGTTCGGCGCCGGCACCTGGCAGGCCCGCTGGACCGGCGCCGGGCTGCGCTGGACCACCGTGGCGGACGCCTGGCAGCACTTCCGCGCCGGCGCGCCGCCGCGCGCCCCCACCCCAGCCGCGGCGGAGCCGCGGCCCGTGCCCCGAGCCGAACCTCCACGACCCACGCATCCGGGGGCGCAGGACGCGCCGCCCACGGGAGAGACCCGAGCCATGACCCACGGCATCCTGGAACAGGAGATCCGAGCCTCCTTCGAGGCCCCCTCCGGCAGCTTCTTCCCCTCGTCCCTGCGCGCGGCCGCCACCCACCTGGAGGAGCTGCTGCACCAGCAGCGCGCCGCCACCGACGCGGCGCTGGGCGCGGCGTACCTGTGGGACGAGGTCGTGGGCGATCTGCTGCCCCCGTTCGAGGTGCTGGCGGAGCCCGCGGCGCCCGCGCCCGGCGAGTGGGCCCAGCGCTGGATCCGGCGGGCCTGGTCGGAGCGGCGCGCCCTGGTGTTCCAGGAGGCGCCGCTGGCGCCGGAGGGCGGCGCGCCGCACCGCAGCCGCGCCCTGGTGGCGCTGCCGGTGGGGGACACCGGGATCCTCTACCTCGAGGACGCCTGGCTGCCGCTGGATCCGGGCGCGCCGGCGCGGGAGGCGGTGGCGCGGGCGGCCCGGCAGTGGAGCGAGTCGCTGGCCGCCGCCCGGGCGGAGCAGCTCCAGGCGGTGCGCCGGCGGCTGCAGGAGGGCACCGGCGAGGCGGTCTTCGAGCTCCTGCCCGAGGACGAACCGACCGACCCGTGGCCGGGCACCGCCGAGCGGCTGGCGCGGCTGCTGGAGGCGGACGCGGTGCTGTTCCACTTCCCGGACGCCGGCACGGTGGCCGCGTCGCACACCCTGGACGCGCGGCAGCTCCAGGGGCTGCGCGAGTTCCTGGGCGAGCGCACCGCCGAGGCCCTGCGGGCCATGCCCCGGCTCGCCGGCCGGGCCCGCACCCCCGAGGGGCAGGCGCTGCGCGCGCTGGGGGTGGCCTCGCTGCTGGGCTGGGCGCGCGGCGCGGGCGCCGGCCGGGTGGCGGTGGCCGCGGTGCGCCTGGCCGCCGCGGAGCGCGACGATTTCTGTCCCGAGCACCTGGTGGCGCTCAAGAAGTTCCTGCTGCTCGCCAGCACCCTGAGCCGCGGCAGCGGGCCGGAGTAGCGGACCCCCATGGCCCCGCCCGCGACCCACGCCGGGCGCATCCGCGTCCTGCCCGCCGAGGTGGTGGCCCAGATCGCCGCCGGGGAGGTCATCGAACGGCCTCTGTCGGTCCTCAAGGAACTCCTGGAAAACGCCCTGGACGCCGGAGCCACCCGCTGCGAGGTGCGCCTGGCGGCCGACCCCGCCGAAGGCATCGAGGTCAGCGACGACGGCTGCGGCATGTCCGCCGAGGAGGTGCCGCTGGCGCTGGCGCGCCACGCCACCAGCAAGCTGCCGGAGGGCGGGGCGCTGCACGAGGTCCGCACCCTGGGCTTCCGCGGCGAAGCGCTGCCCTCGGTGGCGGCGGTGGCCCGCGTGACGCTGGAGACCCGCTCCGCCGGCGCGGCCGGCGCGGTGCGCGCCCGGGCCCGCGGCACCCGCCTGGAGCTGGAGGACTGCGCCCGCGCGCCGGGCACCACGGTGCGGGTCGAGGGGCTGTTCGAGGACCTGCCGCCGCGCCGCAAGTTCCTGCGCTCGGCGCGCAGCGAGGTGCGCGCCGCGGTGCGCCTCCTCACCGCCTACGCCCTGGCCCGCCCGGAGGTGGCCTTCACCCTGGAAGTGGACGGCCGGGAGCAGCTGCGCTGGCCGCGCGCGGACTCGCTGGCCGAGCGGGTGGCCGCGGTGTTCGGGGTGGAGCCCGCGGACGGCTTCGTGCCGCTCGCCGGGGGCACCCCGCCGCTCACGGTCCGCGGCTACCTGGGCCGCCCCGAGCGGCACCGCTCCACGCGCGAGGAGCAGTTCTTCTTCGTGAACGGGCGCTGGGTGCAGAACGGCTTCCTGGCCCAGGCCCTGCGCCAGGGCTACCGCTCCCTGCTCCCGCCGGACCGCCACCCCGCGGCGGTGGTGCTGCTGGACCTGCCCGGCGAGGAGGTGGACGTCAACTTCCACCCCGCCAAGCGCGAGGTGCGCTTCGCCCACGAGAGCTGGGTGTGGAACGAGGTGCGCCGCGCGGTGGAGCAGTCGCTGGCCGCGCTGGGCCGGCCGTGGGCCGAAGCCGCGGCCGGCGGGCCGGACCTGGACCGGCTGCAGCCGGGGTTCGGCGCCGCGGACGCGGGCGGCCCGGCGCCCGGGGCCTCGCCGCCGGGCTCCCACCCCGGCGCGCCCGGCGCCTACGGTGCCCACGCCCGCGAGGGCGCGCCGCCCCCGGGCGGGGCCGGCCCCCGCGCCTGGGCCGAGCTCTACCGCACCTCCGAGCTGCCGCTCCCCGAGGCCGCGGTGGGCGAGGGGATCCCCGGCGAGGCCCTGGCGGAGGCGCTCCGCGGGCCCGCCGCAACGGAAGCCCCCGGGCGGGCCATCATCGGCCTGTGGCAACTGCACCGCACTTACATCCTGGCGCCCATCAAGCAGGGCCTGCTGGTGGTGGACCAGCACGCCGCCCACGAGCGCATCCTGTACGAGGACGCCCTGCGCCGCCTGCGCGGGCGCGCCGAGGCCGGCCAGACGCTGCTGTTTCCGCTGCTGCTGGAGCTGGACGCGGCCGAACTCGACACCCTGCTGGACCTCACCCCGCACCTGGAGAAGCTGGGGTTCAGCTTCGAGCTGTTGAGCGGGCGGAGCCTGAGCGTGCGGGCCATCCCGGCGGGCGTGCCGCGGTGGCAGGATGGGGAGGCGCTGCGCCGGCTGCTGCGCGAGGGGCGCAGCTTCGCCCACGACCCGGCGGGCACCGAGGGGGTGGCCGAGAAGCTGGCCCGCTCGTTCGCCTGCCACAGCGCGGTCAAGGCCGGCGACCCGCTCACGCCCGAGGAGATGCAGGCGCTCATCGACGGCCTGTTCGCCACCTCCCTGCCGCATGGCGACGTGCACGGCCGGCCCACGCTGGTGCGCCTGGGCCTGGACGACTTCGA
>DATKKS010000061.1:0-9186 GCA_035542815.1 Saccharimonadales bacterium (SeqCode) | reverse complement strand
CACGGACAAGGTCGAGGGGTATTGTCTCGGCAACCGATCGCTGCCGTGGTGGGCGATCGGGCTCTCGGTCATGGCGACGCAGATGAGCGCGGTCACGCTGGTCGGCACGACCGGGCAGGCCTACCTGACCGGGCTGCGCTTCGTGCAGTTCTACTTCGGCCTGCCGCTGGCGATGGTGATCCTGTGCCTGACCGCGGTGCCCATCTACCGGCGGATGCGGGTGTTCACCGCCTACGAGTACCTGGAGCAGCGCTTCGACCTGAAAACCCGCTCGCTGGGGGCGTCCCTGTTCCTGGTGCAGCGCGGGCTGGCCGCCGGCATCACCATCTACGCCCCGGCGCTCATCCTGTCGGTGGCCCTGGGCTGGGACGTGCACGGGACGGTGATGCTCATCGGGGTGCTGGTGGTGGCGTACACCGCGTGGGGCGGCACGCGGGCGGTGGGCTACACCCATGTGCTGCAGATGGCCATCATCTGGGGCGGCATGCTGACCGTCAGCGCGCTCGTCCTGCGGGCGCTGCCGCACGGCCTCTCGCTGCCGGAGGTGCTCCACGTGACCGGCGGGCTGGGCCGGCTCCGGGCGGTGGACCTCAGCTTCGACCCGGCCAACCGCTACAACCTGTGGTCGGGGCTCATCGGCGGGATGTTCCTGGCCCTGTCCTACTTCGGCACCGACCAGTCGCAGGTGACCCGCTATCTGGCCGGGCAATCGGTGGCCCAGAGCCGCCTGGGGCTGCTCACCAACGGCCTGGTCAAAGTGCCGATGCAGTTCGGAATCCTGTTCCTGGGCACCCTGGTGTTCGCCTTCTACCTGTTCACCACTCCCCCGCTGTGCTTCGACCCGGTGGCCACCGCCCGCATCGAGCGGAGCCCGTACGCGGCGCAGTACCACGCGCTGGAGGCCGACCACCGGGCGGCCGCGGCGGAGCGGGAGCGCTGGGCGCGCGAGCTGATCGCCGCGCGGCGCGCCGGCTCGGCGGAGGGCGTGGCCGCCGCCCGGCATTCGCTGCAGCACGCCCAGGGCGAGCTGGAGGCGGTGCGCGGGCAGGCGGTGGCGCTGATGCGGCGCCAGGACCCCCGGGCCCCGGCCAGCGACACCAACTACATCTTCCTCACCTTCGTGCTGCGGGTGCTGCCCGCCGGGGTGGTCGGGCTGGTGCTGGCGGCGGTGTTTGCCGCGTCCATGTCTTCCACCTCCTCGGAGCTGAGTTCGCTGGCTTCCACGTCCATGGTGGACGTCTACAAGCGCCTGCTCCGGCGCCGGGCGGAGGAGCGCGGGGACGTGGCCGTCTCCCGGGTGCTGACGCTGCTGTGGGGGGCCTTCGCCATCGGCTTCGCCCAGTACGCCGACCACCTGGGCTCGCTGATCGAGGCGGTCAACATCCTGGGCTCGCTGTTCTACGGCACCATCCTGGGCATCTTCCTGGTGGCCTTCTACCTCAAGCGCGTGGGTGGCACGGCGGTGTTCTGGGCGGCGGTGGCGGCGGAGGCCGGAGTCCTGGCGTGCTTCCGCTTCACCCGGATCTCCTTCCTCTGGTACAACGTGGTGGGCTGCCTGCTGGTGATGGGCCTGGCGGCCGCGCTGCAGCCGCTGGTGGCGCGCCGGCCGGCGCGGGCCTGACCCGGCCGGCCTTCCGCGCCGCGCGCCTGGGCGCGGCTGCGGCGCGGGCCGGAAACGAAAGGGGCCGGGTGTCCCCGGCCCCTTCGCCGTTGCCCGAGAGACGCGGCCCTACTTCCCCTTCCACTCGGTGATGAGCTTCTCCAGCGGGCTGGTGTCCACGCGCTCCTCGCCCTTGGCCAGCGTGCGCGCCTTTTCCGCCTTCACCGCGCGCTCGGCCAGCGCGACGGCCTCGTCCTTCTTGCCCGCCTGGGCCAGCAGCCGGGCCTTCAGGCCCTGATTCTGGAAGGTCTCCTTGGCCTGGATGGACTTCGCCAGCCACTGGTTCATCTCGTCGGTGTTGGCCAGCTTGTTGTCGTAGACGTAGCGCGCGGCCTGGTACGGCGTGGTCCAGTCCTCGGGCTTGGCCTCCGGGACCAGCTTGCGCGCCTCGGCCAGCACCTGGTCGTCGGTGTTCACCGCGATGGTGATCGGCACGCGCAGCTTCTCCCAGCGCACCGAGAGGCGGGCCGACCGGGCGGTGAGCGAGTCGAACTCGAAACCCATCCACTCGGTGAACTCGGCCGGCTCCGGCTGCACCCGGACGCGCAGCGCGTCCTGGGTGGAGTCGTAGGCGTACGCGCCCCACAGGTTCTGCGCCTTGTTGAAGACCGCCGTCCACCCCGAGGTCCCCGGAATGGTGAAGAAGCTGTACTTGCCCGCCGGGAGGGGCTGGCCGTTGATGCTCACGTCGTCGGGGAAGTTGATGGTGGTGGCCTCGTTGGCGCCGGTCCGCCAGGGCGTGTTGTAGGGCACCAGGCCGCCCCAGATCCCGCGGCCCTTCACTCCGGGCCGGGAGTAGGTGAGTGTGACGTCGGTGATGCCGATGGTCTGCATCAGGGTGGCGTTGGGGCTGACGCGCGGCAGCTTGAGCGCGGCGCCCGCGGGGCCGGCCGGCAGCGCCGCGGCCAGGGTCGCCGCCGAGAGCAGGACCAGGATGGATCGGATTCCTTTCATGCGTCTCCCTCCATTGCGGGGAGAGGCTGCCCCGGGGGGGCGCGCCGTGGCGCTCCCGGGCCCCCTCTCCAACCAGGCGGGCGCAGCCGCCCGCCCCGGCTTGAACGTGGCCAGCGCGGCCAGCGGGGGCAGGATAGCACCGGCCGGGAGGGGCGGCCATCCCCGGGGGCCGCGCCCCAGGGGCCGCGCGCTAGGCCCCGGGCGCCTTGGGGGCCTTCCGGGTGGAGATCCCGAACCACGTGTACGGGGGGCACCAGCCGATGAGCCCGGTGCTCAGCGGGAGCAGCCCCAGCAGTCCCCACCAGGACCGGTACACGGCCCCCAGGGCCAGGATGACCACGCCCGCCGCCAGCCTCAGCCCCCGGTCGATTCCACCGACATTGCGCTTCATGTTGGGTTCCTCCTCGTCTGCCGCGCGCCCCGGGCGCCGCCGACCGGCCCCAGGATGCTGCGGGCCACCTCGCCGAGCTGACTCGCCGGGATGAGACAGATGCAGCAGGCCTGGGTTCCCGCGCCCCAGGTCACCACGGCGAGCTTGTCCCCCGGCCGGATTCCGGCCCGGTCCCGCAGGGCCTTGGGCAACACCATCTGCCCGCGTTCATCCACCCCGACCACCGCCTCCACCCGGCAGCACTCCAGCGCGGCGCCGCCGGAGGGGGCCCCCGCGCTGCGCCGGCTGCGCCGCCGGCCTTTCTCCCCCGCCTGGGTCATGGCACGACCTCCTTGGAAGCGGCCCCTGAAACTATGGACGAGTCTGATCATACTGATGTTTCAGAAACCGGTCAAGCGGGGCCGGCGGCGCTCCGGCCGGCTCCAGCCGCCCGCCCCCGGGTCGGGCGGCCCCGGCGGAACTGTGCTAGATTCGCCGCGCGCACCATCCTTGCGCCCGGCCCTCCCCCTTTCCCGAGGAGTGCACCCCCGTTGATCCGTCCGCAGCCGACCGCAGACCCCGGTTCCGCCCGCTGGGACGCGGCCGTGGCGGCGGCGCTGCTGGTGGTCATCGCGGTCATGTTCCTGCCGGTGCTCCACTTGGGCTTCTGGGGCGAGGACTTCTTCTTCCTCCGCCAGGCGCACGCCGCCCAGCACCACCCGGAGGTGCTGCTGCGGCGCTGGGTCGAGCCGTTCAACCGGCCGCTCACCCAGGCCGCCTTCTTCCTGGAGTTCCGCCGGTGGGGGCTGGGGCCGGCGGGCTACCTCCTGGATCGGCTGCTGCTCCACGCGCTCAACTCGCTGCTGCTGTACGTGCTGCTGCGCCGCCTGCTCGGCCGGGGGACGGCGGCCGGCGCGGCGCTGCTGTTCGCGGCCGGCGTGGGCTTCTACGGCAAGGCGTTGATGGACGCCGTGTTCCTGGGGGACAGCCTCTCGACGTTCTTCCTGCTCGCGACCGGCGTGGCGGCCGGCGCGGGCGCCGGCAGCCCGCGCCGCGGCGGGCAGTGGCTGGGCGGCTGGGGGGCCGCCGTCCTGTTCGCGCTGGCCCTGGGGTGCAAGGAGAGCGCGATCATGGCGCTGGTGATGTGCGCGGGGCTGGTGTGGGTGCGCGGCCGGGGGTGGGCGGCCGCCGTGCGCACGTTGCTCCCGCTGGCGCTGGTGGCGGTGGCCTACGGCGTGGTCCAGATGGCTGGCGGGAGCGGGGTGGCCGCGGTGCTGCGGGGGCCGCAGGAGCGTCTGCTCAGCGCCCCGATCCAGGGGCTCCGCCTGGCCACGCTGATGTTGCTGCCGGTGCAGCCGGCCTCGCCGCTGCTGGGCTCCGCGCCGGCGGCCGTCCGCGCGGGGGTGGGGGTGCTGCACGCGGCGCGCCCGTATCTGGGGCTGGCGCTGCTCGCCGCGGGGCTGGTGTGGCTGTGGCGCGGGCCGGCCGCGGTGCGCTGGCTGGTGGCCACCTTCTTCGCGTTCCTGCTGCCCTTCGGGCTGATCCCGCTGGAGGGAGACTGGCTGCAGATCCGGTACGCGTACCTGCCGGCGACCATGTTCTGCGGGCTGCTGGCGCTGATCGTGCGCTGGCTGTGGGCGCGCCGGACCCGCTGGGGAAAGCTCCTCGCGGTCGTGATTCTGGCGGCCGCCCTCGCGGGGGACGCGGTCCTGGTGCGGGCGCTGGCGGCCAAGTACCGGGCGATGTCCCGCGCGCCGGAGAACCTCCAGGAGCTGCGGGCGCTCCAGGCCCTGCGGCGATCGGAGCCCTAGCGGCCCCGCGCTCGCCCGCCGCGGTGGGGCGGAGCCGGACTCACCCGGAGGGTCCGAGGCCGATGCTGGGATGGGCGGCCGAGAGCATCTCGAAGCGGGTGTGCCCCCCGCAGTAGCGCTCCACCAGCTCCTGGATTTCCTTCCCCGCCTGCTCCACCTCGACCGCTTCCACCGGGGGCAGGCCGTCCACGTTGATCTCCACCGCGGTGGTCTCGAGCCGCGTCAGGGTGTGCTCGCCCTGGCGCCAGGTCCAGCGCCGGGTGAGGACCTTCGAGCCCTCGGCGAAGATGACCTCGCCGGGCAGCGGGTGCTCCGGCCGGTCCGAGCCCAGCGGCACGAACTCCTCGGTGCCGGTGGCCGGGCGCAGCGCGAGGTCGCCCCGGACCACGTCGATGGCGTGCCCGCCCGCCGGCACCAGGTGGCGCAGCGAGACCAGGTTGCCGATGTCCACCAGCGCACTGATGGGCGGCAGCGGCTCGCCCCGCAGCACCCGGCGGACCAGCGCCTCGATGGCCGAGCGGAACTCCGCCGGCTTCACCCCCAGCGAGCGGTACGCCTCCCGCCACGACCGGATCCGCGGATGCTCGGCCAGCTGCTCGAGCTGGATCTGCCCGCGCACCGCCGCCTCCGCCGCCCGCAGCTGCCGCGTGAGCTCCTCCGGCGCGGGGCGGTTGGACACCCCGTGCGCCACCACCACCCCACGGACGTAGCCCGGGAATCTCTGGAAGATCTCGCCGGCGATGGTGTACCGCGGCTCGCCCATGGCTCGCCTCCTCCTTGGCGCCGCACGCCTTGGCCTTCGCGGCCGGGCCCGCTCCCGGCGGGCCTAGGCCGGCTTCAGCGCCCGCACCTTGACCGAGGTGACCGCCTGGAACGCGGCGGCCTCCGGGCTGTCCGGCGCGAGGAAGCTCTCCCCCACGGTGTAAGGCCGCTCCTCGACCACCTCGACGCCGGCGAAGCCCGCCTCGCGGATCATCCGCAGGTAGTCCTCGCGCAGCGCGGCGCCGGCGACGCAGCCCACGTACAGGTCCACGTTCTTCTGCAGCGCCGGGTCCAGCGGGCGCAGCAGCACCAGATCGCTCACCAGCATGCGGCCCCCGGGGCGCAGCGCGCGCAGCGCCTCGCGGAACACCTGCGGCTTGTCCGGGGACAGGTTCACCACGCAGTTGGAGATCACCACGTCCACGGCGCCGTCCGGCACCGGCAGGTGCTCGATCTCCCCCAGCCGGAACTCCACGTTGGCCACCCCGGCCTTGGCGGCGTTGGCGCGGGCCTTTTCCAGCATGGCCGGGGTCATGTCCACGCCTATCACCCATCCGGTGGGGCCGGTCTCCCGCGCGGCCAGGAAGCAGTCGATGCCGGCGCCCGAACCCAGGTCCAGCACCGTCTCCCCCGGCCGGACCGCCGCGTGCGCCAGCGGGTTGCCGCAGCCCAGCCCCAGGTCGGCGCCCTCCGGCACCGCCGCCGCCTGCTCCGCGGTGTAGCCGAGCAGGTCCATCACCCCGGGGTTCTCGCCGCAGCAGCCGGGCGCGCAGCCGCGGCGGCCCTCGGCGATGGCCCCGTACTTGTCCCGCACCACGATGCGGATGTCCTGTTCCACGCTCATCTCTCCTCCCGGGGGCTTCAGGCCCCCCACCAGCGCCTTCACCCGGGCGATGCCCGCCGGGTCGATGCAGTAGCAGACCCGCGGCCCGTCCACCTCGCCCCGCACCAGCCCCGCCTGCTTGAGCACCTTGAGGTGCTGGGAGACGGTCGCCTGCGCCAGCGGCAGGCCCAGGACGATCTGCCCGCACACGCACTCCCCCCGCTCCAGGAGCATCCGCACGATGGCCACGCGCGCCGGGTGCGCCAGTGCCCAGGCCAGGCGCGCGGTCTCGACGTCCTCGGGGCACGGGGCCTTGGTGCGGCGGGCCGGCCGCCGCGGGTGGGTGGAACCAGGCCGGGTCTTCATCGTTGATCGTCAATTTACGATGACTGCCGGCAGGTGTCAAGCGCTTTCTCGAGGGGTGTGGTAGGCTCCGGGCCCCGGCCACGGCCGGGGCGCCCGCCGGGGCCGGCGGGCCGGAGGCGAGGTTGACGGGATGAGGGTCAAGCTCCTTGCGCACCGCGGGGCGCCCGCGGCGGTCTTCGAATCCGGAGCCGAGCAGCTCCACCGGCTGCTCCCGCCCCAGCACGCCACCGTCGTGCAGGACGACCCCGACCTGCTGTTCTTCCTGACCGGCGGGTCGGAGCGCGCCGCGGTGGAATCCGTGCGGACGGGGAAGCTCGTCGCGCTGGTCGGCTCCCAAAGGAACAACTCGTACGCCTCCGCCACCGAGGTGATGGCCCACCTGTGCAACGGCGGCGGCCAGGCGCTGCTCCTGGACCAGGACGACCCGGGCACCCCCGGGCTCCTGGCGGACCTCGACCAGGTGCTGGCCGGCCTCGCGCGGCTGCGCGGGAAGCGGCTGGGGCTCGTCGGTGAGGTGTCGGAGTGGCTGGTGGCGTCCTCGGTCCCGGCGGAGGCGCTGCGCCGGGTGCTGGGAATCGAGCTGGAGCAGGTGCGCTGGGAGAGCCTCCCCCACTACTCGTCCCAGGTTCCGGATTCCGCGGTGCTCTCGGCGTTCGCGGCGCCCGCGGGGACCGACCTCGCGGACACCGCGCGGGTGGCCTCGCTCCTGCGGGCCGCCGCCCGGGAACGGGCCCTGGACGCCCTCACCGTGGAGTGCTTCTCCCTGGTGAAGGGCAGCGGGGTGACCGCGTGCCTGCCGCTGGCGCAGTTCAACGCGGAAGGGTTCCCGGCGGCATGCGAGGGCGACATCGCGAGCGCCGCGGGCATGATGCTGGGGCGGGAAGTCGTGGGGGAAGTGCCCTGGATGGCCAACCTCAACCGGGCCGGCGAGCGGGACTGCCTGTTCTCCCACTGCACCGTCGCGCCGACGCTGGTGGCGCGCCAGCGGGTCACCACGCACTTCGAGACCGGCGCGGGGACCTCGGTGGAGGGAGATCTTGCGGCGGACCAAGTGACGGTGTTCCGGCTGAACGACCGCCTGACGCAGGCGTTCCTCGCCCTCGGGCCGGTGACCGGGCGGCCCCGGTTCGAGACCGCGTGCCGGACTCAGATCGAGGTGCAGCTCCCGCCGGGCGCCGCCCTCCGGCTGCGCGAGCGCCCGCTCGGCAACCATCACCTCATCTTCCCGGGGGACGTCGTCCGGCGGCTGTCGCTGGCGTGCCGCGCCCTCCAGGTCGAGGCCGACACGTACCTCGCGGGCGACTAGCCTCGTGCGCGAGTCGCCCCGCCCGCTCAGCGGCGATACTGGAGCGCCACATACCCGCCGATGCTGCCGGCCAGCGCCGGCGGGTACGGCGCATCCGTCGAGAGCTCCGTGGTCTCGAAGAGCCGCCTGCCGAAGGCGCCCACGGCCATGCGTACAGGCCCGGCAGGCGGCCAGCCGGCCTCGCCGGCCAGTCCCATGACGAAGTACGACCGCCGGCGCGTGGAACCGTCCCCGCAGCCCCAGCAGTACCCCGTCGTGGACGGCCCGGTCAGGAAGTGCTGGTAGGCGGACTCGAGCCCCAGCCCCACCGACGGCTGCAGGCTCAGCCGCACCGGCCGCAGCGTGACGCCGAGCCGGCCGCGCCACGCCACCTCCATCCAGTCGATCCGGTAGTCGGCGGGCAGGTTCGCACGCCGGCGCACCGTGAACCGGTTCCACTCCACCCCCACCCCGATGGGTCCCAGGAATGCCCGGTACCCCAGCAGGAAGGCTCCGCTGCGGCCGTAGACTCCGGGGAGTTCGCCCGCGGCGAGCTTCCAATCGCATCCCCCGATGACGAGCGCATGCTCCACCGGCCCGGCGGACAGTCTGGAGGGGACGGTGGAACCCAGCAGGGCCAACAGCAGGAACGCGGCGGGGATGCCGCGGGCGGGGGCGCGCGGCGCTTGCGGGCTGGGCACGGCGAACCTCCTGACCATGGCCCGCGCCAGGGGGATTTCCGGGAATCCGGCGCTATTTCCCTTCGCCGCTCCCCCGCGGTTTGGGCTCGGGCCTCGGCGCGGGGCGCGGCTTCTCCTCGGCCGGCTTCGTCGGGGCCGGCTTCGCCTCTGTTGGCCGCTCTTCCGCGGGCTTCGACTCCGGCTGCCGCACCTCGGGCGCCACCCGCTCGCGGGACTTGAACTCGCGTTCCAGGTCGCCCGGGGTCGGGCTGACCTGCGGGGGTGCTGGGCGCGGTTCCACCGGCACGACCCGGGGCTGGACCCGCGGCGCGGCGGCCGGCCCGCCGCGCGGCGCCACGGGCGCCGCCGGGGTGCTCGGCGAGGTGGGAGCCGGCCTCGAGGGCGAAGGTGCCGGCGCGGGGGTCGGAGTCGCGGGTGCCGGCGTCACCGGCACGGTCACCGGCTGCGTGCGCAC
>DATKKS010000060.1:0-5094 GCA_035542815.1 Saccharimonadales bacterium (SeqCode) | reverse complement strand
GCGGCACCCACGAGCACTGTGGCGTGGTGGGCCGGATCGACATCATCACCACCACCCTGGGCAAGGCCCTGGGCGGGGCCTCGGGCGGCTGCGTGAGCGGCCGGCGCGAGCTGGTCGAGATGTGCCGCCAGCGGGCTCGCCCCTACCTGTTCTCCAACACCGTGGCCCCGGTCATCGTGGAGGGCGCGCTCAAGGTCCTGGACCTGATCTCGGCCACCACCGAGCGCCGGGACAAGCTGGAGTGGAACACCGCGTACTGGCGCAAGCTCCTGACCGAGGCCGGCCTCGACATCAAGGCCGGCGAGAGCCCCATCGTGCCGGTGATGCTGTACAACGCCAAGCTGGCCCAGGACGTGGCGCGGGACCTGTTCGCCGAGGGCATCTACGTGGTCGGGTTCTTCTTCCCGGTGGTGCCCAAGGGCCAGGCGCGCATCCGCACCCAGCTCTCGGCGGCCCACGAGAAGCACCACCTGGACAAGGGCATCGAGGCGTTCAAGAAGGTGGGCGCCAAGTACGGCATCCTGGGCCTGAAGAAGCAGCAGATCATCGACAAGTACGGGATGTAGAACGACCCGGGGCAGGCGCGCAGCCGCCCGCCCCGGAATCCCGCCCCGCAGGGCCGGAGGGTCCGCCCGCCGGCCCTACTTCTTGCCCTCCAGCTCGTCCGCCAGCGCGCCCATGCCGTAGATCTTGCGCAGGGCCTCCACGATCGCGGCGGAGTGCACCGCCACGGTCCGGCCCTGCGCCTCGTCGAAGGCGTAGTCCCAGGCGAACGACTGCACGTTGCCGTCGAACACCACGCCCACGTACTCGCCCGCCCGGTTGACCACCGGGCTGCCCGAGTTCCCGCCGATGATGTCGTTGGTGGTCACGAAGTTGAGCGGCGTGGCGAGGTCCACGTCGCCGCGGTGCTGGGCCACCCTCGGGGCGAGGTTGAAGGGGAAGCGCCCGTCGAAGCTCTCAGCGCGGTCGAACAGGCCGTAGAAGGTGGTCTTCCACGGCACTTGCGTCGTGAGCTGGGGGTAGCCGGCCACCCGGCCGAAGCTGAGCCGCAGCGTCCCGGTGGCGTCCGGATAGAGGGACTTCCCGAAGAGCGCGAAGCGCGCCCGGGCGATCTTCCCGCCCTCCAGCGACTCCACGCTCTCCACGTTGTCGTCCCGCCAGGCGCGCAGCTCGCGGTACAGCGGGTCCGTCTGGCGGGCCCACTGGATCAGGGGATCGGAGGACGCTTCCACCGCCCGGCTGCCCCCCTGGAGCAGCTGCCGGCGGAACTCGGCTTCGCCCAGCCGGGTGCCCGAGACGAGCGCGTGCGCCTGCTCCCCCGGCATCCGCCCGCCCAGCGCCGCCTGAACGAACGGGTGCTGCGGCCCCAGCTCCTGCACGCACTCCTCGAGGCCCACCTGGAGCACGTGTTCCTCCATGTCCGGGTAGATCGGCGCCGGCGACAGCAGCTGGTAGCGGAGCGACTCCAGGTTGGAGTCGCGGTACTCCCTCAAGCGCTGGCCGTTGGGCTTGGCGGTCTCCACCACGTAGCGGACGATGTCGGTGGCGATGTCCGCCAGCCGGCACCGGGGATAGAGCGTGCGCACCAGGTACTCGCGGTGCCGCCGGGCCATCTCCTTCTCCGCCGCCGCGATCCGGTCCCAGGCCGGGCCGCAGTCCGCCGCCAGCTTCGGGTCGGCCGCCACCCGGGCCCGCAGCGAGTCCTCGGCCGCCCGCTTGGCGCCCATCAGCACGGGGTCGTTCAGCGCCTCCAGCGAGCCGCGCAGCCGCTTGAGGGTGTTCTCCAGGCCGAAGATCCGGTCGGTGGCCCGGCGCGCCTGCTCCGGCCCGCGGGCCTCGTACTCGCGGTAGGCCGCCAGCTGCCGGGCCCGGATGTGGATGGACGCCGGCAGCAGGTCGTCCCGCTCGTATTCCAGCTCGGCCAGGGTGTGCATGCGGCTGGTGGTGCCCGGGTGCCCGGTCACGAACACCAGCTCGCTGTCGCGCGCGCCCGCGGCGCTCCAGCGGAAGTAGTGCCCGGGGTGCACCGGCTGGCCGTTCTCGTAGACCCGGAAGAAGGTGATGTCGATGTCGTGGCGCGGGTAGCTGAAGTTGTCCGGGTCGCCCCCGAAGAACGCGGTCTGCTCCTCCACCGCCATCACCAGGCGGACGTCGGTGTACTTCTGGTAGCGGTAGACCCAGTACTCTCCGCCGTGGTACAGCTCCACCGCCTCGCACTGCAAGTGGGTCCGGTCGGACGCGTCCTTCTCGAGCCGGGACATGGCCGCCTTGCGTTGGGCGTTCTGCTGCTTCCCCGGCGCCCGCGGGTCGATCGCGGCCAGCACCTGGGCGGTCACGTTCTCCATCCCCACCAGCACCTTCAGTTCGACGTCCGGGCAGCGCCGCTCCTCGGCCCGGGTGCGCGCGAAGAACCCGTCGCGCACGTAGTCGGCCTGATCGCTGGACATCTTCTGGAGCTGCCCCAGCCCCACGTGATGGTTGGTGAGCACCAGGCCGTCGGGCGAGACGAAGGCCCCCGAGGCCCCGCCGAAGTGCACCGAGGCCTTCTGAACGTGCTCCAGCCACGCCGGCGTGGGGGTGAACCCGTAGCGCGCCTGCAGCTGCTGCAGCGGCAGATTGTCCAGGGTCCACATGCCCTCGTCCGCGGCGGCCGGCGCCACGCGCCATCCCAGAGGGCACAGCAGGGGCAACAGCAGCATCAGGGCGGGAACGGCGCGGGCGGCGGAGCGAACCAGCACAGCCAGGATTCGGGACATGCATTCCCCCGGGTTGCGGCGCCGACGGGGCGCGGCGCCAGGCTGATGAGAACCCGAACTCCGAGTGCACCAGGCACGGAGGGGAGCGGCACACAGCGCGAAGGCACGCCGATGCTGCAACCCGGGGAAGCTGCTGTCAAGCCGGCGCGGCTAACGGGCGAGCTGGGAGCCCGCCCGGCCCGCCCACGCGTGCGCGGCCGGGGCCTCGATCGCCAGCGACTGACCCTCGCCGGAGTGGTCCACCCACTCCACCAGCCGCCACACCGCGACCTCCGATCCTTCCCGCCGGAACTCGAAGACCACCGGGCCGTCCACCCGGAACTCCCCCCCGCCGCGCAGGTGCACCCGCAGGTGGGTCATCACCGAGCAGCGCACCCGGCGCGTCACTCCGCCGCGGGGCGCGGCGACGCGCTCCTGGAGCTCCACCTCCAGCTCGATGCGCTCCGCCGGCGGCGCCCCGCTCACCGCGCCGCCCTGGAACAGATTCCGGGCGAAGCGCAGCTCGCCCGCGCGGTCCAGGGTGTCGGGCAGGCCCGGGGCCGCGTCCTCGGGCGCGAAGCGAAAGACGAAGTCGTCCGCCAGGAGCGCCGCGTAGGCGTCCAGGTCGCGGTGCATGAACGCCTCGCGGAACGCCAGCACCGCCCGGTTCACGCCGCGCTCCATCTCCGCCTGCTCGAGCGCGTGGCGCGAGCAGGGGTCGTAATCCCGCCCCGTGGAAACGTCGGCCGCCGCCGCGCACGGGGGTGGCGCGATCCAGGCGGGCCGGCCCAGACCCACGGCGGTCAGCGCGAGCGCGATCAGGGTCACCAGGAACGGACGGACAGGGTAGGCAACGCGGAGGGGACCCACAGGCCGGTGGTGCAGCATGGCAGCCTCCTCGGGGTCCAGTGGGTGGAACCGCGAGGGATCCAAGCTCAAGATAGCACGAACGTCAGTCGGTGACGATGGTCCCCTTGAGGTACTCCACCGCCCGGCCGGCGATCCGCACCCGGCTGCCGCGGTCTTCGCAGAACAGCTCCCCGCCCCGCGGCGACACCTGGCGGGCGTGCAGGCGCGTCTTCCCCAACCGGCGGCTCCAGTACGGGACCAGCGTGCAGTGCGCCGAGCCGGTGACCGGGTCCTCCGGGATGCCCGCGCGCGGCGCGAAGAAGCGCGACACGAAGTCGCAGTCGGTGCCCGGCGCGGTGACGATGACGCCCAGCGCGTCCAGCCGCGCCAGCGCCACGAAGTCCGGCTGCAGGCCGCGCACGTCCGCCTCGGTTGCGAACACCGCCAGGAGGTCGCGAGCCTTGGCCACCCGCGCCGGGGCCTTCCCCAGCGCCGCGGTCAGCGCCGGGTCGGCCCCCACCTCCTGCGCCGGCCGCGAAGGAAAGTCGAGCGCCAGCAGCTCCCCCTCTCGCTCCACCGCCAGCTCCCCGCTGGCCGAGCGGAACGTCACCCGGTCGCCCGTGGCGTGCCCGTGGGTGAAGAGCACGAACGCGCTGGCCAGCGTGGCGTGCCCGCACAGGTCGATTTCCACCGCCGGCGTGAACCAGCGGATGTGGAACCCCGGCCCCTCCGGCACGACGAACGCGGTCTCGGCGAGGTTGTTCTCCGCGGCCACCGCCTGGAGCGTGGTGTCCGCCAGCCATCCCGGCAGGAGCACCACCGCGGCAGGGTTCCCGTGGAAGCGATGCGCGCTGAACGCGTCCACCTGATACATCGGATATTCCATGTCCCCTCCCCAGGCTCGCCCTCGCGGGCTAGCGCAACTTCAACCGAATTCCAGTCCGAGCAGCGGGCCTGGCCGCCTGCTCAGACGCGTACTATCAATCCCGCAGTATGCAAGCAACCGGTCTGCTTGACAATGCAGGGCCATCGAATCTATAATGCGCCCGTCGGAGTCCCGGCTCCGTCACACCCCAGACATCGAGGGCGTGCACCGCCCTCGCGGGCACGGCCTACTCCCGGTCAGGTCGCCCGCAACTCCCTGCGCACCCGGAGGCGCGGGGCTGCTCGATGGGCGTACCCGGGCGCTCACCAGGCTCGGCGTACCACATCCTCCCACCCCAAGGAGGCCCATCATGCCCAGGATCGTTCCTGCACTGCTCGTCGTGGCCCTCGCCAGCCTCGCCTTCGCCGCCGTCGCGCTGGGCGACGAGGAGTACTGCGCGGTGGCCAAGATCTCCTACCCCGACCACATCCTGATCAATCCGGGCGGCGGGCCGGATTACGTCGTGACTGTCAGCATCTGGGACGATCGCTACCCGCATTCCTGCCAGTACATGCCGGCGGTCAATGCGGCGGTGACGCTGAACTTCGGAAGCTGCGGCGTGGTGCTATGCAGCCAGCAGGA
>DATKKS010000059.1:0-9894 GCA_035542815.1 Saccharimonadales bacterium (SeqCode) | reverse complement strand
GCCCCCTTGCCGCTCATCCTGGCGGGCCTGGGCGCGCTGGAGGCCCCGCCGCCGCGCGCGGCCCGGCGGGTGCTGCCTCACCTGGGGGTGCTGGCGGTGTGGGCGGCCGTGTACCTGGCGTTCCGGGGGCCGGAGTCCTCGCTGCGCTGGGACGGCGCCGCGGCGCTGGCGCTGCCGGTGCGGTTCCTGCTGGCGGCCGCCGGGGTGGAGGGCGGCCGGCTGTGGCCGGCGGCGCTGGGCCGGGGGCTGCCGTGGCCGCTGGTGGCGGGCGCCGCGTGCGTGGGGGCGGCGCTGGGGGCGCTGCGGCCGGGGCGCGGGGGCGGGGCCGGTGCGGCGCCCGGCTCCGCCCGCCGGGCGCTGCCCTGGCTGCTGTGGGCCGCGCTGGGGCTGGTGCCGGTGCTGCCGGTGGCCGGCCAGTGGAGCGGCTACTACTTCGCGTTCCCCCTGGCGGGGCTGTGCCTGGCGGTGGGGGCGCTCTCGGAGTCCTGGCCGGCGCCGGTGCTGGCGCCGCTGCCGGCGCTGCTGTTGATCTCCGGCACCGCCGCGCTGCACCTGGGCTACAACCCCTCCGAGGCGCGCGTGGACCCGTCCATCTCGTCGGTGTCGGTCGCCCGGCTGACCCTGGGGAGCCAGCTGGTGGTGGCGGCGCTCCGGCAGATCCCCGCCTACCTGCCCAGCCCGCCGGAGCGCGCCCTGCTGGTGTTCAACGGCATGCCCCGGCGCGGCGGCCTGATCTCCGGCGACGGGCCGGCCATCCGGCTCCTGTACGACGACCCGACGCTGTCCGCCTGCTTCCTGGGCGAGATCGACGAGCGGACCGACTTCAGCCGCCCGATGTTCGGGTTCTCCTGGGACGGGAAGGCCGGGCGCTTCGGCTTCTCTCCCTACACCGGGGCGGCGTTCCAGAGGCTCAAGTTCGACCTGGAGATCTCGGGCCGCACCCGCGGCGCGATCGGCGCCGCGCGCTACGAGCACCGGCACCGGGACACCGGCGAGTGGCAGGTCTGGAACCTGGGGTATCTGCTGTGGGAGGAGGGCGACACCGCCGCAGCGGTCGCCCAGTGGCGCAGCGCCGGCGCGGTGGCCGCGCCGGACGTGCGCGCGGCCCGGAGGCAGGCCGCCGCGCTGCCGCCCGGGACGGGGCGATTCGCGGTGCTGCTCACCGCGCTCCGGGCCGCCCCGCGCGACACGTCGCTGCTGCTGGCGGCGGCCCGCGCCGCCCGGGAGGCTGGCAACGCCTGGACGCCGGTCCTGTACTTCCGGGCCTGCGCGCTCAGCCCGCAGGCGCTGCCGGTGCTGCGGGAGGCGCGCGCCGCGCTGCTGGCGGAGAACCTGCCCACCTCCGTGGCGATGGTGGACTCGCTGATCGCCCGGGCGCCCCCGGCCGGGCCGGCCGGGACGCCCCGCTAGCGCCGCCGCAGCCCGGCGTCGATGAGCTTGAGCCCCTTGAGGGTGAGGTGCGGATCCACCACCTGGATGGTGCGCGAGTCGCGCGCCACCAGCTCGGCCAGCCCACCGGTGGCGATCACCCGGGGGCGGCCGCCCATCTCCCGGCGCAGCCGGCCCACGATGCCGTCCACCTGGCCCACCGCGCCGAACACCACCCCGGCCTGGATGTTCTCCTCGGTGTTGCGGCCGATGGCCCGGGGCGGGCGGCGCAGCTCCACCCGCGCCAGGCGGCTGGCCCGGCGGAACAGCTCCTCGGCCGAACTCTGCACCCCGGGGGCGATCACGCCGCCCAGCACCACCCCGCGCGCGGTGACCACGTCGAAGGTGGTGGCCGTGCCCAGGTCCACCACGATCGCCGGCCCCCCGTAGATCTCGTGGGCCGCCACCATGTTGGTGATGCGGTCGGCCCCCAGCGTGGACGGATCCAGCACCTTGTAGCGCAGGCCCAGCCGCAGCTCATGGGTCACCACCAGCGCCGGGCGCCGGAACAGCCGCTGCCCCGCCCGCACCAGGTGCGCGGTGAGGTCGGGCACCACCGAGCACAGCACCATCCGCCCCCCGGCCGCCGGCAGCCCGGTGCGCCCCAGCAAGTCCGCGAGCAGCAGCAGCAGCTCGTCCTCGGTGCGGTGGGTGAGGCTGCTCAGCCGGTGGTGGGCCACCAGCCGCAGGCCGTCGAACACCCCCACCACCACGTTGCTGTTGCCGGCGTCCACCGCCAGCAGCAGGTCGCTGCGGGCGCGGGAGCCCGCGGGCCTACGCGCCGAGCGCACCAGGGACATCGGGAGCCTCCTTGGGCCTGCGCCGCACCAGGTAGGCCAGCGCGACGCTGAGGAAGTACAGCAGCACGATGGGAATGCCCATGAACACCTGGGCCCACACCACGTCGCCGGGGGTCACCGCGGCGGTCAGGATCAGGGTCAGCACGATCGCGTGGCGCCACTTGCTGAGCAGGAAGGCCGGGGTGACGAGTCCGATCCAGCTCAGCATCAGCGTCACCAGCGGGAGCTGGAACAGGATCCCCGACGCCAGGCACATGTTGTAGACGAAGCCCAGCACGTCGTGCAGCCGCAGCATCACGATCATGGACGGGGTGCGGAACTTCTTGAGCACCTCCAGGATGGCGGGCACCACCATGAAGAACCCGAACGCTCCGCCCAGCACGAACAGCGCCAGGGAACTCAGCAGCAGCGGCAGGATCAGCCGCCGCTCCTTGCGCATCAGCCCCGGCACCACGAAGCTCCAGACGCGGTACAGCACGTAGGGCAGCGCCAGCATCAGGCCCAGGATGATGGCCAGGCGGCAGCGCTCGTTGAAGCTCTCCATCACCGACATCAGCGCCACCCGCCCCACCGTGTGCCGGATGACGTACTCCAGCACCACCGGCGAGAGGAACCAGCCGGCCACCGTCCCCACGGCGGTCCCGATGATCGAGTGCAGGATCACCCAGCGCAGCTCCTCCAGGTGCTCCAGGAAGTGCATCTCGCGCCCCGGCTCGCTCACCGTCGCCCCCCCCGGGCCGTGCCCGGCTCCCGCCGCGGTCACCGCACCCGCTCCACCTGCCCCGCGTGGAAGGCCTGGACCCCCGCCGCGGTGCGCAGCACCAGCGCCCCGTCCCCATCCACCGTCACGAACGTGCCCCGCACCTCGGTCCCCGCCCCGGCGGCCCCGCCCAGGCGCGCCTCGCCCCCAGGGGCCTCCAGGCAGGCCAGGTAGTCGGCCCGCAGCGCACCGAAGCCCCCCTGCTCCCAGGCCTCCAGGCGCTGCTCCAGCCGCCCCAGGAGCGCCGCCAGCACCGCCTCGCGCGCCGCGGCCAGCCCCTCGGCGGCCAGCGAGGTGGCCGCCGCCGCCAGCTCGGGGGGCACCGCGCCCCGCCCCACGTTGATCCCCACGCCCGCCACCACCGCCGCGGGCTCGGACCCTCCGCAGCGCTCACACAGGACGCCGGCCACCTTCCGCCCGCGGACATCCACGTCGTTGGGCCAGCGCAGGCTCACCCCGCGGAGCTCCAGGTCGCGGCCCAGTGCCTCGCCCAGCGCCAGCCCCACCACCAGCGGCAGCTGGCCCAGTTCGCCCGCGGGCCGCGCCGGCCGCAGCACCACGCTGGCCCACACCCCCTGGCCGTGCGCCGAGTGCCAGGCGCGCCCGTGCCGCCCGCGCCCCCGGGTCTGCTCGTCGGCCACCACCACCGCCCCGTGCGGCGCACCGGCCCGGGCCCACTCCAGGGCCCGGTCGTTGGTGCTGGCCAAGGACGGGTGGAACTCCACCGCCCGGCCCAGCCGGGCGGTGCGCAGCGCGCGCGCCAGCACCGGCGGGCGGAACGCGGCGGGCGCGGCCAGGCTCACCGCAGCCAGTCCAGGGAGAAGGGCAGCGCCGGGGCCGAGTGGGTCAGCGCCCCGGCGGAGATGAAGTCCACCCCGGACAGCGCGTGGCGGCGGATGCCGGCCAGGGTGATGCCGCCCGAGACCTCCACCTGCGGGCGACGCCGCCGGGGGACCCGCGCCAGCAGCGCCAGTGCCGGCCGGAGCTGCGCCAGGGGGAAGTTGTCGAGCATGATGCGGTCCACCGGCAGCCCCACCGCCGCCCGCAGCTCGGCCAGCGACTGCACCTCCAGCTCCAGCATCACCCGCGGCCGGCCCAGCCGTTCCAGCCCGGCCCGGGCGCGGGCCACCGCGGCCGCCGGCCCGCCCGCGGCGCGCACGTGGTTGTCCTTGAGCAGCACCGCGTCGTGCAGCCCCATGCGGTGGTTCGCGCCGCCGCCGGCGCGCACCGCGGCCTTCTCCAGCACCCGCAGCAGCGGGGTGGTCTTGCGGGTGTCCAGCAGGGTCACCCGGGTGCCGCGCAGCCCCGCCACGCAGCGGGCGGTGAGGGTGGCGATGCCGGAGAGGTGGCCCAGGTAGTTGAGCGCGGTCCGCTCGGCCGACAGCACCGCCGCGGCCGGCCCGCTCACCCGCAGCACCGGCGTGCCCCGCCGCACCCGGGCCCCGTCGCGCCGCAGCCGGGCCACCCGCAGGTATGGCGAGCGCAGCCGGAACGCCAGCCCCGCCGCCTCGGTGCCGGCCAGCACCCCGGCGGCCCCCGCCACCACCACCGCCGTGCCCCGCGCCCCCGGCGGCAGGCCCACCGCCGAGGTCAGATCGTGGCCCGCGCCGTCCTCGGCCAGGGCCGCGGCCACGTGGGCCCGCAGCAGCGCGCGCTCCTCCTCGCGGGTGCGTCCGTTCATTTTCCCGGCCTCCCCCGCCGCGCCCCCACCCGGGCCTCGATCCGGCGCCGGGCCCCGGCGGGCAGCAGCCCGCGCGGCCGGCGCTTCGCCGGCTGCGGCTGGCGGGCGGCGGCGCGCGAGTGGGCCCCGCCCGCAGCCCCCGCGCCGTAGGCCGGAGCGCGGCCGTCGGCGGCCGCGGCGGTCTCCAGCTCCTCCAGCCGGTCGCGCAGCGCGGCGGCCTTTTCGAACTCCAGCTGGCGGGCCGCCTCCAGCATCTCGAGCTCCAGCGCCTGGCGCATCCGCACCGGATCGCCGGCCGCCTCCAGATCCTCCGACAGCGCCACGCCCCGCCGGGCGGCCGCGTCGGCCACTTCGGTCGAGCGCATCACGTCCTCCACCGACTTCACGATGGTGCGCGGCACCACGCCGTGCTCCTGGTTGTAGGCCAGCTGCTTGCGCCGCCGCCGCTCGGTCTCCTGCATCGCCCGGTCCATGGAGCCGGTGACCGAGTCCGCGTACAGCAGCACCATCCCCCCGACGTTCCGCGCGGCCCGCCCGGCGGTCTGGATCAGCGAGCGCTCCGAGCGCAGGTAGCCCTCCTTGTCGGCGTCCAGGATCGCCACCAGCGACACCTCCGGCAGGTCCAGCCCCTCGCGCAGCAGGTTGATGCCCACCAGCACGTCGAACTCGGCCAGCCGCAGGCCGCGCAGCAGGTCCACCCGCTCCAGCGCGTCGATGTCCGAGTGCAGGTAGCGCACCCGCACCCCGACCCCGGCCAGGTAGTCCGCCAGGTCCTCGGCCATGCGCTTGGTGAGGGTGGTCACCAGCACCCGCTCCTGCCGCTCCACCCGGAGGCGCACCTCGCGCAGGAGGTCGTCGATCTGCCCCTGCACCGGGCGCACCACCAGCGGCGGGTCCACCAGGCCGGTGGGCCGGATCACCTGCTCCACCACCACCCCGCCGGAGCGCTGCAGCTCGAACTCCGACGGGGTGGCCGAGGCGTAGATGGTCTGCGGCACCAGGGCCTCGAACTCGTCGAAGCGCAGCGGCCGGTTGTCCAGGGCCGAGGGCAGCCGGAACCCGAAGTCCACCAGGGTCTGCTTGCGGGAGCGGTCGCCCTCGTACATCGCCCCCACCTGCGGCACGCTCACGTGCGACTCGTCCAGGATGCACAGGAAGTCCCGCGGGAAATAGTCCAGCAGGCACGCCGGCCGCTCCCCCGGCGCGCGCCCCGACAGGTGGCGCGAGTAGTTCTCGATCCCCGGGCAGTAGCCGATCTCCTGGAGCATCTCCAGGTCGTACTCGGTGCGCAGCCGCAGGCGCTGCGCCTCCAGCGCGCGACCCTGCGACTCGAACCACGCCACGCGCTCCTCCAGCTCCGCCCGGATCCGGCCCACCGCCGCCAGCAGCCGCGGCTGGGCGGTGACGAACTGCTTCGCCGGCCACACCGAGACGCGGTCCAGGCGCCGCAAGGTCTTGCCGCTGACCGGGTCCACCCGGCTGAGCCGCTCCACCTCGTTGCCGGCCAGCTCCACCCGCACCGCCTCCTCCTCGTACGCCGGGCGCACCTCGATCACGTCCCCCCGCACCCGGAAGGTGCCCCGGCGGAAGTCCAGGTCGTTGCGGCTGTACTGGAGGTCCACCAGCCGGCGCAGCAGCTCGCTGCGCACGAAGTGCTGGCCCACCTTGAGCGCCAGCATCAGCTCGCGGAAGTCCTCGGGCGAACCGATGCCGTAGATGCACGAGACGCTGGCCACGATGACCACGTCGCGCCGCTCCAGCAGCATCCCGGTGGCCGCCAGGCGCAGCCGGTCGATGTCCTCGTTGATCGAGGCGTCCTTCTCGATGTAGGTGTTGGAGGCCGGAACGTACGCCTCGGGCTGGTAGTAGTCGTAGTAGGAGATGAAGAAACCCACGCCGTTCTCGGGGAAGAACTGGCGCAGCTCCCCGTACAGCTGGGCCGCCAGGGTCTTGTTGGGCGAGATCACCAGCGCGGGGCGGTCGGCGCGGGCGATGACGTTGGCCAGGGTGAAGGTCTTGCCGGAGCCGGTCACTCCCAGCAGCGTCTGGTGGCGTGCGCCGCGCGCCACGCCGTCGGCCAGGGCTGCGATGGCCTCCGGTTGGTCGCCGCGGGGCTCGTAGGGGGCCTGGAGCTGGAAGGGCATGGGCGGAGGATAGCATGCCTCGCCCGGGGCGGGGATCCGGGCCCGGCTAGTGCCACAGCCGGCGCCGGGCGTACCGGATCACGCCCCGCCACTGGCGGGCGTCGGCCCGGAACACGATGCGCCGGAGGATCGCCAGGGCTACCAACGGATGCGTGTAGAAGGCGCGCACCAGCCCCGTGGCGCACGACCACATCACTCTGGGATCGTCCACCCAGGGCAGCCGCACGAACGGCTGCGGCCCGTCCGGCCCCCACGCCCCGAGCAGCGTCCCATGGTCACGGGCCTCCCGGTACACGTGGGTGCCAGGGTACGGAATCAGCGCACCGACGTTCACCGCGGTCGGCCGGGCCGTCCGCAGGAACTTGCGGGTCTCCGCGATGGTCTCCCGGGTCTCGCCGGGGTAGCCCACAAAGACGTCCGCGAAGCACATCATGCCGGCCTTCTTGGTCAGGCGGACGGCCCGGTAGTTGTCCGCGACCGTCGCCTTCTTGTTCATCGCGTCCAGGACCGGCTGCGAGCCCGACTCGATTCCGTACACCACCGCCCTCACCCCGACCTGCTTCATTTCCCGGAGCATCTCCTCGTCGATGGTGCGGACGTGGCTGCGCACCTTCAGGTCGAGCTTCAGCCCGGCCTCCCGGATCTGCCGGCAGATCTCCAGGCACCGGTCCTTCCGGGCGGTGAACAGGTCGTCTTCGAAGTCCACCGTGGTGATCCCCTGGGAGGCGAGATGGCACAGCTCGGCGACCACGTTCTGGGCCCCGCGGAAGCGGCAGCCCGGCTCCACCTTGAAGCAGAAGTTGCACCGGAAGGGGCAGCCGCGGCTGGTGATGAGCATGTCTGCCGGGGGCCGGCGACCCACCCGCCAGTACACGCCGCGCCGGTAGTTGTCCCACAGCATCCTGCGGTCGGGGATGGGAATGGCATCCAGGTCCCGCGGGGCGCGGCCCGGAGGGATGCGCACCGGGTCGCCGTTGCGGTGGTAGCACAGGCCGGGGACTTGCGGCTCGGCCGCATTGTGGCGGAGCTGATCCACCAGCTCCGGGAGCGAATCGTCCGCCTCGCCGCACAGCACCAGGTCGACCTCGGGGAACTGATCCAGGGTCTCCTCCGGGCAGGCCGTGGCGTGCGGTCCGCCGACCAAGAGGGTGGCTCGCGGCAGCCTCGCCCGGATCTCCCGCGAGAAGTCCCGCAGGCCTCGCAGGAAGGGCAGCTCGCTGAAGGAGGGGACGCCCACCAGGTCCGGCCGGTAGTCCACCACCCGGTCGAGCAGTTCCCGGCGGCCGCCGGCGAAGCCGTCCTGGTCGAAGATCTGCACCTCGGTGCCGCGGTCCCGCAGGGAGGTCCCGAGATACATGAGGGCCAAGGGGGGGAAACACTGGTGATCCACGCCCTTGGTATAGGGGTAGGCGAGCGCGACCCGCATCTCTGCTCCCAGCCCTTCTGCCGCACGCTTCGCACCCGGCAGGTGCGAGCGCGCCCGGCTGGATCAGGATGTGGCGGCCCCTTGCGCCTCTGTGCCCGCAGCCAATGCGGGTCGGTGACGGGGGCCCCCACCTTCCTCGGCATCGGACGGTTTGATGCTGAAAGACTAGTATAGTTCAGTTCATGGATGATGTCAATGCAGGGCGGCGTGCCCCGGGCCGCCCGTCCCTACCAGGTCTGCCGGAGGGTGTACCTCACGACGGCCTCGGAGTTGGCCGCCACCGTGATTGGGAACTCCAGGGTGTAGGCATCGCGCTTCCGGTACTCGGGGCTGCTGGTGGTCACGTACCAGTCGCCCCAGGCGTGCTCGACGACCACGAGCGGCACGGCCTCCTGCTTGTGGTTGCGCACCCGGATCTCGAACGAGCTCTGGCGGGTTCGGTCGCTCACGTTCTGCATGTCGGTCTGCTTGCGCTCCCCCACCACGTCGAACGCGTTGCCGATGTACAGGCGCACCATCTCGTCCTTGGGGGTGTGGTCGATGAGGTCCTCGCCGGCGAACTGCAGCGAGCGGGAGGCGTCCTCCTGGTACACCCGCACCTTGCCCTTGGGCAGCGGGATGCCCAGGCCGTCGGCCTGGCTGTTGCGGGCCTCCAGTGTCACCCGCACCTTGCGCGGGTCCCGCTCCCCGTCGTAGGTGTACACCTTGCGGCTCTTCAGCCGGGTGGTCGGGAACAGCGCCAGCTGCTTGACCTCGCGGTCGGCCACCGTCGCCGGGCGGGTCAGGGTGTACAGGTGGTACTCGGAGAAGCTCTCCTCCTGGAACTGCGGCTGGGCCTCCGCCGCCATCAGCGCCCGGCCGCCCCGCAGGTGCTGCACGGCCTGCGGCTCTTCCGCCCGGTGCACGTCGCCAGCCACCAGCTTCAGCCGGGCGTCGTCGTAGGTGGCCCCGGACTGGTTGTCGATGGACACCCACCCGGCGAGGTCCATGCGGTCGCCCGCCTCGGAGGCCACCGCCACGTACTCGGCGTGCCAGCTGATGCCGGTGGTCAGGTAGCGCAGCTCCGCCGGGTGGCTGCCGCCCCGGGACTCCACCCGCCATGCGAGCGTGGGCCGGGTGATCAGCCCGCCGGGCAGCTTGCCGTAGCGCACCTCCAGCACCTGGTCGCGCGCCAGCGACACCAGCCCCTCGCCCTCGCGCAGCAGCAGCGTGCCGCCCTCGGAGGACAGCAGCGTGCCGGCGTGCAGCTTGCCGTCCTTGGTCAGCACCTCCAGCGGGGCGTCCACGTACTTCTGCAGCAGCCGCTCGGCGCTCACCAGATCGTACTGGTAGTTCTGCTCCAGGATCTGCGCGGCGCCGGCGTCGTCCACGGTCTCGAAATGGACCGAGGTCGGGTCGATCTGGGCGGCCACGTCGGCGAACCGGATCTCGCCCGAGCCGCGCGGGAAGTCCAGGGTCCGGCGGTCCTTCACCAGGGCCAGGTTGTCGTTGTAGATGGTCAGGGCCAGCGAACGGCCCGGGCCGGCCGCCTCGGGGGCGCCGGGGGCCGGGCTGGAGCCCAGCGCCAACAGGGCCAGACACGGAACCAGCAGCAGCGTGCGCATCGTCCTCTCCTTTCCCGGGCCCGGGCGCTCCCGGGCTTCGAAAGTCAGGAC
>DATKKS010000058.1:0-4493 GCA_035542815.1 Saccharimonadales bacterium (SeqCode) | reverse complement strand
GCGGAGTACTTGGCCAGCGCGGTGCGGCGGAGCTGGTCCACCAGGTCGGACTGCTCGCGGATCACCTCCAGCGCGCGCTCGGCCAGGTAGGCGTCGAAGTAGGCCGACCGGGCCTCCCGCAGCAGGTCCAGCGCCGCGGTGCGGTAGTCGTCCCCGGCGGCGCGGGAGTCGGCCCCGGCCGCCTCGCGGGCCAGGCCGCGGCGGCCGAACCGGGCGAGGTCCTGCCCCACTCCCACCCGGTACGCGGCGCCCAGGTCCGAGCCCAGCGAGCCGGGGGCCAGCGACAGGTCCAGGCGCGGTCCGCCCACGCTGCCCTCGCCCCGCGAGCGGGCGCGGGCAGCCTGCCAGGCGGCCGCGGCCGCCGCCAAGCTGGGGTTCCGCCGCAGCACGGCGCGCTCCAGAAGCGCCAGGTCCAGGCGCGGGGCGCTCAGCAGCGAGTCAGGGGCGTCCGCCGCGCGCGCGGCGGCGGGGCGCAGCGCCAGCGCCAGCGCGACGGCGCACGCCAGCGCCGCGGGGACCGCGGAGCGCGGGACGGGGAGAAGTCTCCCGGTGTGCATGGGGTGTCCTTTCGCAAGACGGCTCGGGCCACGGCTGCACGGGGCGCGCGGAAGCGCCCCGCGGATTGCACGGGTGGGCCCGGCTCAGATGCGCAGGACGGTGTGCTGGGTGGGATTCCCGGGTGGATCGCCGGAGCGACTGCCGGGGGCGGGCGCCGGCGCGGCCGGCCCGGCCGCGGCGCACTGCACCGGCGGGGGTGCGGCGAGGGAGGACGCGGGCGCGACGGGTGGGGCGGCGGCCGCAGGTGCGCTCGGCGGGGCCACGGTGCAACAGCTGCGGGGGGCCTTCGCCGGCGCCCCGGGCGCCGGGCAGGGGCTTGCGGATCCCGTCCGGCAGCAGCACGCGTGCTTCCCGGCGCTGCCGCATGCGGGCGGCGCCGCGCTCCAGGTTGCTCCCAGAGCGAGCAGCAGCAGCAGCAGCGCGGCTCGGGGCCGCAGCAGAGCGTCACGCAGGGTCATGGGCATCAGCCTAGCATCTCTCCAACCGGATGGGGGCGCAGAGTCGGGCCCGGCCTTCGCTCGCCCCGGGGCATCGACCCGGGCAACCCGAGCCCGGGACCGCCGGGCGGCCGAGCCGGGCGCTGGGGGCCCCGGCCACCTGAAGGACGCCCCCGCGGGCCGCCCATAACGACCCAACCGGATCATCGGCCCGCGGAGGCGCAGGAACAGTCCCGTAACCCCCTCTGCCTTGGATGCTTCCGACGGGGGTTCGGGTTTGCCCGGCAGGGCTCCGGGAATGGAACTGTATAGCCGTGGAAGTCGGCTAAGACCCTATGAAAGCAGTAAATTGCGGTTGACAGCCCGGCGCAAACGTATTATTCTGTGTATGGATCCAGACGCTGTGACGTCGTTACCACCCCGGTTTCTTTACGGGATGTGGGGTGGCAGGCCTCGATCGTCCCCGGGCCCCTGCCGCTCCGAGGGTGCTATCCTAACCTCTTTCGCGAGGAGAGCCGCATGAAGACCGCTGTTACCATCCTCATCGCCCTGGCGGTGCTGTCCCTGGGTGCGCTTTCGGCGCATGCCACCGTCCTCATGAGCGAGCCGTTCCCGTACCCGAACGGCAACCTGGGCGTGGCCCCGGTGGCGACCGGTAGCCCGTGGACCTGCCACAGCGGGTCGGGTTCCGGTGACATCCAGGTCACGAACCACCTGGCCTTCGGGAACATGGCCAACTTCCCGGACGACAACCGCACGTTCACGGCCCAGACGGCCACCGCCAAGACCTACGCCTGCTTCCAGGTGATCATCCCGGTGCAGTCGAATGCCATGGTGAGCAACTACTTCGCCCACTTCAAGAACGCGTCCACCGGCTTCCCGTCCCGCGTGTACGCCGTTCCGATGGGCAGCACGTTCACCTTCGGGCTGTCGGTGAACACCTGCACCTCCCTGTCGTGCCTGGTCACGTGGCCCACCGCGCTGCAGTTTGGCCACATGTACAACGTCGCCATCTCGTACGATGCCGCGGCCGGCACCTCCGAGCTGTGGGTGGACCCGGCGACCGAGTCCAGTCAGAAGATCACGATCACGGACACGGGCCAGAAGAGCCTCCTGGTCTCGGCCTTCGCGCTCCGGCAGAGCAACCAGTCGGCTCCGGTCTCGGGCACGCCCTGTGCCTGGACCTACGTCGTGGACAACATCAGCGTCGGCACCAGCTTCACGGACGCCTGCAGCGGCCAGCCGGTGCCGGTCCACAACAGCAGCTGGGGCAGCCTGAAGCGCATCTACCGCTAGTCTGGAGCGGCCGACCGTCGAGGTCGGATGCCTGACACCTGCGGCCATCCCCGCGCGAGCGGGGGTGGCCGCGGCCTTTCGGGCCGCCGGGGGCGTCTTTTCCGCATTGACACCCGGGCCGGGGCATCTGGGATACTGGTGGAGAGGACGCAGCCTGGGGCCCGGTGACCGCCTTCGGACGCCGGCCCAGCACGGGATTCCGGCCCCGCCAGGTGCCGGTTCCGGACGGCCCGGCTCTCTGGCCTCCGCCTCATCCTGGTCTCGAACCGGAGACGGGCGCAGGGGCGCCCGTCTCTGTTAGGCGCACCGGGCGGGTGGGGCGGGCATCCAAATTCATCGGAGACCACGGCATTGTGCGGGCCGGCCGGCCGCCGGTCCTCTTCCAAAGGAGTTCGAATGTCGGAAGCCACGGAGACCATCCTGACCATCAGCGAGCGTGCTGCCCAGGAGATCAAGTCGGTCATGGAGAAGCAGGGGCGGCCCGGCACCGGCCTGCGCGTGTACGTGGCCGGCGGCGGATGCTCCGGCCTGCAGTACGGCATGCAGCTCACCGACGAGACCGAGGCCGGGGACCTGGCCTTCGAAGCCCACGGGGTGCGGGTGCTGGTGGATCCGCAGAGCGCCCAGTACCTGCGCGGCGCCTCCATCGACTGGGAGGGATCGCTGGTGGGCGGGGGGTTCCGGATCGAGAACCCCAACGCGGTGAAGTCCTGCGGGTGCGGCCAGAGCTTCACGCCCGAGGGCGGCGAAGAGGCGCAGGGCGGGGGCAGCGGCTGCGGGGGCTGTGGCGGCCCGGGCTGCTGAGCAGGACTGACGGCGGAATCTCATGGGGCGCGGCCTGCCGCGCCCCTAGACTTTTGCGCGGGTCCACGTCCCGCGCCGGTACCACACCACGAACGCCACCAGCTCCATGCTGTAGGCGGCCAGCACCGCCGCCCACACCACCGGCGCGGAGCTGATCCCGAAGGCCTGCGCGAGGAGCGTCAGCGCCACCGGCCCGATCGCGCCGAAGGTGACCCCGATGACCATCGTGGGCACGGTGTTGCCGGAACCGAAGAAGGCCGCCGCCAGCGGCAGCTGGGTCGCCAGCAGCAGTTCGACCGGCGCGAGCAGCCGCACCGCCACCCGGCCCATCTCCAGCGCGTGCCCGGCGCGGTCGAACAGGCGCACCACCGCGCCCGCCGCCAGCCATTCCACCACCACCACCGGCAGCACCACCGCCACGCTGATGGCGGCGGCGACGTGCGTGGCGCGCCGGGCGCGCCGGACGTCGCGTGCGCCCAGGCACTGGCCCACGATCGGGATGGTGCCCAGGGTGAAGCCCACCCCGACCACCGCTCCCAGGTCCAGGAGCCGCTGGGCGATGCCCATGGCGGCCACCGCCGCGGGCCCGAACAGGGCCACCCGCGACACGCACCAGGTGAGCGAGAAGGAGCGGGACATGGTCTCCACGGAGGCCGGAAACCCGATGCGCAGGATCCTCCGGATCACCCCCCACCGGATCCACGGGCGGGGCGGGGGCACCGGCAGGCGGAACCCGGCGCGGCCCGACTGCAGGTAGGCCAGGCCCGCGGCCAGGAAGATCACGTTGGTGATGGCGTTCGCCACCGGAGCCCCGCGGACCCCCATGCCCAGCGCCAGCATGAACAGCGGGTCGAGGGCCATGTTGAGGGCCACCGAGGCCATCATCAGCTTCATGGCGGCGCCCGCCCGGCCCGCGCTGCGCAGCACCGTCCACACCGTGACCATGCAGTAGAGCAGCGGCAGGGTCAGGCTGGCCAGCCGGCCGTAGGCCACCGCCTGCGCCGCCGCCTCGCCGCGGCCGTTCATCTGGTGCACCAGCGGCCCGGCCAGCATCGCGCCGCCCACGCCCACCACCAGCGCAATCGCGAACTTGAAGAACAGCGTCTGGTAGATGGCCTCGGTGGCCCCCGGGATGTCCTGTTCCCCCAGGCGGCGGGTGATGATGGGCACGCTGCCCGTGCCGACCATCTCGTTGAAGGACCACAGCACGTACAGCAGGGCCGAGAACAGGGTCACCCCGGCGAGCGCGGCGGTGCCCAGCCGGCCCACCCAGAACAGGTTCACCAGGGTATAGGCGGTCTGGGCCGAGAAGCCGATGGCCGAGGGCACGCCCATGCTGACCACGGTGCGCAGCAGCGGGCCGCGGGTGAGGTCGCGGGTGCGCTCCTCGGGGGTCTC
>DATKKS010000057.1:0-5058 GCA_035542815.1 Saccharimonadales bacterium (SeqCode) | reverse complement strand
GGCGGGGCTGAGCGTGGGGGTGTCGGGGCCGAGGTAGGAGGGTTCCGCGGCTCGCGCCACCGGGCCGGCGGCCAGCGCCAGCCACGTCCACGTCAAGAGAGCGCCTAGGCGCAGCCCTGGCTGGTGAATGCGAGCCATGCGTCCTCCCTGGCGGGCAAGGCAACGGGGCTCAGAATAGCGACTCCCCCCGGCCCGGCGCAACCCCCCACGGGTCCGCCCGGGGGCGCCCCCACCTATGGATCATCGGCAGCCCCGTGCGGAGCCCCAGCCCGGCCGCCGGCTCCGGTTGCAATAGCTTTTCTTGACATTGACTTACGCGTTGGGATAGGTTGCACGGGGGAGGATTCCGGTGGAACTCCAGACCGCATCCCGCGGCGACGTGCTGGCGCTGGAATGGCAGCGCGCCGATGGCCGGCTGGCCTTGCTGGCGTGGGGCCAGGGCAGCCTATGGGACGAGCGTTCCGGCGCCGAGTGGCTGGCCCACCTGGGCGAGGGCGTCCCGGACCCGGGCCCGCCAGTGGCCGGGATGCCCGCCCCGGTGGCCCACCTGGTGGCCGGGTTCCGGCTCTCGGCGGCCGAGTACTGGCGCTTCTCCGACACCGACCCGCGCCTCGCGGTGGACGCCCTGGCGCTGCTGTACGACTCCGGCAGTCTTTACGTGATCGCCGCCGGGGCCTGCCGCCTGTTCCGGGTGCGCGGCCGGCAGGAGGTGTTCCTGCTCGAGCCGGCCTACTCCGAGCTGGACACGGGCTACCCCGAGGGTGGCGTCGGCGCAAATCTGGAATCGGTGCAGTGGGCGCAGGACCTGCCTCGCCCGGGCGACGTGTACGTGGTGGCGGCCGGGGTGGAGAGCGAGCCACGCCAGGGCCTCCGCGAGCTGTTGCTGGAGGCCCCCGAGGACCCCAGCCTGGCGCTGCGGCACTGCTCCGCGGTGGTGTTGGCCGGGATGGACGGCGCGCCCGCGGCGCTGCTCGAGGCCGCCCACCGGGCGGCGGCGCCACCGCTGGAGGCGGCGCCCGGGAGCGGGGCCGAGGCGGCCCCCGAGCCCGCGGCGGCCCCCGAGCCCGCGGCGGCGGAGCCCCGCGAGTTTGCCGCGGCCGGGGCGGCCCCCGAGCCCGCAGCGGCGGAGGCCCCTGAGCCTCTGCCCGAGCCGGCAGCCTCGGGCCCTGGGCCTTCGACGGCCCCGCCTGCGCTGGAGCGGGTCAGGCTCCCGGATTTCCTGGAACACCCCCAGGTGAAGCCCTCCGTGCCGGGGCTGCGCTCCTCGGAAGGCCCCCTCGGCCTTCCGTCTGAGCCGGCAGCCGCTCTCGATCTGCCGGCGCCCATCCCGTCTGTGCCTCCTGCCGCGGCCGCGCCGGCAGCGCCGCCGGTACCGCCTGCCATCGTGCCGGCCGCGCCCGCGCCCGCTGCCCCCCCGGCCCCTGAGCCGTTCGAAGCTGCTGCGCCGGCTCCGCCGCAGCCCGCTCCCGGCGCGCCGCCCGCGCCCGCTGCCCCCCCGGCCCCTGAGCCGTTCGAAGCCGCTGCGCCGGCTCCGCCGCAGCCCGCTCCCGGCGCGCCGCCCGTGGAGCGGGCGCCGGTGACTCCTGAGGAATTCCCCTGGCCCGTCGGGACCGTCGCGCGCAAGGGGCCCGTGCCCCGGGCGTCGGCCCCGCCGGGCGCCCCGCCGCCCGAGGCGGGGTCCTTCTCGCGCCCCGAGGGGGGCTCGCTGGCCGCGATCCCCGCGCGCCCGGCCCCACCCTGGCCGCCCGCAGCGCCGCCGCCGTCGGCCGCGGCGCCCCGGGAGCCCCGCGAGAGCGCCGGCCCAGGCTGGCGGCGGTACGCCAGCTACGGTGCGCTGGCGCTGGTGGTGGGGGCGATCGCCTGGATGAGCCTGGGCCGGGCCTGGCCGCCGTGGAAGCACGCGCCGTGGTCGCCCGCGGTGCTCCGCGTGGCCAGCGAGCCGGCGGGCGCGCGGGTCAAGGTGGACGGCCGTGAGTACGGGGCCGCCCCGGTGGAACTCAGCGTGCGCGCCGGACGGCACTTCGTGGAGGCGCGCCTGGGCGACCTGGGCGTGGACACCCAGACCTTCGTGCTGCGCCCGGGCGACGCGGCCGATTTCCACCCGCGCTTCGTGGGGCAGATCTCGGTCTCCAACATTCATCCCGGTCTGCCGCTGTTCGCGCAGCTGGACGGGGCCACCGCGGACAGCGTGCCGGTGGTGTGGAAGGAGATCCCCGCGGGCCGCCACCTGGTGAGCTTCAGCGGCCCGGGCGTGCTCAGCTGGACCGCCGAGATCCGCGTGGCGAGCGGGCTGGTCACCGCCTACGCGGCCGAGCCCCAGCCCACCAGCAGCGAGGGAGAGCTCACCGTGACCTCGGTGGTGGTGGGGGACCGCGGGGAGCACGAGGCCCGGGGCGACCCGGTGCGCGTGGACTGGAAGCTGGCGGGCCGCACCCCGCTGCGCGCCAGCCTCCCGGTGGGCACGCACAGCGTGCGCGTGGATCACGGGGGCGAGCCCCCGCAGATCCAGCTCATCGACCTCAAGCCCGGCCAGGCGCGCTTCGTCAAGAGCGAGTTCGACGGCACCGCGCGCGCCCGCGTGGAAGTGGCGCCGGCCTTCGGCGGCCCCGGCAACCCGCTGGTGGCTGCGGTGTTCATTCCGGCGCACCACGAGACGCTGCACGAGATGCGCCTGTACTACGCCGCCCCGGGGGAGGCCGCGTTCATCCGGCGCGCCATGACCCTGGTGGACGGCCAGCGCGGCGCCTACGCCGCGCCGCTGCCGCCGCTGGACGCGGAGCACCCGGCGTGGAAGTACTACGTGGTGGCCGTGGACAGCGACTTCAACGAGATCGCCAGCGAGATCCTGCTCTACGGCAAGTCCCGGGAATAGGGACTCCGACTCCCTCCTCCGCGCTCGAATCCGCTCCGGCAACCCCCGGGGATTCCCGGGCCGTGACGCGGTCCGGTCGGCCGCTGGGCTGCTCCCCCTGGGGGTCGGTCAGGCCCGGGACGTAGACGGGCTGGAGCGCGTCCGCCGGGTCCGGATCCCCGCCGGCTTGGAGTTCCTCAGCCGACTGGCTCCTGCGGGTTGAGGCCGTGCCTCGCACGGTTCGTGCGAACAGCCCGGGGGCATGACCGGTTCCGCCCCGCGCGCTCGTTCCCGCCCTCCGCGCGCATCCCGTTATGCCGTCGCGGTCCGGGCTGCGGTCGGTCCAGCCTCCTCATCCTCCCATCCGGCAGCCCTCGGACCCGCGCGCTCCACCGGAGTTGTCGGTGTCACCGTCCGTCCGCCTGATGGAGAGAACCGACCGCCGCGTGGCCACGCGGGCCCGCCCGGCGGCTGCGCCGGGAGGGCGCACGCCTTCTGGTACGGGCTGTGGGCGGCCGGGCTGGCGCCCGCGGCATGCCGCCAGCCGGCGTGGCTCGCGGCTGCCGGCGCGCTGGCCGCCGCCGCGCTGTGGACCGGCGGCCGGGCGGCGCCGCGCTGCGGCCGGCCCCGGCTCGGCCGCGCCGCGTTGCGGCGCGCGGCGGCGTGGGTCGGCGCGGGAGCGCTGGGCGCGCTGGCCATGGCCGCGTGCCTGGAGCTGCGGGAGCGGCTGGCGCCGGAGGCCGACCCGGACACCCTGCCGGAGCGGCCGGTGCGGGTGGCCGCGCGCGTGGCGAGCGGGCCCGAGCCGCGCGGGGAGACCTGGGAGTGGATGGTGGACGTGCCGCCGGGCGCGCTGGGGCCGGGCGAGCGGCTGCCGCGGCGCCTCGGGGTGCGCCTGGGGCAGGGCGGCTGCCCCGCCGGGATCGCGCCGGGCGCGTGGGTGGAGCTGGTGGGCGACCTGGAGCGGCTGGAGGGCCCGCGCAACCCCGGAGGGACGGACTTCCGGCGCGTGGCCCGGGGCCGCGGCATGGGCGGCTGGATCAGGGTCCGGGCGCCGGCCGGGGTGCACCTGCTGCGCCCGGCGGGGAGCCTGGCGCGGGCCGGCGAGGCGCTGCGCGGCGCGCTCCGCGGCGCGCTGGCGCGCCATCTGTCGCCGGGGGCCGGCGCGTTCGCCGCCGCGCTGGTGCTGGGGGAGACCGGGCGCCTGCCGGAGGAGGACCGCGACGGGCTGGTGGCGCTGGGGGTGATCCACATCGTGATCATCGCCGGCCTGCACCTGCACCTGGTCCACCGGCTGGCCGCGGCGCTGGCTTGGAGGATCGCGCCGGGCGCACGCTTCGCGCTCCCGCTGGCGGTGACCGCCGGCTACGGCTGGCTCACCCACCTGCACCTGCCGGCGCAGCGGGTGCTGCTCAGCCTGGCGCTGGCCGAGGCGGCGCGGCGGGGCGGCCGGCCGCACAGCCCGCGCGCCGGCGCCGCGCTGGCGGCGGCGCTGCTGCTGCTCGGGGAGCCGGCGCGGGCGAGGGACCCGTCGTACGTGCTGAGCGTGGCGGCCACCTGGGGCCTCCACGAGTTGCCGGTGCCGCGCCCGCGAGCCGGCCGGGCGCGCGCGGTGCTGGACCTGGCGCGGGCCACCCTCCTCACCCAGGTGGCGGTGTGGCCGCTGCTGCCGTGGACGGTGGGGCGCGGCTCGCTGGTGGGGTTGCCCGCGAACCTGGTGGCGGTGCCGCTGGCGGCGCTGATGCTGATCGCGGCGTCCGGGGCGGCGGGGCTCACGCTCCTGGCGGCGGCCCTGGGTCCGCCGCTCGGGGGAGCCGCGGGCGGTTGGATCTGGACCGTTCCGGAGCTGGCGGGGCGCGCGCTGGGCGCGCTCGCGCACCTGGGCGTGGACCGGCTGGGCACCGGCAGTTCGCTGGTGGGGGTCCCCGCCGCCTGGGTGGTGCTGGCGCTCGCGGCGCTCGCCCTGTTGGCGCACGGGCCGCGGGCGGCGCGGCCCGCGGCGGCGCTGGCGGCCGCGGCCATGGGCGTGCTGATCGCGGTCGGGCCGTGGTGGGAGCCGTGTCCCTCGCCCTACCTGCGCCTGGCGTTCCTCGACGTGGGGCAGGGCGACGCCTGCCTGCTGACCCTTCCGGACGGCCGCAGCGCACTGGTGGACGGCGGGCCCAGCCGGGCCGGCTGGGACAGCGGCCTGCGCGTGGTGGCGCCGG
>DATKKS010000056.1:0-3916 GCA_035542815.1 Saccharimonadales bacterium (SeqCode) | reverse complement strand
GGCGGGGCTGCGGCGCGGCGGGCTCCGGGGGCCGTACCCGGTGCCCTGGCTGCTGGCCGCGGCGTGCATGGTGCACGTCTTTGCGGCGGCCCCCTGGTTCCTGGGCTGGACCGCGTTCACGGTGCTGGCGTGGTGCATCCCGCTGGCGCGCCCGCACGCCGGGCGGGCGCTGCGGCTGCTGCTGGCGGCGGCGGCCTGCTGCGCCCCCATCCTGGGCTGGCGCTACCTGGTCTCCTACGCCCCGGTCAACCTCATGCACACGCACGTGGAGGGGTTCCTGCGGCTGCCGTTCGGGTACGTGATCGAGCCGCTGTCGTGGGTGAACCTCCTGGGCTCGGCCACCTGGCTCTCGCTGCTGGCGTCCCCCTTCTACCTGGCGCACCACCCGGCGCCCGAGCGGCTGCTGGCCTGCGTGGGCCTGTGGGTGGGGGTGGGCGTGCTGTTCAACCCGCTGCTGACGCCGCTGCTGGCCCCGAGGCTGGGCTACCTGCTGATCCGGCTGTACCCGGTGGTGCTGGGGGCGTGCGTGCTCGGCGGCTGGGTGGTGGACCAGCTGCGGGTGCTGGCGGCGGGGCCGGCGGGCCGGCGCGCGGCCGCGGTGGCCTGGCTGGCGGTGGTGGCGGTGGCGCTGGCGCCCGAGTACCGCGGCAGCGCCGCCAGTTACCAGGGCCCGGCGCTGGCGGTGGAGGAGGCGCGCTCGCCGGCCCCGTGGCGGCCCACCCTCGACTTCCTGGAGCGCGCCTACCCCCAGCCGCAGGTGGTGGCCTCCGACCCGGTGACCTGCTACGGGATCGCCGGCCTCACCCGCCACGACGTGGTGGCCACGCTGAACCAGCATTCCTCGCCCAGCGACACCGAGGCAGTGGCCCGGATGCAGGCGGCCTCGGACATTCTCAGCCCGGCCTGCCCGCCGGCGCGCACCGCCGCCCGGCTGGCGCACTACGGGGTGGACCTGGTGGTGGTGAACCACACCTTCGGCTATCCGCTGCTGGACTACCTGGCCTCGGTGAGTCCGCCCGAATACCCCGGCATCGAGGCCAAGTTCAGCGCGCGGCCGGAAGTGTTCCGGGAGGTGTTCCACGCCCCCGGGCAGTGGGTGTACGAGGTCCGCCGCGAGGCCTTGCCGGCCTACGCGCGGCTCCCTGGGCCGGCCTGGCCGGAGCTGGCGCCGCCCTCCGGACGGGCGCCGGTGGAGCTGGGCTGCGGCACCTGGCTGGCGGATGCGCGCCTGGCCCCGCCCGGCGTGGCGCCGGGCGGGCCGCTGTGGCTGGACTGCCTGTTCCGCCGCGACCGGCCCGCCGGGCCGGGGGAGCGCTTCGTGCTGACGACCAGCCTCTCCACCCGGCCGCCGGAGCCGCCGCGCTGGCTGCCGCCGCGCCTGGCGCGGCTCGTGGCGCAGCGGCGCGACCACCGCCAGTACCGCGTCACCCAGACCCACCTGCTGCGGGCCGACGGCGGGTCCCCGGAGTACTGGCCCGCCGGCCGGTGGGTCCGCTGCCGCCTCCCGCTGGCGGTGCCCGGCGGGCTGGCCCCCGGCCCCTACGCGCTCCGCGCCCGGGTGGAGCCGCAGGAGTTCCGGGGCAACCTGAACCTGAGCTGGTACTTCGAGGACGATGACCGCACCCCGGGCGGGGTGCTGCAGACGGTCCACGTGGCCTCGCGGCCGGCGGCGGGGCGCTGACGTGTTCAGGCTCCTGAAGCGCCAGAGCATCTCCAGCTCGCTGGCCGCGGTGATGACGATGACCGTGGCCCAGCGGGTGCTGTCGGTGGTGCGCCAGGTGGTGTTCACGCGGATGCTGGGGCCGGCCAACCTGGGGGCGCTGGGGTTGGCGGTGGACACGATCGTGGGCACGCCGCTCAACTTCGTCACCCTGGGCCTGCCCTCGAGCTACACCCGCTACGTGCAACAGTACGAGCGCAAGGGCCGGCTGCGCGATTTCTTCTTCCGCACCATCCGGCTGTCGCTGGGGCTGGCGGTGCTGGCCGCACTGGCCTGCATGGCGCTGGCGCCGCAGCTCTCCAGCCTGGTGTTCCGGGGGCGCGAGCACGTGTGGCTGGTGGTGGTCGCGGCCCTGATCATCGTGCCCGAGTCCATGCAGCGGCACGTGCGCGCCGGCTTCGCCGGGATGCGGATGTTCTTCGTGACCTCGGCGATGGACTTCTTCCCGGTGCTGGTGTTCACCGTGGTCGGGGTGGCGTTCGTGCTGCTGATCGCGCGCAACGCGGTGGCCGCCGCGGCGGCCCAGGCCACCGGCTCGTGGCTCACGCTGGCCGTGTTCGGCGGCCTGCTGTGGCGGCACCTGAAGTCGGTGGAGCCGGTCCGCCAGCGCATCGACGAGCCGGACTTCACCTTCAAGATCCTGAAGTTCAGCTCCTGGTACATCCTCGTGCCGGTCGAGATGCAGGTGCTGCTGCTGGTGGACCGCTGGATGCTGGTGCGGATGCGGGGGCTGCACGACGTGGGCATCTACACCGCCGCCTCCAGCGTGTCGGCCTACGTGTTCCTGCTGGGGGCGCTCACCGCCAACGTGCTGGGGCCGAACCTGAGCCAGATGTGGGAGGAGGGGGACCGGGAGCTGGTCATGCGCCGCATCAACCTGGCGCTGCGGGTGACGCTGCTCGCGCTGCTGGGCGTGGCGCTGTTCCTGCTGGGCGTGAGCCCCTGGGTGATCCCCCTGATGTGCGGCAAGGCCTTCGCCCAGTCGGCCAGCCTCATGTGGGCCTTCGGCGTGTACCACCTGTTCTACTCGGCCTTCTACGTCCTGGGCCTGTACCCGATGCTGGTGGAGCGCCCGCACATGAACCTGATCGCGGTGAGCGTGGCGCTGGCGGTGGACGTGCCGCTGAACCTGCTGCTGATCCCGCGCTACGGCGTCTACGGCGCCGCGGTGGCCGGGTTCACCAGCATGGGCACCATCGTGCTGGTGCTCCTGCTGCAGTGTCTGCGCGCGGGGCTCAAGGTCCAGCCGCGCACCTACCTGGTGCTGGTGCTGCAGCTGCTCCCGACGCTGCGCTCGCGCCGGCTGCTGCTGGCCGTCTACGCCGCCCTGGTGCTGGTGGTGGTGCTGACTCCGTGGGTGCTGACCCGCGAGGAGAAGGCCCTGCTCACGGGCCAGGCGACGGCGTTCCTGCGCCGCCGCCGGCTCTGAGGGCGCGGGCGGTGCGGATCCTGTTCCTGTCCGACGGGCCGCGGGTCCCGCTGGTGACCGGGGACCGGCTGCGCAACTGGCGGCTGGTGGAGTGCCTGGCGCGCCGGCACCACGTGGCGTGGTGGTCGCTGCTCGAGCCCGGGGCGACGGCGGGCGCGGCCCCGGCGGGGGTGGAGGAGGCTTCGCTGGCGGTCCCCCCCGGCTGGCAGGAGCCCGGGACCAAGCTGCGCAAGTGGCTGTGCGCGCCGTTCTCCTCGGATCCGCTGCTGGTGCTGGGGCTGCCGCTGCAGGGGCCGGGCGCCGAGATCGCCCGGGCGGCGGCCGGGTTCGACGTGCTCCACTGCGCCCACCTGATCACCTGGCGGGCGGTGCCGGAGTCGCTGGCGCCGCGCTGCGTGGTGGACCTGTGCGATTCCATGAGCCTGCGCTACGAGCTGCTCCTGCGGAACTCGCCCGGGGTGCGCCTGCGCGACCGGTCCCTCCTGGCGTACACCCTGGCCGGCCAGGCCGGCCGGCTCCGGCGGTACGAGCGCTCCATGCCCGCGCGGGCCGGGGCGGCGCTGGTGGTGGCCGCCCGGGACCGCGAACACCTGCGGGCCCCGGAGCTGCACGTGGTGCCCAACGGCGTGGACACCGCCTACTTCCGCCGGAGCGGCCCGCGCGAACCGGGCCGGCTGGTGTTCTTCGGCAACCTGCGCTACGGGCCGAACGCGGACGCCGCGGCGCGGCTGGCGCGGGAGACCCTGCCGGCCGTGGGCGCCCGGGGG
>DATKKS010000055.1:0-8213 GCA_035542815.1 Saccharimonadales bacterium (SeqCode) | reverse complement strand
CTGGGCGCGGGCCGGGGCGCTCCCGGGGCGCCGGAGGCCGCAGCGCCGGCCCCGCGCGCCGCGGAACTGCCCGATCTCCTGATCCTGGGCGGCGGGGTGTCCGGGATGGCTGCGGCGCTCGAGGCCCGGCGGCTGGGGCTGTCCTTCGAGGTGCTGGAGGCGGCCGAGCCGTTCGCCACCCTGGTGAACTTCCCCCGGGCCAAGCCCATCTTCACCTATCCGCGCTCCATGACCCCCGCCGGCGAGCTGCAGGTGAGCGCCACGGTCAAGGAAGACCTGGTCGCGGAGCTGCGCGCGCAGGTGGCGTCCGCCGGCATCGCGGTCCGGGCGGGGCGCGCGGAGCGGATCGAGCCGCGCGCCGGGGCGCTGGCGGTGCGCCTGGAAGGCGGAGCCGAGCTGCGCGCCCGGCGGGTGCTGGTGGCCATCGGGCGGAGCGGCGATTTCCGCCGCCTGGGCGTGCCGGGCGAGGAGCGCGAGACGGTCTTCAACCGGCTCCACGATCCGGCTGACTTCCGGGGGCAGCGGGCGCTGGTGGTGGGCGGAGGGGACTCGGCGGTGGAGACCGCCGCGGCGCTGGCCGAGGCCGGCGCCCGGGTGACGCTGGTGCACCGCGGCGAGGAGCTGGCCCGGGCGCGGGCCGGCAACGTGGAGCGGCTGGAGGCGCTGCGGCAGGCGGGCCGGGTGGAGCTGCGGCTGCGGACCCAGGTGCGGGAGATCCGGGCCGGCGAAGTGATGCTGGAGGAGGCGGGCGAGGCGGGCGGCGGGAGGCGGGTGGTGCCCAACGACGTGGTCTTCCCGATGCTGGGGCGCGAGGCGCCGGTGGCGTTCCTGCGCCGCTCGGGGATCCGCCTGGCGGGGGAGGGCTCGGCGCGGGGGTGGGTGGCGGTGGGCCTCTTCCTCGCGGTGCTGGCGGGCTTTTGCGACTGGAAGGCCGGGGGGTTCCTGGAGCCGGCGGTGTGGTCGGGCTGGGCCTGGCCGGCGGACGTGGGCGCGCGGCTGGCCGCGCTGGGCTCGTGGTGGGCGGCGCAGGTGGCCGACCGGAGCACGCTGGTGGGGACGGTGGCGGTGTCCATGCAGAGCCGGTCGTTCTACTACACCGTCCTCTACACCGCGCTGGTGGGGTGGTTCGGGCTGCGCCGGGTGCGCCGCCGCAACACTCCGTACGTGCGGTGGCAGACGCTGAGCCTGTTCCTGGTGCAGGCCATCCCGCTGTTCGTGCTGCCGGAGGTGGTGCTCCCGTGGCTGGGCTACCAGGGCGTCTTCAGCCACGGCGCCGGGCGCGCCGTGGCCGACCACCTGTTCGAGAGCTACATTCCGGCGGCCGACTACGCCGCCCGCCACTGGCCCGCCTGGGGCCACCCGCGCGCGTACTGGCGCGCCTACGGACTGATCCTGGCCTGGCCACTCAACGTCTACAACCTCTTCACCGACCGGCCCATGGGCTGGTGGATCGCGATCGGGTGCGTGCAGACGTTCGTGCTGCTGCCGCTGGCCATCCGCCGCTGGGGCAAGGGCGTCTACTGCGGCTGGATCTGCTCGTGCGGGGCGCTGGCCGAGACGCTGGGCGACACCCAGCGGACCAAGATGCCCCACGGGCCGGGCTGGAACCGCCTGAACCTGGTGGGCCAGGTGTTCCTGGCGGCGGCCTTCGCGCTGCTGGCGCTGCGCGTCGCCGCGTGGGCGCTGCCGGGCGCGGGCCTGGGCGGCGTCTTCGGGCTGCTGCTGGAGGGCCGCGACGCGGCCGGCCGCCTGGTGAACCCGCTGAGCTACAAGTGGGTGGTGGACATCCTGTGCGGCGGGGTCCTGGGGGTGGGCCTGTACTTCAAGTACTCGGGACGGGTGTGGTGCCGGTTCGCGTGCCCGCTGGCCGCGCTGATGCACGTGTACGCGCGCTTCAGCCGCTTCGCGATCGTGCCCGAGAAGAAGAAGTGCATCTCGTGCAACGTGTGCACCTCGGTGTGCCACCAGGGCATTGACGTCATGAGCTTCGCCAACCGCGGCCGCCCCATGCAGGACCCCCAGTGCGTGCGCTGCTCGGCGTGCGTGCAGAGCTGTCCCACCGGGGTGCTGCAGTTCGGGCGGCTGGACCGCGCCGGCCGCCCGGCGCACCTGGACCGCCTGGCGGCCTCCCCGGTGATCCTGCGCGAGAGCTGATTCCCCCCTCCGCGTGCAACCCGCGGCCGGCGCGGCTCGTCCCAAGACCCAGGAGATCCGCCCCGCCGGGCCCCCGATGCCCGGTTCGACCTGTTCCGCGCGCGCCGCCCCGGTCCGCCCCGGTCCGCCCGGCGCCGGCCGCGGGCGTGCCCCACAAGGAGGTTCCCCATGCGTCGCATCCCCTTCCCGGCCGCGCTCCTGGCGGTGCTGCCGGCGCTGCTGTGGCAGGCCGCTCCGGCGGCCGCCGAGTCCGACGCCCAGTGGGTGGCCGGGGCGGCCGACGCCTCGCGCCACGCCGGGCTGACCGTGCACCGCGAGGTACGCTCCGAGAGCCTTCCGAAGCCCAAGGGCGCGCTGGTGGTGGAGTGTGGCTCGGCGTGCGGCGCCGAGGTGCGGGGGCGCGACGTGGACCGGGTGAGCGTGGTGGCCCGGGTCGAGACCCAGGCCGGCAGCCGGGTCGAGGCCGAGGCCCTGGCCCGGGAAGTCCGGGTGGTGGCGGCGGGCGGGGAGGTGCACGCCGAAGGGCCGGCGCAGAGACACGGGTGGCGCTGGACCGTGCAGTTCCGGATCGAGGTCCCGCGGCGGACCGACCTCAGCCTAGCGGCGGAGAACGGGCCGGTGGCGGTGACCGGCGTTCAGGGCAGCCTGCGCATCGAGGCCCTCAACGGGCCGGTCGCGCTGGAGGGCTTGAATGGCGACGTGGTGGCGCGGGTCAAGAACGGGCCGCTGGCGGTGCGGCTGAGCGGACCGCGCTGGGAGGGCAAGGGGCTGGACGCCGAAGCCACCAACGGCCCGGTGTCCCTGAAGCTGCCCCCGGACTACTCCGCCCGGCTGGAGTTCGGGACCGTGAACGGCCCGCAGGTGGCCCGGGTGGCGCTGGCCAGGGCCACGCGCTCCGGCCGCGGGCAGCGCGTCTCGGTGGTCCTGGGCCAGGGCGGCCCCACGGTGCGGGTGGTGGGGGTCAACGGTCCGGCGATTCTGGCGGGGCTGGGGGAGGAGGCGGAGTAGGCGAGGCGGCCCCACCCGCCGCGCCCGGGGCCTCCGGGAAGAGCTGCTCCAGGCGGTGCTGCAGGTCGCGCACCGCGGCGTCGCCCTGCACCTTGCGCTCCAGGTAGACCCTCGCGAGCTCGTCCTTGGCCTGCCCCACGATGCCGGTGGCGATCCCCAGGCAGCGCACCAGGTCCAGGCGGTCCGGCACCTGCGCGATGCACAGCCGCCACACCTCCTCCTCGAGGCACCCGAGGGCCATCTGGATCTCGCCCAGCCCGAAGCCCTCTTCCACGCGGTCCTCGGTGATGCGGCGGACGTGGTCCACCAGGGCGTGCCGGCTGGGGCGCACTGACTCCACCAGCGCGGCCGCCAGCCCCCGGATGCGGCTCTGGACCTCGCCGGCCTGGACCCGCGCGTAGTGCGGGGCGCCCGAGGCCACCACCCGGCGCAGCGTGCTGGCCGCCAGCGCCTCGCGGTGCTCCTTGAGCAGCCGGTACAGGTCGGTCGGGTGCACGCCGGCCTCGTAGCCGTGGATGCCCGGGGGCACGTAGCCCTCGGCGTCCCCCACCAGCCCGCTCAGCTCCGCCGGCAGCTTGAGAAAGTCGAAGTTGCACAGCCGCGTGACGAGGCCGCCCTGGTCGTCGCCCACCAGGTTGCCCTCGCCGTCGAGCGACAGCAGCAGCTGGCGGGGGAGGAGCTTCAGCACCTCGATGCCCGCCGCCGAGAGCCACGAGCGGTGGTGGGCCACCAGCTCGTCCAGGACCTGCTGCGAGAGCAGCCCCTGGGCCCGGGCGCGCTGGGCGTTCACCGCCCGGAAGCGGGCGTCGTCGGGCCCGGCCTGCAGCAGCTCCGGCCCGCCCCAGTAGCCCCACAGCGTGATGTAGTCGCGGCCCGGCCGCAGCACCGGCTCGCCGTCCGGGGTGACGATCCGCTCGTGGCTGCGGTAGCGCCGCCAGTCCAGGGTGCGCTCCTCCAGGTGCGACTGGTGGCCGGTCATGTAGATGGCCCGTGGGGTGCTGGTGGGCACCCCCGCCCGGCGCAGGATGTGGGCGATGGCGAACTCCTCGAACGGGCTGTTGACCCCGTGGCGCAGGGCGCGCCAGTCGTCGGCGTCGGTGCAGTCGAGGTACTCGGGCTCGCCCACCCGGGACACCTTCCACACCAGCTCCACGTTGTCCTTGGTGCGGGTGAAGTAGGTCTCGCGGTCGGGGTTGAGCCGGATGCGCGGCGTCTGCCGCCAGCGCTCGGGCAGGAAGAAGTCGAACAGCCCCGGGTCCTGGCCCGCCACCCACAGCGCCCCGCCGGTGCTCTCCACGCGGCCGTAGACGTAGTCCACGTCGAACACCTTCTGGGGAGCCAGGTGCGGCGGGAACTCCACCCGCGGCGGCGCCTCCTCTGCGAACGACAGCTTCTGCCGCTGCAGGTACTCGCGCCGGCGCGCGGTCTTGACCTCCTCCTCGTACTCCGGGGTGCGCTCCAGCAGCTCGAAGTCCACCACCCCGTACTCGACCGGCCCGCCGTTCCAGCGGTGCAGCCGGCCGGAGGACTCCAGCTGGACGATGAGGTGGTCGGGCTTCATGTCCAGCACCCGGTAGCCGCGCGAGGCGATCTCGGCGCATGCGCGCCGCGTCAGCGCCTCCATCTCGGCCTGGGTCAGCGCGCCCTTCTCATAGGCCTGCACCGCGTCCAGGCCGTCCAGCCAGCGGTACACCAGGAGGTAGTCGCGCAGGATGTCGATGGCCACCCCCGGGTGGCGCGCCAGCTTGCACGCGATCTTGCTCTCGCTGCGGCCGGTCTGCCACAGCTGCATGCGCTCCGGGGGCACGTAGATGGCCAGCGGGGTGTGGAAGTGGATCGGGGCGTCGGCCGTGCCGCGGGTGCTGCGGCGCAGCTCCTCCACCAGCGAGAACTCCTCGAACGGCCCGTTGAACTCCGCGTGCAGGGCGTCGTCCAGGACGTGGGTGTCCAGCGGCGGCTGCTGTCCCACCCGGCAGTACTTGACCACCAGCTTGAGGCTCTCGCCCTGCACCGGCCGGCTGTCCACCGAGTACACCGTGCTGGTGCCGCGCAGCCGCACCCGGTGCTGCTCGAACCAGGCGCTCTCGAACCAGTTGGCCGGCTTCAGGAGTTCCAGGAGCGGCAGGGCCTCGGCAACCACGTACAGGTCGCCGCCCTCCGGGGTGCGGCAGTGGATGTAGCTCTCCCCGAGCAGGCTGACGAGCTGCGCCGCCTCGGGCAGGTGTTCCAGCGTCGCGGGCCGAGTGGGGTCCTCGGCTCGGACGCCGGTTGCGGCCTGGTCCTCCAACTTCCCCCCTGCTGGGCGGTCCGGCCGGGCGGGCTCGCGCCCGCCGGCCGCTAGCGAACCTCGGCGGGCGCGGGGGCCGCGGTCCGGGAGTAGGGGCGGTACTCCGGGTACCACATCTCGCGCGCCACGAAGAAGTCGATCTCGTGATCGGGGATGATCTTCCCCAGGTTCAGGCGCTGCGCCTCGCGGATCACCGCCGCCGCGACCTTGGCGCTCACGTCCCGCAGGCGGGTGGCCTCGGGGTACAGCGCGCCGGTCTCCAGGCGCTCGGGCGAGATGAACTCGGCCAGCGTCCGGGCGGCCACCAGGAACATGGAGTCGGTGACCTCGCGGGTCTCCGACAGGATGGCGCCCAGGCCCACGCCCGGGAAGACGAACACGTTGTTGCCCTGGCCCACCTCGTAGGTGCGGCCGTTCAGCTCGACCGGGGCGAACGGGCTGCCGGTGGCCACGATGGCCCGGCCCTCGGTCCAGGCGAGCGCCTCGCCCGGGGTGCACTCGGTCTTGGAGGTGGGGTTGCTGAGGGCCATGATCACCGGGCGCTCCACGTGGGCGGCCATCCCGGTGATCAGGTCGCGGCTGAACAGGCCGGGCGTGGCGCTGGTGCCCACCAGCACCGTGGGGCGCACCCGCTGCACCACTTCCTCCAGCCCGAAGTTCCCCTCCCCGCAGAACCCGTAGGCGGCCATGTCCTCGAGCGGCATGGCGAACTCCCGCTTGTGCGGGTCCTTGGGCTTGGGCACCGCGGTCACCAGGCCGCGGGTGTCCACCAGCACCTGCGCGCGGCGGACCACCACCGGGTCGGCAGCCTCCTCGGCCATCGCCCGGCGCACCAGGCGCGCGATGCCCACGCCGGCGGCGCCGGCCCCCGCGTACACGATGCGCTGGTCGGAGAGCTTCCCGCCGGTGATGCGCAGCGCGGCCAGGATGCCGGCCAGCGCGGTGGCGGCGGTGCCCTGGATGTCGTCGTTGAAGCAGGTGATGCGGCGGCGGTAGCGGTCCAGCAGCATGAACGCGATGTTCTTGCTGAAGTCCTCCCACTGCAGCACGGCGTTGGGGAACACCTGCCGCACCCCCTCCACGAACGCCTCCACGAAGCGGTCGTACGGCTCGCCGCGCAGCCGGCGGTGGCGATAGCCGAGGTAGTTGGGGTCGTTCAGCAGCACGTTGTTGTCGGTGCCCACGTCCAGGCTGATGGGCAGGCAGTGGTCGGGGTGGATCCCGGCGGCCGCCGAGTAGAGCGCCAGCTTCCCGACCGGGATGCCCATGCCGCCGGCGCCCTGGTCGCCCAGGCCCAGGATGCGCTCGTTGTCGGTGACCACGATCAGGCGCACTTCCTGGTTCTCGGCGTTGCGCAGCACCTCGGGGATGCGGTCCTGCACCGCGGGCGTGATCCACATGCCGCGGGCGTCGCGGAAGATCTGGCTGAAGTCCTGACACGCGCGCCCCACGGTGGGGGTGTACACGATGGGCAGGAACTCGGGCAGATTCTCCACCAGGACCCGGTAGTAGAGAGTCTCGTTGCGGTCCTGCAGGGCCGCCAGGCCGATGAACTTCTCCAGGTCGTCCTGCTTGGTGCGGATGTTCTCGACCACCTGCTGCGCCTGTTGCTCGATGTTGCGGTGGGCGGCCGGGAGGAGGCCCTGCAGGCCCAGCGCATCGCGCTCCTCGGGGAGGAACGCCACGCCCTTGTTGTAGCGGGGATCGCGCAGCAGCCGCGGGCCGTCGAACGGTACCGTAATGGGATGACCTGCGCCGCCGTTGCCGGCTTCGGGAGATGCCATGACTTGAGCCCCTTTCCGCCCTTGCCCCACTCCGCCCGCCGGTCCATCCGGCGCGCTTCCCCACGGGGTAGGCACCGAGCAGCATCCTAGCATATCGGCGTACGGCGCGGGAAGCTGAGCCGAGGCGCTGGCGCGCCGGCCAGGAGAGCTCGGGCGTTGTTGAGACCGAGCTTGCGCCGTCGCCTCTAATTCTGTGTAGCGCCAGGAACTAGCGGGTCGTTGCGCGGGGCCGGCGAGGCGCGGCTGCGCCGCCCTCGGGCGCCCCGGATTTGACAGCCGCGTATCACCAGCTACACTCATATCGGCCTTCGGGCGTGACGGGTCCCCGCGTCCACGCCTCCCCAGGGCCGACCCCAGGGCCCGCCCCACCTCAAGGCCAGTCCGATCCACGCTGGTGACCGCTCGTCGCCACCATCCGAGGCCGCCCCCGACCGCGCCGCAGCCCGCTTCCCCGGCCGGCCCACGCGGCCCGCACCCCGGAGGTGCCCATGGACCCGCGTCGCTTCCTCGTCCTCCCGGCGCTCCTGCTCCTCGCGCTGGGCGCCGCCACCCGGCCCGCCTCGGCCGCCTGGCCCCACGATCCCACCGCCAACGTGCCGGTGTGCACGGCGGCGTACGGCCAGAACAACCCCAGCTCGGTCTCCGACGGCGCGGGGGGCGCCATCCTCGCGTGGCAGGACGCCCGCAGCGGAGCCACCTGGGACATCTACGCCCAGCACGTGCTGGCCTCGGGCGCGGTGGACCCGGCCTGGCCGGCCAACGGCCGGGTGCTGTGCAACGCGGCCGGCGACCAGTACCTCGCGGTCATCGCCACCGACGGGGCCGGGGGAGCCATCGTCGCGTGGGAGGATCTCCGCAGCGGCTCGAACTACGACATCTACGCCCAGCACGTGCTGGCCTCGGGCGCGGTGGACCCGGCCTGGCCGGCCAACGGCCTGGCCATCTGCACCGCGGCGAACAACCAGTACACGCCGATGCTC
>DATKKS010000054.1:0-2282 GCA_035542815.1 Saccharimonadales bacterium (SeqCode) | reverse complement strand
GTCGAAATCCCGCCCCAGCACCTCGGTGTGGGTGCCGGCCATGGGCGCGTCGCCCGGGCCGCCGGGCAGCGGGCGGAACCCGCGGAGCCACTTGAACAGCCGCGCCCGCAGCCGCCAGTAGGGCGCCAGCAGCAGCTCCGGCTCGCCCACCTCGGTGGCGTGCACCTGGCTCTCGCGCAAGTGGCGCTTGGCCGCCAGCAGGGCGTCCTCGGGGGTGATGTGCGGGTCGAGGAAGGTGGTCAGGTAATCGCGCCGCCCGCGCACGAAGTGCGGGCGGCGGCAGAAGTCGCAGCGCACGAAGCGCGAGCCGGCGTCCATGCGGACCGGCGCCCCGCACTCCGGGCAGGCGGTGAGCACCGCCAGCCCGCCGGGCCCGGGCGAGGTCGCGCCGCGCTCCGCGGGCCGCGCCGGGCCGGCCGGCGCGGCGGGCGGGGGGGCGGTCCTCAGCGCGCCCGGATCAGGCAAGCTTCTCCCCGCAGCCGGGGCAGAACTTGGCGCCCGGCACGCGGGCGGTCCCGCACTTGGGACAGGCCGCCGCGGCCGCCAGCGCAGTCCCGCACTGCGGGCAGTACTTCGAGCCGGCCGGCACCGCCCCGGCGCACGCCCCGCACACCGCCGCGAGGGACACGGCGGCGCCCTCGGGCCGGGCTTGCATGCTCTGCGCCAGCATCGCCGGGAGCGCCGCGCCCACGCCGGCGCCCACTCCCACGCCCATGCCCGCCTGCGCCGCGGTGGCGGCCATGCCGCCTCCCTGGGCCGAGCCGCCCAGGGCCTTGGCCGCCTCGTACTTCAGAAAGTTGTCCAGGTTGCCCACCGCCCCCAGGCCGCTGCGCTCGTCGAGCATCTTCTGCACTTCGTCGGGCGGGGTGACCGAGTTCACGAAGACGTCCACCAGCTCGATGCCGTACTTGGCGAAGTCCTCGTGCACCGCGTTCTTGACCTTGGCCGCCAGCGCCTCGTAGCCCGCGGGCAGGTCCAGGATGCTGGTGAAGGTCTCCCCCAGCAGGTCGTTGAGGCGCGCCACGATCACGTCGCACAGGTAGTCGCTCACCTCGGCCGAGTTCAAGGTCCCGCGCGCGCCCATCAGGGTGTTCACGAACAGCACCGGATCGCCCACCCGCAGGGTGTACACGCCGAAGCCCCGCAGCCGCACCAGGCCCAGGTCCTTGTCCCGGAAGGCCACCGGGTTCTTGGTCCCCCAGCGGAGGTCGGTGAACACCCGGGTGCTCACGAAGTACATCGCGGTGCGGAAGGGGCTCTTGAACCCGTACGGCAGGCTCAGCAGCTTGGTGAGGACCGGCAGGTTGAGCGTGGACAGCACGTGGCGCCCCGGGCCCAGCGCGTCCAGCACCTTGCCGTCGCGGAAGAACACCGCCTGCTGCGCCTCCTGCACCACGCACACGGCGCCCATCTTGATCTCCGCCGAACCCTCGGCCGGATACCGCCGCACGATCTCCCCGGGCAGCGGGTCGGTCCACTCCAGGACTTCCAGGAACTGGGACACGGTCACCTCCGCGGGCGCCCGCGACCGGGCGCGCCATCCAGGCCTTTCCGGGCCGGCACGGCCCGGATGCCGTCGTCAGTCGTCAGCGCAGCAGCGCCGCGCGGCGGTCGAGCAGCCCCCGCAGCGCCTGCACCCGGGGCTGCACCCCCTGCAGGATCAGCATGTAGCGCCCCGGCTCGGCCACCGCGGCGTCGAGGGCCGCCAGGCGCGCGGCCAGCTCCCGCACCCCCTGCAGCAACTCCAGGTCGAGGGACAGGAGCTGATCCAGCTCCCGCTGCCGGAACGCCTTGCGGTCGAACAGGCCGTGGTAGCCGGCCGGCGCGAGAGCCACCGCGTCGGCCATGGCCCGCAGCTGCACCGACAGGCGGTCGGTGGCCGTCAGCAGCTCGTCGGGGCCGCGGCGCAGGTGGTCGGCCGAGATGCGGCGGAGCGCATCCGCGCCCCGGCGCAGCTCGTCCGCGACCCGGCTGCGCACCGCGCGGTCGTCCTCGCGCAGCAGCTCGCGCTCCTTGTAGCCGCGGAAGCCGGGCAGCAGCCCGGCCCAGGCGGGCACGCCTTCGACAGCCGGACGCACCGGTTCGGGGGCACTCATGCGGAACTCTCCTTGGGTCGGGGTCGAAATCGGGATGGGCGCCCGGCGGCGCGGCCGGCCGCAATTCCACGCTGCCATTATCGGCAGCGCGGGGGCGGACTTTGCCCGGGCGGCGCACCAACGCGAAGGGGGCAGCCCCAAGGCTGCCCCCTCCCTGAATTCGGCCGCGGCCCGCGCAGGCCGCCG
>DATKKS010000053.1:0-7991 GCA_035542815.1 Saccharimonadales bacterium (SeqCode) | reverse complement strand
GCGACCAGCAGCCCATCGGGTTCGGGGACACGTCCAGCGTCGTGATGTCCATGCCCGATCTCCTGACCCGGCGGCAGACGCTGGAGCTGGAGGTGAACTACCTGCTCGCCCCGGGCCTGCACCTGGGCGCGCACTACGCCTTCGACGAGTACCTGGTGAAGGACTGGCAGCTGCAGGACAACCCGAACCTCAGCCCGGCGAGCGGCACGCTCTCGGCGGTCCTGCTGGGAGACAACCTGTTCGGGTACTTCCACGCCCACCGGTTTGCGGTGATCGTGAAGAAGGACCTGTAGGGCCGCCCGCGATCGGGTTCTACCGCAGGTGCACCAGGCGCACGGTGCGCGACCCCTCGGCGGTCGTGAGCCGGACCAGGTACACGCCCGAGCCCACGCGCCGGCCCAGGTCGTCCTCGCCGGCCCACGAGATCGGATAGCTGCCGGCCACCCAGCGGCCCGCGCCCAGGGTGCGGATGCGCCGCCCCTGCACGGTGTAGACGCCCAGATCCACCCGCGTCTCCCGCGGCAGGTCCATCACCAGCGCCGCCCGGGCGGACCACGGGTTCGGCCCGCCCAGGCGCAGCGCCAGCCGGTCCGGCCCCGCCGGCCCGGCGGGGGCGCCCACCGGCCCGCCGTACATCGTGAAGTTCGCGTTGGACACGTCGTAGAAGATGTTCCCCACCGCCTCGACCTTGATCCGGCAGGTGGTGCTGGTGGTGCCGGTGTAGTACTTCACGGTCTCCGAGCCGTCGTTCGGCGTGTTCGGCCGGAGCATGGTCCAGTTCGTCCCGCCGTCGGCCGAGATCAGGATGTTGACGGTCGGGGCGACGCTGCCCCCGCCGACGGTCCAGGTGACGGTGAACGAGTCCCCGGACAGGAAGGCCTCCCCGCCGTTGGGGTAGGTCACCACGAAGGGCGTCCCGCTCACGGTGATGAGCTTGTCGTCCCAGGCCAGGCCGCCGGTGCCGGGGTGGCCGTCGCGCACCACCAGCCGGAAGTGCAGCAGGCGGTTCACGGTGGGCAGCTTCTCCCACGGGTCCGAGGTGCCCGAGAGCACCGTCGCCAGCGCCGGCATGTACCGCCACGGCGCCGCGGTGGCGGGGCGCGAGCGGAACAGCGGGCCGTTCACCGCGTCGCCGCTGGTGGGCGAGTGGTCCATCTCGTCCCAGAGGAAGGTCAGGGTGTCCCCGGGGTCGGGATCCGAGCCGCCGCCGGTCAGCACGAACGGCGTGCCGCGCGGGATGGTGTAGTCGGCGCCGGCGTCCGCGGTCGGGGGCGTGTTGCCGGTCGCGGTCAGCGTCCCGCAGTCGGTGACGGTGGCCAGGTTGTCCTGCATCTCCTGGATGCTGTGGGCGTGGTAGTACGGATCGGCCACGTCCTGGACGTTGGGGGGGCACTTCCCGACGTACGACATGATGGTGGATCCGCTGCCCGGCTCGACCGCCGAGTCGGCCCAGCGACCGCAGCTGTTGTCCTGGGTGTGGAACGCGCCCAGCATGTGGCCCAGCTCGTGGCAGATCGGCTTGATGAAGGAGCGCCAATTGGCGGCGGTGACGTCGTACGCGCAGACCTCGCTGCCGGCCTTGGTGTCGCTGTAGCACACCCCGGGGACATACGACACCCCGGTGTAGCCCACCATCGGCTCGCGCTCGAGGACCTGGGCGAGATCGTAGCTGCTCGAGCCGAAGATCGAGTCCACCACGGTCTGGTTGCGGTCCATGTTGCCGAGGCAGACGGCCGGGTACGGGTCGGTGGCCGGGTCGGGGAACGGCATCAGCCCCACCACCTCGAGTTGCACCGCCAGCTCTCTCTGCCAGATGGCGTTGATGCGGTTCACCGTGGTGATCATCTCCGCGGTGGCCGCGGTCACGCCCCCCAGCGCCTGGGTGTACTCGCCGGTCCCCATGTAGATGAACCGGAGCGTGAGGAGCTGGTCGCCGATCGCCTGGGCCGCGGTGGCCGCGCGCGCGGCGCCCCGCCCCGGGCGCACCCGGACGAGGCTCTCGCCGGTCCCCGCTTCTCCCTCGTCAGCCGCCCAGTGGCTCATCACCTGGTCGGTGCGCCCGCGCTCGACGGGGTCCACCAGGGCCACCCCCTCCGGGGCCAGCACGATGGCCCGCACCCCGAGGGCGGTGACGTCCAGCCTGGCGGCCAGCCCGGCCCGGTCGGCCCCGGCCGCCGAGTAGGTGCGCACCTCCGGGTGCGCCCGCTGCAGCTCGGGGCTCAGGATGGGGGACTCCACCGCCCGGAACCGCTCGATCCGGCCATCGGGCAGCGGCAGCGTGACTTCCACCCCGGCGCGGGCGTCCCGCGACTCCGGGGGCGCCTGGCCCAGCCGCTGGAGCAGCGGCGCCAGGCGGACGTGGAAGACCTGGAAGCGGGCGGGGAGCCCTGGCGCTCCGGCAGGCACGGCCGAGCCGGGCACGGGGGCGGGTGAACGGGTCCAGAAGGTGTCCCCGGCGGGGGTGGGTGCGGCCTGGCCCCAGGCTACGGTGGCCAGCAGGGCGCCGGAACAAAGCAGCGCGACCAAGGCGTGGTGTCTCATGGCGGCCTCCTGATATGAAAACGCGCATGCGTCCCAGACTTTAATTATAAGCGCGGTCCGCCCCATCCGCACCGCCGGCGAGGCCCCCTGGGCCCAAAACCCCGTCCCTCCGGGCCCCGCGCGCTTGACCGCCCCGCCGGCCGGCGGGATAATGATGTGGCACGTTCATGGCTGTGGACCTGGGCCACCGGCCCCAGGGGCTGCAAGGTCCGCTCCCATGCGCCTGCCTTGCCCGCGACTTGCACCCACCAGCGGCGGGAAGACTCCGTGGCCCGGTCCTCGAACACCGACCCCTGCCGCGGCCGGAGGATCTTCCATGCGTGCTTGCTACACCACCCCCATGCGCGCCGCGCTCCCGGCTTTGCTCCTGCTGCTCCTGGGCCTCGTGATCTTCCCGGCCCACGTGCAGGCAGCGAAGTACGCGGTACTCATGAACGGCAACAACGGGAGCTGGGCTCCGTCCCTGGCCGACCTGTCCTGGATGTACAAGATCCTCACCCAGAACTACGGCTACCCGAAGTCCCACGTCTGGGTGCTCTCCTACGACGGCTCCTCTTACGACCTCGACGGGGACGGCAACAACGACATCAACTATGAGTGCAACCGGGCCAACATCCTCGCGGTCTTCGACACCCTCGCGACCCGGAACCTCACCGGAAGGGACATCGTCTTCATCTACGGGGACGACCACGGTGGCCAGACCGTTTCCGGCGAGTCCTACATGTGCATGTACAACAACACCCAGGCGTTCGGCGCCTCCACCTTCCAGACCGCCCTGGCCAAGATCCGGCCCCAGTTCGCGTGGAGCGACACCCAGTTCGTGCACATCCTGGCCGTGTTCGACCAGTGCCACAGCGGCGGCTTCGTGGACAGCATGAAGTACTACACCCGGGTGGAGATCTGCAGCGCGGCCCGCTCCGCCGAGGCCTCCAACTACCACTGGGGCACGCGCGGCAGCGACGCCGACAAGAACTACCAGTCCACCAACTACGACGCCTTCACCTACTACTGGATGGAGGCGATGTGCTGGAGCAACCCCGAGAACACCCTCGGGTTCAACGCGGACAAGAACGGCGACGGGCTCATAACCTTCCGCGAGGCCTTCAACTATGCCAAGGCCAACGACGAGTTCGCCGTGGCCGGCACGGAGACCCCCCAGATCCTGGACAACGACGGCCCCACCGGGATCGCACTGACCCTCGACGGGACCGAGGTGCAGGTCCCGTGGGTCAGTCTGGTCCGTCCGCCGGGCCTGCACGGGGGACCGGGCTGCTGGGGTACTGGCGGCTGCGGCGGCAGCGGGATCATCTTCGGCTCCTGGCCGGCGCCGTCCCGGGTGCGCCCGGAGAGCGGCGGCGGCACGGTGAACCTGTACGCGCAGGTCCACAACGCGCAGAGCACCCCGCTCACCGGTATCGTGGTCAAGTTCTACTCCGGCGTGCCCAACGCGATGGCCTGGGCGTCCGACACCAGCCTCTCGTACATCGGCAGCGCCGCCCTGCCCATGCTGGGCGCGGGCGACACGGCGATGGTGGGCCCGGTGACGTTCACCCCGCCGCCGGAGAACCGCCTCGGGCAGCCCTACACCAAGGTGTTCGCGACCATGGAGGCCGGCGGCAGCCCGATCGGCTCCGGCTGGCTCACCGACGACGAGCACGTGGCGGTGGAGAACTACTACCGGACCACCTCCGGCGCGGGCGAGCCGGTGGAGCTGTACTACCGGCTGCGCAACCCGGACACGCAGTCGAGGAAGATCGTGCTGAAGCTGGCGCAGAACGCCCTGCCCCAGGGCTGGCACGTGCAGTCCACGCCGGCGCTCGGCGAGACCCTGACCGTGCCGCCGCTGGCTGACCTCCCGGCCACCCTGCGGGTGCTGCCGGACGGCATCCACGGCCCGACCGGCGTCGTGACGGTGGAGGAGGAGCTGCACGGCCCCTTCACCGGGTGCTGGGCGCACTGCGCGGGCGCGAGCGAGTCCACGTGGGTGTCCGAAGGCGGGTACATCCGCACCACCGGAGGCATCAGCTTCGAGGTCACTTCGTACTACAGCCCGACCGGCATCCTGTTCGACGACTTCAAGGGCGCCTGGTCGGGCGACGGCATCGTGCTCTCGTGGTCCGGACACCCCGAGTTCGGCCACAGCTTCCGGATCTGCCGCAAGGGTCCGGGGGACGACGGCTTCGCGGTGCTCTCGGGGGCCGACATCCGGCGCACCGGTGACGATGTCTATCAGGTCGTGGACCGCCAGGTGGCCCCGGGCAAGGAGTACGCCTACCGCGTGGACTACATGGGCCCGGAGGGCCTGGTGCGGAGCTTCACCCCGGTGTCCGTGCCGGCCGGCCTCCCGGCCTGGCGCGTGTCGGTCGGGTACCCCAACCCCTCGAGGAACGGCGTGTCGCTCAGCTACTCCGTCCCGGCTCATCTGCGGGTCACGGTCCAGGTCTTCGACGTGGCCGGCCGGTGCGTGCTGCGGCAGGACCTGGGCGCGCACGACGCTGGCTCCTACACGTTCACCTGGGACGCGAAGGACACGCGGGGGGTGAGGGTGCCGGCGGGCGCCTACTTGCTCCGGATCAGCGCGGGCTGGCACTCCGCACTGAGGAGGGTGACGGTGCTGAAGTAGCGGGCCGCGCCCCTCAGGCGGCGGCAAGATCGCAGTTCGGCCTCATCCGTGCGCGGCGCCACCCCGGCGCCGCGCACTTCATTTCAGGACCTTGTACACCACCAGCTCGTTCCCGCCGCCGGTGTTGTTGGGGTAGTCGATCTCGTAGATCTTCTGGAGGTTCGGGTCCCGCGTAACTGCCGGCGCCCACGAGGGGAAGATGATCACGTAGTCCCGGTGGGAACTCGGACCGCGGTACGGCAGCGCGGTGTTGAGGGAGGCCTGGTTCTCCAGCAGGTAGTCCACCAGGTCGGTGCTGATGAGTCCCATCGCGTCAATGCAGTAGCATCCTCCGAAATAGGTGATCGCCCCCACATCGTTCAGCATCACGCGCGCCCCGGGCGGAAGATGCGTGGCCACCCACTCGCCCATGGCCACCTGCATCTTGAGGATGTTGTCCACGTTCATCCGGTACAGCAGGTTGCCATCCGGCTGCGCCCGGGCCGCCCCCAGAGCCAGGAGCAGCACGCCGGCGAGTTCCACGGCCCGGCGGCTGACGGCCGAGCGCAGCCGCTCCGCCAGCGCCGCCAGGGGCGCCGTGGACATCAGCGCCAGGATCGGGATCAGCGGGATGGTGTAGCGCGAGACATTGTAGTGCAGCGGCGAGCGCACCACGGAGTAGCCCCAGAACACCAGCGGCCACAGCAGCACCGCCACCCGGCGCGCCCAGCCCCGGCGGATCACCCACAGCACCATTCCGGGGACGAGCAGCACCGCGGCCACCAGGTTGTCCCAGGCGATGAACCGGATGGCCGCGCCCACGTAGGCCCGGCGCAGCTGCGCCAGGTTCGCGCCGCCGGTCCGCACCAGCAGGTAGCTCTTGACGTAGTACGTGTTGGGCAGCGGGCGCCCGGAAGTCGCCAGGCAGAAGAGCGTGTAGGGCAGGATCAGCGCCACCAGCGGCACGCCCATCGCCAGAGCCGCCCGCACCGCCCCCGACAGCCCGCGCTCGCGGCCCGCGCGCCACGCTTCCAGGGCCGCCACCAGCAGCCCCAGCAGCAGCAGCTCGGGCCGCGCCTCGGCACACAGCCCCGCCAGCAGCCCCAGCCCCAGGTAGCGGCGCGTGCCCGAGACCTGGGAGAGATACAGCCACACCAGCGCCACCGAGAGCGCCGTGGCCAGGCACGGCTCCATCCCCGAGACCGACGCCCAGGTAATGCGCCCCGCGCCGGCCACCGCGAGCCCCGCGGCGAACGCCAGCCCCAGCGGCAGCCGCGCCGCACGGCCCGCCTCGAGCGTGAACACCGCGGCCGCCGCCGCCGCCAGCACCCCCAGCGCCACCGACGCCCACTCCACCGGCGCGCCCAGCAGCTGCGCCGCGGCCAGCAGCAGCACCCACAGCGGGCTGGTCACGCCCGGGGACGGCTCCCCCGGGTTGAACGAGAGCCCGTGCCCGTGCGCCAGATTCCGCGCGAACTGGAAGTGGATGTACGAGTCGTCCAGGGGGAAGCCGAGCCGCCCCTCGGCGGCCAGCGAGCTGCGCACGTACCACACGGCCAGCGCCACCGCGGTCGCGGCCAGCACTCCGCGCAGCGCCCAGAGCAGCCAGGCGGGGGAGGTGTCGGGCGGGGCGTCCAGCGGTCTCGCGGGCCGGCTCTCCGGCGGTCCAGCGGCCTCGCGCCCCGCCGCCGGGGCTTCGGTTCTGGGTTTCTTCTTGCCTTTGGCCAAGTCGGGGTCTCCTGTGGGGGACATGCCGCGCTGCGCGCTGGATCATGATAGCGGAGAGTCGCGAGGATTTCACCCTGGGGGGTTCCTTCGATTCGGCGTCGTGACCTTACGCCGTCGCGGGTGTATTCTCATTCGCGGCGACTTCTCCTTTCGTGCGGGCGGATGCCCGTGGCTGCTGGACCAGCCGAGCGGTCACGTCGCCGCTACCTCTCTTGCCCATCCCCTGAGCGTAGCTCCAAGAGGAGGTATCCATGTGCCGCGGAACGTTGTGGGTGGCTGCTGCCTTCACCCTCTGCATCTTGGCGATCGTGCCCGCGCGGGGCTCGGGGATGACCCTAGTCCCCTTTGGATCCCCGCACCGCTACACGACCCTCCGCTGCGAGGCCGCGTATCAGCCTGGCTGCGTCCCGCAGGATGTCTACTCGACGGGCTACAACGACTCGGCCTGGCCCCTGGGCAGTGCGCCCTTCGGACAGCCAGACACCCTATGCGTGACCGTCCCCGTGGTCACTGGATGGGACTCACCTGACCAGACGATCGTGACTCGGACCTGGATTAACCTGCCGACCGGATTCTCGAACGTAGTGGTCCACACAAGAGTCGCTGGCTGCTGCATACTGTTCTGCCCCAACGGGGTGTTCATCGGCTCCAACGAGACGGGATACCAGCCTTGCCCGTGGCATGCGTCGGACATGGATGTGACGAGCAGCTGCCACGCCGGCGCCAACCTGATCCTGCTGGTCGCTGGAACCTATGGCTGGAGGTACCTTGACATCTCGGTGACAGCTGACCTTCCCACCTCCATCCATAACGTAAGCTGGGGAAGACTCAGAACCCTCTATCGGTGACGGTGAGCCGCCCCGAGATGCCGGGAGGCCCTGACGTCGCCTCACGAACTTGTGACCGGCCTGGACTAGAGCGGGTTGCCCTCGTGAGGCTGAGCCGAGGAAGGGAAGCGAGGCGTTCGAATTGCAGCGAGGAGCGGGCGGGCTCGCTGCCGTGCTTAGCTGCGGTCGGGGTGGCCATCTCTTCCGAATAGCGGACGCCCGCTCGTCGTCCGATCCCCACGCTGGCAGGGCTCTCAGTGACTACAAACGGCTAATCCCAACGAGCGCCGGTT
>DATKKS010000052.1:0-12406 GCA_035542815.1 Saccharimonadales bacterium (SeqCode) | reverse complement strand
CTCGGCGGCGGCCTCCGGCGGGCTGCCGGCGGGGCCGCCCGGCCCGGGCGGCAGCCCGGCCAGCTCCGGGCGCGAGCGCACTGCGGGGGGCTGGGACTCGAAGGTGGTGCGGTTGTCGGGATCCATGCGGTCCTCCCCGCCTCGTCACTGCCCGTCGGCGGGCATTAGTTCACGGATGCGGCCGGTGGCCCGGCCCAGGTCGTACCAGGCCTGCGCCTCGTCGGCCAGCGCCGTCACGCGGGCGTCGCGCGCCGCCGCCAGGGAACTCTGCGCGTTGTCCATCTCGATGTTCGAGGAGGCCCCGTTGCGGAACCGGTCGGTGGCCACCTCCAGTTCCTGCTGCGCCACCTGCAGGTTGTCCTCCGCCACCGCCACCCGGTTGGCGGCGCTGCGGTAGTTGAACAGCGCCCGCCGCACGTCCTCCTCCACCTGCCGCTCCACCTCCCGCTGCTGCACCTCGGCCTCCCGCTCCCGGGCCCGGGCCTCCGCCACCCCCGCCTCAATCCCGCCGCCGGTGAACAGCGGGACGCTCACCGCGGCGCCCACGGTGCGGATCCCGTCCAGGAAGCCCGGATCCTGGCCGTTGAGATCCCCCTGGATGGACACCCCCAGCGTCGGCAGGCGCGCCGCCTTGGCCGCCGAGACCTGCAGGCGCGCCGCGCGCCGCGCCTCCTCGGCACTGACCAGCTCCGGCCGGTCGCGCCGGGCCGCACCCAGGGCCTCCTCCAGGGCCGGCACCTGGCGCGGCCCGCCACCCAGGGAGTCGGTCAGGACCACCTCCAGCGAGAGGTCGGCCCCGATGGCGTGCAGCAGCGCCAGGCGCGCCACCTCGCGCTGGCTGGTGGCGACCAGCAGGTTCTGCCGCTCGCGGGCCAGCTGCACCTCCGCCCGCAGGCTGTCCAGCCGGGTCGCGACGCCCGCCTGCCACTGGTCGCGGGCCAGGTCGCGCAGCCGCCCGAACAGCTCCACGTTCGCGCGGCTCTCGCCCACCCGGGCGTCGGCCCGCTGCGCCGCAACGTACAGCTGCGCCACCGCCGCCGCCACCTCGTGCCGCACCCGCAGCCGCTCCGCCTCGCTCACCCGCACCCCCTGCTGCGCGGCGCGGTACCGCCGCAGCGCCGCCACGTCCACAATGTTCATGGCCGCCGCGATGTGAGCGTCGAACATGCCGTAGGGCCCGACGATGCGCGGGATGATCGGCAGGGTGAGGTCCTCGGTGGCCAGGTTGATCATGTTGCTCACCTGGCTCACGCCGGCGCTCACCTGCGGCAGCAGCGCCGCCCGGGACTGCCGGCCCTGGGCCCGGGACTCCTCGATCCGAAGCCCCGCGAGCTTGGCCGCGGTGCCCTCGGACAGGGCCTGCCGCACCGCCTCGCGCAGGCTCAGGGGAGCGCCGGCGGCGGTCTCGGCCGCCGGCGCGGCCGCCGCGGCGCAGGCCAGGGCCAGCGCCGCCAGCAGCGCCCCACCCACCATCCTGTGAGTCATGTGACCTCTCTTCCTTCGCACTCGAGCCATCCCTTCGGGTGCGCCGAGGGGTGCCGCTCGACGCCGCGGCCGGCCCCCCGGCACGGAATCTCGCGCCATCCCGGCCGGCCCGCCCCATCCACCCCGGATCCGGGGGGATCCGGAGGCACCGCGACATTATAGACGCTGCCCGCGGGCGTGGCACTTCCAGGATACACCAGTGTCCGCCCCGCGATACGGCGGCCCCCGGGCGGGCCCGCCGGGCGCACCGGTGCGCCGCCGCAACCCCAACGTCCGCCTGGCGATGCCCGCCGCGAGCGCGCGCGGCGCGGGTGGCACGCGGCTTGAAAGAGGCTACCCCGCGTGGCCCGGGGCCGGCTCGGTCCCGGCCCGCAACCGCCCGCGGCGCTCCGGCGCCGGCCGCCGCAGCCCCGGGCACGCACGCGGTCCCTCTTCCGAAAGGAGCCTCCCCATGAACCTCTCGGCCAAGACGCTGCTGCGGGCCCTCGGCCTGCTGGGAGCGGCCGCCACGCTGGCCGCGCTGCCCGGCTGCCTCGGCAGCGACCCGGTCACGCCGGGCCTCGGCCCGCAGGTGTCGGTCACGCTCGACCGCGGCACCCAGAACCCCGGCCCGGAGTGCTCCCGAGGCGGCAACCCGGCCCCTCCCGGCGGGGTGACCACGGTGACCTTCGCGGGCCGCACGCTGCGCATGTGGCCGTTCGTGGACCGCGTGTACAACGGCACCGGCGAGGACCCCATCAACCTGGTGTTCGTGGGCCAGGCCGACCCGCGCCAGATCCGCGCGGCCCTGCTGGCTCTGGACGGCAACCGCACCGCCTATGGGTTCCCCGACGCCTACCCGTTCAACGCCCGCTGGTCGGACGCCAACGGCGACGCCATGGTCGCCTTCGGCGGCACCGACGGCTGGGTGGGCAGCGTGGTCCAGCTGCAGCTCGGCAACTACGCGCCGGTGCGGGCGCACCTGCGCCTGTTCCGGACCGGCTCGCGCTTCCAGGGCGGCCAGTGGACCCTGGGCAACGCGCACTTCGAGGTGATGATCCCGGGCACCGCGGACCACCAGGTGCTGAGCTGGGAGCTGGCGGAGCAGCTGGTGGTGGTGGACATGATGCGCAGCGGGCTGCTGAGCCCGACCCAGCCGGTGGGCTCCACCGGCCCCATCAACCCGTCGCCGTACCGCGAGATCCCGGACGTCATCTACAACCAGCTGCCGCCGGAGCTGATCGCGGCGATCGGCGGCCCGGCGCAGCCGGCCAGCGGGCCGGTGCCCATCGCCACCGACGGCCGGGCCACCATCCTCAACGTCGAGAAGGCGGCCAAGGTGGCCCCCGACGTGCGCACCGAGAACCTGACCTTCACCTACGACCAGGTGATCCCCAAGCCCATCTGCAACGCGAGCGGTGCGCAGTGGGTGCTGGTGCAGGGCCCGGTGACGTTCAAGAAGACCGCCCGGGTGGACGCGGAGGGCGGCTACCGCTACCAGTCCAGCTACGCCGGCACGCTCACCATCATCCCGCTGGACATGACCCAGAGCCCGCCGGTGCCCGCCGGGGCGCCGTACCAGGCCCAGGTGGGCGAGGACCAGGAAGGCTGGATGAAGGGCACCTGCGAGCTGATGCTGTCGGACACCCGGCGCGTCGCCGCGGAGCCCGGCGGCTCGGAGTTCCTGATCACGCTGCTCAAGGAGGCCACCCACGGACCGAAGATCGCGACCTCCAGGAGCCACTGCCTGACGCCGGGCTCGTGAGCCCGGAACCCGTGGGGGGCCGCCCCGCGGCCCCCCGCCCCGAACCCGCCGGGCCCCCGGGGCCCGGCCCGAGGAGACCGCCATGAGAAAGACCCTGTTGGGCGCCGCGATCCTCGTCCTCGCGGGCAGCGCGGCGGGCGGGCCCGCGGGGGCGCAGGCTCCGGCCGGGCCCGCCCCGGAAGCGCGCCTGCACCTGCCCGGCCACTTCTCCCACGTGCGCCTGATCGCCCGCGGAGACTCGGTCCTGACCGGGATCTCCGATGTCACGGTGACCGCGCAGCAGGTGTCCTTCTCGGAGCCCACCACCCCCGGGCTGCCGCCCATATCCAGGGAACTCCCGGCCCAGGAGGTGACCTACCTGGAGGTGCGCACCGGCGACCACGGCGGCCGAGGCGCGCTCATCGGCGCCGGGGCCGGGCTGGCAGCCGGGATGCTGATCATGGCGGTCAAGCCCCGCACCCACTCCGCCGGGACCCTCGAAGAGGCCATCGGGGACCTCGCCGGCGAGGCCAGCGGGGATGCCTGGCTGGTGTGGGGGGGCGCGACAGTGGGCCTGATCGTCGGACTGGTCCTCGGCTCGTCGTCCGGCACGTACCTGCCGATCCGCGAGAACGGCCAGTGGACCGCCCGCGTTGACGTGCACGCCTGCGCGCCGCTGGCACCGGCGCAGCCGCTGCGCCTGGCGGTGCAGCGCTCCTTCTGAGCGCGCCCGGCCCCGAGGGTGGAGCTTCCGGCACTGGCCGGGGGCTCCCCCCGGTGTATACTCCCTCCGGCCGCCGGCCCCGTGGGAGAGTCGGCCATGAGTTCGATGCAGGCAGTCGCCGTGTTTCCCGCGCGCCGGGAGGTCCGTCTGATCGACCACCCGGCGCCGGAATTTTCTTCGCCCACCCAGGTCCGGCTGCGCATGCTGGAGGCGGGCATCTGCGGCACCGACCGCGAGATCTGCTCGTTCCAGTACGGCACGCCCCCCGCCGGCAGCGAGTACCTGGTGCTGGGCCACGAATCGCTGGGCCAGGTGGTGGAGGTGGGCGCGCAGGTCACGCGGGTAAAGCCGGGCGACCTGGTGGTGCCCATGGTGCGCCGGCCGTGCGCGCGTCCGGACTGTCTGGCTTGCCGCGCCGGGCGCCAGGACTTCTGCTCCACCGGGGAGTTCACCGAGCGCGGCATCAACGGCGCCCACGGCTACCTGACCGCGGAGGTCGTGGACGAGGAGCGCTACATGGTGCCGGTGCCGGCGGCGCTCCGCGAGGTGGGGGTGCTGACCGAGCCCCTCACCATCGCCGAGAAGGCGCTGGCGCAGGTGTGGGAGGTCCAGGACCGCCTGCCGTGGGAGTGCCGCCACGGCCGCGGCCTGGAGCCCGACCGGACCCGCACCGCGGTGGTGCTGGGGGCCGGACCGGTGGGGCTGCTGGGGGCCATGGTGCTCCGGGCGGCCGGCTACCGCACGTTCCTGTACTCGCTGGGGCTGGAGGCCGAGGGCCGCGGAGCGCTGGCGGAGTCCATCGGCGTGACCGGCGTCCCCGCGGAGAGCGTCCCGGTGACCGAGCTGCCCGCGCGGGTGGGGAACATCGACCTGGTGTACGAGGCCACCGGGGCCTCGCGCGTGGCCTTCGAGGTGCTCACGGCCCTGGGCGCGAACGGCATTTTCGTGTTCACCGGGGTGCCGGGGCGCCGCGGCTCGGTGGAGCTGGACACCGACACCGTGATGCGCGACCTGGTGCTGCGCAACCAGGTGGTCCTGGGGACGGTGAACGCCGGGCGCGCCGCCTACGACGCCGCGGTCCGGGACCTGGCGCGGTTCGTGGAGCGCTGGCCCGGGGCGGCCCGCGGGCTCATCACCCGGCGGGTGCCCATGGAGGGCAGCCTGGACGCGCTGCAGGGCCGCGCCGGCGGCATCAAGACCGTGGTGGAGCTGGCATGAGCGAGGGAGCCGAGCGGCTGCGCCTGGAGGAGGACGCGCGCCGCGAGCGCAACTGGAAGCGCTGGGGGCCGTACCTCTCGGAGCGGCAGTGGGGCACGATCCGGGAGGACTACTCCTCGGGCGGCGCCTGCTGGGACTACTTCCCGCACGACCACGCCCGCAGCCGGGCCTACCGCTGGGGCGAGGACGGCCTGCTGGGCATCTGCGACCGCGAGTGCCGGCTGTGCTTCGCGCTGGCGCTGTGGAACGGCCGCGACCCGATCCTCAAGGAGCGCCTGTTCGGGCTCTCCGGGCGCGAGGGCAACCACGGCGAGGACGTGAAGGAGTGCTACTTCTACCTGGACTCCACCCCCACCCACTCCTACCTCAAGGCCCTGTACAAGTACCCCCAGGCGGAGTTCCCGTACGTGCGCCTGGTGGACGAGAACCGCCGCCGCGGCCGGCAGAGCCCGGAGTTCGAGCTGCAGGACACCGGGGCGTTCGACGGCAGCCGCTACTTCGACGTGCAGGCGGAGTACGCCAAGGTCTCCCCCGACGACCTGTGCATCCGCATCACGGTCTTCAACCGCGGGCCCGAGGCCGCCGTGCTTCACCTGCTCCCCACGCTGTGGTTCCGCAACACCTGGTCCTGGGGCCGGCGGGGCCCGGAGTCCCCGGGGCGGCCCAGGCTGGCGCGCGCCGGCCCGGGGGCGGTGGCCGCCGAGCACGCCACGCTGGGGCGGTTCCGCCTCGTGGTCGGGCCCGGGCCGGAGGGAGGCCTGCCGGAGCTGCTGTTCACCGAGAACGAGAGCGACGCGCGGCGGCTGTTCGGCACCCCCAACGCCTCCCCGTACGTGAAGGACGCCTTCCACGAGCACGTGGTGCGCGGGCACCCCGACGCGGTGAACCCCGCGGGCGAGGGCACCAAGGCCGCGGCGCACTACGTGCTGGAGGTCCCGGCCGGCGGGGCGGTCGAGGTGCGCCTGCGGCTGTTCGAGGCGGGCGCCGCGGCCGCGCCCGCCGGGGGCGCCCTGCTGGGGGCCGACTTCGAGTCCGCCTTCGCCGCCCGCATCCGCGAGGCCGACGAGTTCTACGCCGGGGTGCTGGAGCCGCGCCTCACCCCGGCCGAGCGCGCGGTGGCCCGGCAGGCCGCGGCGGGCCTGCTGTGGAGCAAGCAGTTCTACCACTACGTGGTCCAGGAGTGGCTGGAGGGCGACCCGGCTCAGCCGCCGCCCCCGCCGGAGCGGCTGGCGGGGCGCAACCACGAGTGGCGGCAGCTGCACGCGCGGGACGTGCTGTCCATGCCCGATGCCTGGGAGTATCCGTGGTTCGCGGCCTGGGACCTCAGCTTCCACACCCTGCCCCTGGCGCGCCTGGATCCGGCCTACGCCCGGGAGCAGCTGGTGCTGCTGCTGCGCGAGTGGTACATGCACCCCAACGGGCAGCTCCCCGCCTACGAGTGGAACTTCGGGGACGTCAACCCGCCGGTGCACGCCTGGGCCTGCTGGCGGGTGTACAAGATGTCCGGACCGCGCGGCCGGCGGGACCGGCAGTTCCTGGAACGCACCTTCCACAAGCTGCTGCTCAACTTCACCTGGTGGGTGAACCGCAAGGACCCCGAGGGGCTCAACCTGTTCTCGGGCGGGTTCCTGGGGCTGGACAACGTGGGGGTGTTCGACCGCTCCCAGCCGCTGCCCACCGGCGGGCGCCTGCAGCAGGCCGACGGCACGGCATGGGTGGCGTTCTTCTGCGCCACGCTGATGTCCATGGCCCTCGAGCTGGCGGAAACCGAGCCGGTGTACGAGGACGTGGCGTCCAAGTTCTTCGAGCACTTCGTGGCCATCTCCGACGCCACGAACACCCTGGGCGGCACCGGGCTGTGGGACGAGGCGGACGGCTTCTACTACGACCAGCTGGCCGTGGACGGCCAGCACATCCCGCTCCGGGTGCGCTCCCTGGTGGGGCTCCTTCCACTCATCGCGTGCGAGGTGCTGGAGGAGGAGGCGCTCCAGCGGATGCCCGGGTTCCGCAAGCGCATGCAGTGGTTCCTGGAGAACCGGGCGGACCTGGCCCGCCACATCTCGTACATGGAGTGCAGCTCGCGGGGCGGCGCCGCGCGGCGGCTGCTGGCCATCCCCTCCCGGGAGCGCCTGGAGCGGGTGCTGCGGCGGATGCTCGACGAGAGCGAGTTCCTCTCGCCGCACGGCATCCGCTCGCTGTCCCGCGCCCACCGGGACGCCCCGTACGTGTTCCGCGCCGGAGACGGGGAGCACACCGTGGCGTACGATCCGGGCGAGTCCACCACCGGGCTGTTCGGCGGCAACTCCAACTGGCGCGGCCCGGTGTGGTTCCCGGCGAACTACCTGCTGGTGGAGGCGCTGGAGCGCTACCATCACTTCTACGGGGACTCGCTCCAGGTGGAGCTGCCCACCGGCTCGGGCCGCCGGGTGAACCTGGAGGAGGTGGCGCGCGAGCTGGAGCAGCGCCTGGCGACGCTGTTCCTGCCCGATGCTTCGGGCCGCCGCGCCAGCCTCGGGGAGGATCCGCGCTTCGCCGCGGACCCCCACTGGCGCGAGCTGCTGTGGTTCCACGAGTACTTCCATGGCGACACCGGGCGGGGCCTGGGCGCCAGCCACCAGACCGGCTGGACCGCGCTGGTGCTGCGCTGCCTGGACGACCTCGCCCGGCGCCGGGCACCGGCGCCGTCGTAGGGGGCGCACGGCGGTGCGCCCGCCGGTTCGCGCGCCACATACGTAGGGGGCGCTCGGCAGTGCGCCCGCCGCCGACCTACCGCCGGGCCACGATGAGGTCGCTGGGCCCGGGCAGCGGAATGCGCCGCACCCCGCAGAAGCCGGCGTCCGCGAGCCACGCGGCGTACTCCGCCTCGGTGTAGGCCGTGCCGCGGGTGGTGCCCACCAGCATGTTGATCGCGAACAGCGCCGCGTGAGGCGGGCTGGTGCGGTCGGGGTCCAGGATGAAGTCCTGAATCACCACCCGGCCGCCCCGCTCCAGTGCCGCGTGCGCCTTGCGCAGCATCGCCCGGTTCTCGCTCTCCCCGAACATGTGGCAGATCTGGGAGATCCAGACCAGGTCGTAGCCCGAGCCGTAGCTCTCCTGGGCGATGTCGCCCGGGCGCGCGGCGACCCGGTCGGCGAGCCCGGCCGCCTGCACGTAGGCCCGAGTCAGCGGCAGGACCGAGGCCAGGTCCAGCAGCTCCGAGCGCAGGCCCGGGTTGGCCTGGGCGAAGACGATGGAATAGGCGCCCGAGCCGCCGCCCAGGTCCAGCATCCGGCGCACGCCGTCCAGGTCCACCACCTGCATCACGTGCGGCGCGCGCTCCAGGGCGTTGCGGTGCATGGCCGAGATGAAGGCGCGGGTGCGGGCATCCTCCGCGCCCGGCCCCTCCCCCTCCTCGGGCGGCTGCGCGGGGCGGCCGGTGCGCACGCTCTGGGTGAGCGAGGACCAGCGCTGCCACAGGTGGGTGGTGTGCATGAAGGCGCCGCGCGCATCCTCCGGGGAGCCCGCGGTGAGGTGGCGCGCGGCCACCTCGGTGTTGTGGTAGACGTCCCCCTGCTTGCTCAGGAGCCCCAGCGCCGCCAGCGCGTCCAGCAGCACCCCCGTGGCGCGCGGGTCGGTGCGCGCCAGCTGCGCGACCTCGGCGGAGGTGGCTCCGGCGCCCACGGCCTGGAACACGTCCAACTCGATTCCGGTGAGCAGCACCCGGCTGGCCTGGAAGGCGCGGATGGCGTCGTTGAGTTCCTCGATGGTCTTCATGGTCCCCCTCGAAGGTTGGAGCTATTATGCCTCTCCGGACAGCGCTGCGCCAGCGCCGACCCCCGGCCCGTTTCCGGCGCATCCAACCCATGGCCTGTGCCCGGCTCCGGGGACCGGCGCCGCGGGGGTCTCGCCCCGGGCGGCGCGGGCCGCCCGGCACGCCGCACGGTCGTCTGAGGAGCACCTCGATGCAATCCGCTCTCCGGCCCTTTCGGGCCCTGATGTGCGCCGCCGCCCTGGCCGGCTCGGCCGCCAGCGGCGCGTGGGGTGGCGGGCCCGGCGCGGCTGCCGCGCCCGGCGCCGCCGACCCGCCCTTCGACGCCGTGTGGCGCGACGGCCGGGCGGAGCTGGACGGCTACCGCCTGACCGTCCAGCGCTACGGGCACCCGCGCTCCGGCCGGGCGGTGCTCATCTACGTGACCGAGCCGTTCAGCGCCGCGAAGCACGTCAAGCTGGACGACCCGTCGCGCGCGCCCGGCGACGTGCTGGACGTGCTGAAGCTCAACCTCGTGCGCCACTTCCAGACCGGGATCTACGACTACCACACCATGATCTCGCTGTTCGTCCGGGCGGCGGACTTCGCGCCGGTGAAGGAGGCGTTCTCCGGCAGCGAGTGGTGCGGGCAGGTGTACGACGAGATGCAGTTCGGGACGCGCGAGGTGACCGACAGGTTCTCCAGCTACTTCGAGGGCGAGTCCGGCGCCACGCGCCTGGGGCTGCCCGGCGGCGGGCTGGCCGAGGACGACCTGTTCATCCTGCTGCGGGGCCTGCGGGGGCCATTTCTGGGCCCCGGCGCCCGGCGGTCGGTGGCGTTCCTGCCCAGCCCCTTCTACGCCCGACTCACGCACGCCCGCCCCGCCTGGGGCACGGCGGAGATCGAGCGGCTGGCGGCGCCGCAGACGGTGCGCGTCCCGGCCGGGGGCTTTCGGGCCTGGCTGTACGTGGTGCGGGTGCCAGGGCAGCGCGAGGGCCGGTTCTGGGTGGAGGCGGGCGCCCCTCACCGCATCCTGGGCTGGGCGTGGGAGCCGGCCCGCGGCGGCCCGCCCCGGAGGCTCCTGGGCGGCACCGACGCCGGGGAACTCACCGGGAGCGCGCGCCTGCCCTACTGGAACCTGCACGATCCGGGGGGCGAGCAGTACCTGCGCCAGCTGGGGCTCTCCGCGCCCGTGAACTGAAACCGCCGGCGCCGCCCGCCGTCGGTGGACGGCGCGGGCCGGCCCGGCCACAGGAGGACATCGTGAAGGCCATCCGAGTCCAGCAGGCCGGGGGCCCCGAGGTGATGCGCCTCGAGGAGGTGCCGGGGCTCGCCCCGGGACCGGGCCAGGTGGTGGTCCGGGTGCGGGCCGCCGGGGTGAACCCGGTGGACACCTACGTCCGCTCCGGGAACTACAGCGGGCTCAAGATCCCGTACACCCCGGGGCTGGACGCCGCCGGCACGGTGGAGGCCGCCGGCGCCGGCGTCACCCGGGTCCGCCCCGGAGACCGCGTGTACACCGCCGGCTCGGTGAGCGGCACCTACGCGGAGCAGGCGCTGTGCGAGGAGGCCCAGGTGCACCCGCTGCCGGAGCGGGTGAGCTTCCCGCAGGGCGCCGGCGTGTACGTGCCGTACGCCACGGCCTACCGGGCGCTCTTCCAGCGCGCGCACGCGGTGGGCGGCGAGGCGGTGCTGGTGCACGGGGCCAGCGGCGGCGTGGGGACCGCCGCGGTGCAGATGGCGCGGGCCGCCGGCCTGCGCGTGATCGGCACGGCCGGCACGCCGGCCGGCCGCAAGCTGGTGCTGGCCGAGGGCGCGCACCACGCGCTGGACCACGGCGCCCCCGACTACCTGGAGCAACTGAAAGTCCTCACCGGCGGGCGCGGCGCGGACCTGATCCTCGAGATGCTGGCCAACGTCAACCTGGGCGGGGACCTCACCGCGCTGGCCCCGGGCGGGCGGGTGGTGGTGATCGGGAGCCGCGGCACGGTGGAGATCAACCCCCGCGACCTCATGGCCCGCGACGCCACGGTCACCGGGATGATGCTGCTCAACCCCATTCCGCCGCCGGAGCGGGCCGCGCTCCACGCGGCCCTGCACGCGGGGCTGGAGAACGGCACGCTGAGGCCGGTGGTGGCCCTGGAACTGCCGCTGGCCGAGGCTCCCCGGGCCCACCGCGAGGTGCTGGCGGCGGGACACCGCGGCAAGATCGTGCTGCTGCCGTGAGCGCGCCGTCCACGGGTCGCGTGAGCCTCCCGCTCCCCGGCCACACCGGGTGCGAGGTGCGCTCGTGGCGCGCGGGCGACGCACGCTCCCTGGTGCGCCACGCCAACAACCCCAATGTGGCCCGCAACCTCACCGACCGCTTCCCGAATCCCTACCGGATCCAGGACGCGCAGCAGTGGATCGCGCGCGCCCGCGCCGGAGAGGCCGGCGTGCAGTTCGCCATCGCCATCGCCGGCGAGGCCGTGGGCGGCATCGGGATGCTGCCCGGCAGCGACATCCACCGGCGCTCGGCGGAGCTGGGCTACTGGCTGGGCGAGGCCCACTGGGGCCGGGGCATCGTCACCGCGGCGGTGTGCGCGCTGACCGCGTGGGCCTTCGAGCACCTGGACCTGGCGCGCATCCAGGCGGGGGTGCTGGAGTGGAACCCGGCCTCGTGCCGGGTGCTGGAGAAGGCCGGGTACACGCTGGAGGCGCGCCTGCGCCAGCACGCGACCAAGGCCGGGGTGACCATGGACGAGTTCCGCTACGTGCGGCTCCGCGAGGAGCCGGTTGCCGGAGGCCGCGCGGGCGGGCGCAACTCGTGATCGGCGGCGAGGCGCGGGGTAGCCCAGGCGCGGGGCAACGCGAGGCTCGGGAAACCCAGAAGCGGGGCCCAAAAAAAAGGTGGGTCGCTTGCGCAACCCACCAGGACGCCGGACGCTGGCCGCTTGTCGTCCGGCATCTTTTTTCGAGATCAGGGTCTACTGACGGACCAGAAAATTCCCGCCATCGACGATACCGAAGTATACCACGCTGGCGGCCGGAGTCAAGCTGTTTCTCGACCTCCGTCGGGTGCTTTCAGCCGTCTGACGCACTGACATAATGTGTCACATTCCAGCATCTTCAGGTCACGATCGGGACCTTGCAGAACCCCCGGGAAGCCCGGCGGCTGCCAGCCCGCGCCGCCTTCGGGACCTCGGGGCGGCGGGCGCCGGACGCGGCAACGATGGTATACTCATTGGGAGAGCGACAACCCTGGCCCTTGGCCCCTAGCCCGGGATCCGCCATGTCCAATTCAGGGCGTGCCCTTCCAGCCCTGCTGATCCTGTGCCTTCTGGGCGGCGCGTTGGCCCGCCCATGCCGGGCGGCAGTGCGCCTCTGGGAGGTGCCGCTGAACGCCCCCGGGGCGTACCAGGCGCTGCTCCGGGGCGGCTTCGACGTGGCCTACGTGCGCCCCGGCCACCTGGCCCGGGTGCTGGGCGAGGACGCGGAGCTGGCCCGCCTGCAGGCGCTCGGCTTCGAACCGCGGCTGCTGGACCCGGAC
>DATKKS010000051.1:0-8433 GCA_035542815.1 Saccharimonadales bacterium (SeqCode) | reverse complement strand
AGCGGGGGGAGTATTCCGCGGCCCGGTGGGCCTTCCGGGGGCCGCGGCCGCCGGGCGCCGGGCCGGGGTCAGCCGATGGCCTTCAGCGCGCGTTCCACCTTCTCCAGGACCCCGGCCAGTTCCTCCACCTTGCTCCGCTCGCGCTCCACCACGTCGGGCTTGGCCTTGGTGAGGAAGTCCTGGTTGGACAGCTTCTTGCGCGCCACCAGCAGCAGCCCCTCCACCCGCTCCAGCTCCCGGGCCAGGCGGTCCTTCTCCGCGGTGAGGTCGATCAGCCCGGCCAGCGGCAGGTAGATCTCGCACCCGGCGGCCACCGCGGAGGCGCACGCCTCCGGCTTGGACACCGCCTCGCCGATGTCCACGGACTCCGCCCGGCACAGGGCGCGGATGAGCGGCGCCGAGGCCTGCAGCCGGGCGGCGGCCGCCTGGGGGGCGTGCACCAGCACCTTCACCGGCAGGCCCGGGGGCACGCTCATCTCGGAGCGCAGGGTGCGGATGGCGGTGATCACCTCCTGCAGCTCCTGCATTTCGCGGACCGCCTCCGGCCGGCGGTGCGCGGTGCGCTGCCGGGGCCAGGCCGCCACCGGCAGGCGCTCGCCCTCCCGCCGCCCCGGCAGCGCCTGCCACAGCTCCTCGCTGAGGAACGGCATGAACGGGTGCAGCAGGCGCAGGGTGTCGTCCAGCACCCGCACCGCGGTCCAGCGGGCCGCCAGCGCCGCCGCTCCGCCCTGGGCGAAGGCGGGCTTGGCCAGCTCCAGGTACCAGTCGCAGTACTCGTGCCACAGGAAGTGGTACACGGCGTTGGCGGCGTCGTTGAACCGGAAGGTCTTCAGGCACCGGGAGACGTCCTTGATGGCCTCGTTGCGCCGGTCCAGGATCCAGCGGTCCGCCAGCGACAGTTTCAGGTGGCTCTCCCGCACCCGCGCCGGCTCGAAGCCCTCGGTGTGCATCAGCACCAGCCGGGTCGCGTTCCACACCTTGTTGGCGAAGAAGCGCCCCTGGTCGATCTTGGCCTCCTCGAACAGCAGATCCTGCCCGGTCGGGGTGAGCGAGAGCATGGTGAAGCGCACCGCGTCGGCGCCGTGCTTGCGGATGAGCAGCTCCGGGTCGGGCGAGTTGCCCAGCGACTTGCTCATCTTGCGCCCCTGGGCGTCGCGCACGATGGAGTTGTAGAACACGTGGGTGAACGGCACCTCGCCCATGAACTCCAGGCCGGCCATGATCATCCGGGCCACCCAGAAGAAGATGATGTCCGCGGCGGTGACCAGGAAGGAGGTCGGGTAGAAGTACGCCAGGTCCGCGGTGGGTTCGGGCCAGCCCAGCGTGGAGAACGGCCACAGCCACGACGAGAACCAGGTGTCCAGCACGTCTTCGTCCTGGCGCAGCTCGGCCGAGCCGCACTTCGGGCAGGCCTGCGGCGCTTGGGTGTCCACCGCCATCTCCCCGCAGCCGCAGTACCACACCGGGATGCGGTGCCCCCACCACAGCTGGCGCGAGATGCACCAGTCGCGCACGTTGTCCATCCAGTTCACGTACACCTTGTTCCAGCGCTTGGGGTAGAACTTGACCTGGCCCCGCCGGTGGGCCTGCAGCGCGGGCTCCGCCAGCGGCTTCATCTTCACGAACCACTGGCTGGACAGCCGCGGCTCGATCGGTGTGTGGCAGCGCGAGCACTCCCCCGGCGAGAGGTCGTACGGCTCCACCCGGGCCACCAGGCCGCGGTCGGTCAGCGCCGCCACGATGCGCTCGCGGGCGTCGAAGCGGTCCATGCCCGCGTAGTCGGCGGCGTTCTCGTTCATGGTGGCGTCCGGGTTCATCACGTTGATCGGCTCCAGCCCGTGGCGCTGCCCCACCCAGAAGTCGTTGGCGTCGTGGGCGGGCGTGATCTTGAGCGCCCCGGTGCCGAACTTGGGGTCCACGTACTCGTCGGCCAGGATGGGGATCTCGCGCCGCACGATGGGCAGGATGGCGGTCTTGCCGCGCAGCGAGGTGTAGCGCCGGTCGCGGGGATGCACCGCCACGGCCACGTCGCCGAGCAGGGTCTCGGGCCGGGTGGTGGCCACGGTGACGAACTTCTCCTTGGTCCCGGCGATGGGGTACTTGAGGTAGTACAGCTTGCCCGGCCGGCTCTCGCGGTCCACCTCCTCGTCGGACAGCGCGGTGAGGCAGCGCGGGCACCAGTTCACGACGTAGCTGCCGCGGTACACCAGCCCCTTGCGGTACAGGCGCACGAACACCTCGCGCACCGCCCGGGACAGCCCCTCGTCCATGGTGAAGCGCTCGCGGCTCCAATCCAGCGAGCAGCCCAGCAGCCGCAGGTCCTCCTGGATCTCGCCGCCGTACTCCCGCTTCCACCGCCAGACCTCCTCCAGGAAGCGCTCCCGGCCCAGCTCCTCCTTGGAGGTGCCGCGCTCCTTCAGGAAGCGCTCCACCACGTTCTGGGTGGCGATGCCGGCGTGGTCCATGCCCGGGAGCCACAGGGTGTTGTAGCCCTCCATGCGCTTCCAGCGCACCACCACGTCCTGGAGCGAGTTGTTGAGCACGTGGCCCATGGTCAGCCGGCCGGTGACGTTGGGCGGCGGGATCACCACGGTGAAGGGCTTGCGCGCCGGGTCGGGCTGGGGCGTGAACAGCCCCCGCGACACCCAGTCCGCGTACCAGCGGGACTCCACCTGGGACGGGTCGTAGGATTTCTCGAGGCCCGGATGGGGCAAGGACTACCTCCGGTCGGAAGCGCGGCCCCCGGCGGGCCGCGCCCCGCGTGCGAGCAGGACGGATGACACGAATGCCGGACACGGTACCAGATGTGCCGGGGGGATTCAACGCGAGGTCCGATTGACACCCCCCACAGCGCCCCCTAGCATCCGCGCCATGCCCTCCAAATGGCTGCGAATCCTGCTCGCCAGCGCCGCGCTCGCCGGCGCGGCCGCGCCGGCGAGCGGACAGCCTGCGATTCCGCCGGAGCGGCTCCCCACGGGGCACTGGAGCTACGAGGACCTCGAGGAGCTGGCGGTGGCGGGCGCCCTGGACTCGCTGTGGGTGTACACCCGCCCGCTCTCCCGGGGCGACGCGGCCGCGGCCCTGCTGGCGGCCGCCGCCCGCTTCGGCTCCGACCCACGCCACGCCCGGCTGCTGCGCGAGTTCGCGCAAGAGGCCTCGGAACTGGACTCCGCCCGCGCCCCGTCCTTCACCCGCCACCTGGTGGACGTGGGCGACGCGGACGCCGCGCTGCGCGCCTGGCCGCGGGCGCGCCTGGGCGAGTCCCGCGAGCCGGGCCGCGGCTGGCACTCCGACTCGCTCTCGGAGCTGGGCTTCCAGGGGCTGGCCCAGCTGCGGCCCCACTGGACCCTGTACACCGACATGCTGATGCGCAAGTACGCGCACGGCCGCGACTACGCCGACCCGCTGTTCACCGGCACCGACATCACCCTGCTCACCCAGCAGGCGTACGTCGCCGCGAACTACGGCCCGCTCCAGGCGATGCTGGGCCGCGACCGGGTGCGCTGGGGCCTGGGCCAGACCGGCAGCCTGCTGCTGGGGGACGCCGCGCCCGCCATGACCCTGGTCGAGTACTCGCTGCACTGGCGGCGGCTGCACGCCACCGCGATCACCAGCCTGCTTGAGCCCGGCCTGGGCGGCTACCTCTCCGGCCACCGCCTGGAGTGGCACCCCGGCCGGGCCTGGCTGGTGGGCCTGAGCGAGGTGGCCCGCTACACCTCGCGCCAGCCCGACCTGCTGTACCTGTCCGGGATCATCCCCTACACCCTGGTGCAGCGGCTGCTGGCCGCCGACGCCCGCGGGGACACCAGCCTGGACGTCCGCAACAACATCATGGTGGCGCTGGAGGGGGCCTGGCGCCCGCGCCCCGGAGTGCAGCTAGGGGGCACGCTGCTGCTGGACGACGTCCAGCGCCGCGCGGACCAGCCCGGCTCGCGCTACGGATACCAGCTGAGCGTGCTGCTGACCCAGACCGGCCGGGCCCGGCCGGCCACGCTGCGCGTGGAGTACACCCGCATCCTGGACTACGTGTACTCCGTGTACTACGGGGAGGACTACATCCACCAGGGCGCGTCGCTGGCCTACCCGCTGGGGCCCGATCTGGCCCGCCTCAGCGGCCGGCTGTCGGTGGACGTGTCCCGGGATCTCAAGGCGTGGGTGGCGGCGGACTACCTGGCCCACGGCGAGGGCACGCTGGGCCAGTACCTGGACGTCCTGCACCCCGGACTCCAGGCGCCGCCGGGCGAGCTGCTGGGGGTGGTGGAGAAGACTCTGGGGCTGGACGCCGGGGCGCGCTGGTTCGCGCGCGACAACGTGCAGCTGGAGGGTTCGCTGGGGTGGCGCCGGGTGCGCGACGCGGCGCACGTGGCGGGCGCGCGGCTGACCCAGCTGGTGGGCAGCCTGGCGCTGGAGGGCCGCTGGTAGCCGGGGGCGGCGCGGCTAGGCCGCTCGCTCCTGGGGCTCCTCGGCGGACGCTTCCGAGCCCTCCGGGGCGGTGCGGGGCAGGCGCACGCTGAAGGTGCTGCCCTGGCCCAGCTGGCTGCGCACCGAGATCTCCCCGCCGTGCAGCTCCACGATGGCCTTGGAGATCACCAGGCCCAGCCCGGTCCCGCCGCTCTTGCGGGTGGCCGAGGCGTCCACCTGCTGGAACCGCTGGAACAGCTTGGGCAGGTCCGAGTCGGCGATCCCCTCGCCGTGGTCCTCCACCTCGATCACCGCGCTGTCCGCGTCCTCCACCAGCCGCAGGATGATCTCGGTCTCCGGCGGGGAGAACTTGACCGCGTTGCCCAGCAGGTTGGTGAGCACCTGGCCCACGCGGTGCGGGTCCACTTCCGACTCGCCCTCCGGCTCCGGCATCTCCAGGGTCAGCCGGATCTGCTTCTTGTCCAGGAGCGAGCGGATGTTGGTGGCGGCCTGGCGGCACACGTCCGCCAGCCGGACCTGGGTCCGCGCCAGGGCCATGCGGTTGGCTTCCAGCTTGGAGAAGTCGAGGATGTCGTTGATCAGCATCATCAGCCGGTCGGTGTTGGCCTGACAGATGTCCAGCAGCTCGCGCTGGGGCGGCCTGAGTTCCCAGTAGGCGGGGTTGCCCAGCAGCTCCAGCGAGCCGCGGATGGCGGTCAGCGGGGTGCGCACCTCGTGCGAGACCACCGCCACGAACTCGGACTTGAGGCGGTCCAGCTCGCGGGTCTTCTCGAACAGCTGGGCGTTCCGGATGGCGTTGCTGGCGGCGCCGGCGTACAGGGCCATCAGCTCCATGGCCTGGGCGTCGAAGCCGCCGTCGCGGTCCACCGCGGCCAGCAGGGCGAACGGCTGGCCGGAGGCCAGCATCGGCAGGCACGCCACCGAGGAGGCCCGCAGCAGCGCGAGGGTGTCATCGGCGTCGAACTCCGCCGCGCCCTGGGCCGCGCACACGCCGCGCGGGTCCGCCAGGGCCTTCCCCAGCACCCCCTCCCCCGGGTGGAACACCAGCGACTTCACCACCGCCGGGTCGGCGCCTGCGACGCCCTCGCCCAGGAAGTTGCCGGTGTCCTCGTCCCGCAGGAACGCGGCGCAGGCGCGCGCCTCCAGCAGCTCGCGGCACTTCTCGGTGACCACCGCCAGGGTGGTGGACAGGGACAGCGAGGCGCTCACCTCGCGGCTCATCTCGAACAGCGTCCGCAGGGTGCGGGTGGCGGCGTCCACGCGCGCCTGCAGGCTCTCCTCGCTGGCCTGGAGCTTCTCGTTGGCCAGGGTCAGGCACGCCACCAGCCGCCGGTTCTCCTCGGCCAGGCGCTTGCCGCGCAGGGTGCGCTCGGCCACCTGGGACACCGCCAGCAGGTCGAACGGCTTCATGATGAAGTCGTTCGCACCGCAGTGCATGGCCTCGATGGCGGTGCTCAGCGACGCGTGCCCGGTGATCACCAGCACCCCGGTCTCGGCGTTGCGGCGCTTGGCGGCCCGCACCACCTCCAGCCCGCTGGCGCCCGGCAGGTTGATGTCGGTGAGGATGAGGTCATACTCCTCCTCGCGGATGCGGTCCAGCGCCTGGGCGCCGTCGGCGGCGGCGTGGACCTCGTAGCCCTCCTCGCCGAAAAAGTCCAGGAACACGTCCAGCACGCCCTTCTCGTCGTCCACCACGAGCAGCTTCTCGCGGCGGCGCTCGACCGGCGAGACGGGCGCCGAAGGGGAGGGCGCGGGCGCCGGGCGCACCGCGGATTCCGGGGTCGGTCCCATGTCAGTTCATCCGCGGAGCATCGGCCCCCGGCGGCGGCACAGGCTGGAGGGACTGGATGCAGTTCCGCCCGGACCGCTTGGCCAGGTACAGCGCCTGGTCGGCCTTGTGCACCAGGTCCTCCCGGGCCTTGCCGTCGCGCGGGTAGCTGGCCACGCCCAGGCTCACCGTGATCCGGCGACGCCGCGGGAACGGGTGCGCCTCGATGGAGGAGCGCAGCCGCTCCGCGGCCAGCAGCGCCCCGTCCAGGTCGGTGTGCGGCAGCAGCACCACGAACTCGTCGCCGCCGTAGCGCACCACCACGTCCGAGGTCCGGGCCCACCGCTTGAGCAGCCGGCCCAGCTCCGCCAGCACCTGGTCGCCGGCGGCGTGGCCGTGGGCGTCGTTGAACTGCTTGAAGTGGTCGATGTCGATGAACACCAGCGAGTACGGGTGCAGGTAGCGCTCCGAGAGCTGCGCCTGCTGCTGCAGCCGCTCCTGGAAGTAGCGGCGGTTGTACACCGAGGTCAGGTCGTCCGTGACCGCCATCTCCTTGACGCTCTGGTAGTGCAGCACGTGCTCGATGGTGGCGGCCGCCAGCGAGGACGCCAGGATGAGCAGCTCCTTGTCGCGCTCGGCGAAGGCGTGGGCGCAGGAGTGGCTCAGGTTGACCACCCCGATCAGCTCCGAGCCCACCTGCAGCGGCACCGACAGGAAGCTCCGCACCACCGGCAGGCCCGGCTGGGCCTCGCGCCGCAGGTCGTTCAGGAGCACCGGGCGGCGCTCCTTGGCCACCCAGCTGGAGAACCCGTAACCGTGCTCGAAGCGCACCCCGCGGATGAGGTCCACCCGCTCCCCGTCCTGGTAGGCCAGCGACAGAATCCGGGAGTTCCGGTCCACCAGGTACAGGGAGCCGTTCTCGAAGGCCACCAGCTGCTTGAGCAGCCCGAGCACCCCGCGGAACACCGCCTGCGGGTCGTCGGTCTCCTGGATCACCCGGCTCATCTTCAGCAGCAGCGCCAGCTCGGGGGTCTCCCCGGCCCCGGGCTTGTCCTGTTTCTTGAGCGCGGTGATGAGCCGCTCGTTGATCTTGGTGCACTCGCCCAGGCACTGGGCCGGCCGCTTCTCATCCATCAGCTTCTCGAGCTTCAGGGTGGCGCCCTCGGCTTCCTTGCCGGCCAGGCACCCGCGCGTGCTCAGCAGCTTGACCATCCGCTGCTGGCTCTTGAGAAAGTGCGTGCTGGCCTCGAAGAGGCCGCGCGCCCCGCGTCCGTTGCGAGCCTTCATGCGTCCCTCCGGTATGGATCCCGCGAGCGGTCCGGCCGCCGCCCCGGGTCAGCCCCCGCGGCGGCTCCGCCGGCCTCAGCCGCGGGAGCCCGCCTCCAGCGCCCCCAGGCGCATCATCCACTGGATCTCACGCAACCCCACCCGCAGCCGCCGGGAGATCTCCTCCGCCGGCAGCCCCTCCGACAACAGCTGCTCCACCCGCGCCAGCACCCCGGCCGGGTCGGTGGGCCGCGGCTCCTCGGCGCGCAGCACCGCCAGGATCCGGTCCTCCGGCTCCGGGCCCCGGGCCGGCGCGGCGGCCGGCGCGTCGGCCGGCGCCGCCTCGGCCTGCTCCGCGCGGCGCGCGGCGCGCAGCCACTGCGTCTCGCGCTGCTCCCACTCCCGCTCCCAGCGCGCCCGCTCGGCGCGCAACTCCTCGATGGTGTGCTGCAGCTCCGCCGCCAGGCGCCGGAGTTCCACGATCTCCGCGGCGCCCGCGGCGCCCGCCGCGTCCGCGGCCGCCGGGCGGAGCGAGCGAGCGCGGGCCGGGCGCGGCGCGGGCGCCGGCGCGGCTGCCGGCGGCGCCACCGCGGGCGCGCTCCGGCCGGGCCGCAGCAGCGCCCGGAAGTGCCGGCGCTGCGAGAAGGCCAGCACCAGGCTGAAGGCGATCAGGGCCGCCGAGACCCCCAACCCCAGGACCGCGCCCAGCTCCGCCGGGGCCGGCGCGGCCGCGGGGCTGCGGTCCGACGGATTGCGGCGCTCGGGGCCGGCTGCCGGAACGGGCGTGGCGGCGGCCGGGGCCGCGGCCGACTGCTCGCTCCGATCGAGGGCCACGCGGGCCGCGAAGTCGTCTGGATCCACCCCGGCCGGAGCGGCCGGCGCCCCCGGCGCGGCGGCCGCCCCGCCGGAGGTGCCCCCCGCCACCGGGGCGGGCCCCGCGGGCGCGCCCGGCGAGGGCGGCCCGGACACCGCCGGCC
>DATKKS010000050.1:0-8154 GCA_035542815.1 Saccharimonadales bacterium (SeqCode) | reverse complement strand
GAACCTGGACGCCTACATGCGGCAGCGGCCCCCGGTCACCCAGCCGGAGGAGCTGCGCTTCCGCCTGGCGCTGTTCCGGAAGATCGCCGACGCCGTGCACTACGCCCACCAGCGCGGGGTCATCCACCGCGACCTCAAGCCCACCAACATCATCGTGACCGAGGAGACCTCCGGCGAGGGCACCGTCAGCACCTACTCGGGGATCCGCACGCCCGAGGTGAAGATCCTGGACTTCGGCCTGGCGCGGATCACCGAGGGCGACGTGCACGCCACCCAGGTGACCGAGGTGGGGGTGATCAAAGGCACCCTGCCGTACATGTCCCCGGAGCAGGCCCGCGGCCACGCCGAGGCCATTGACGTCCGCACCGACGTGTACGCCTTGGGGGTGATCCTGTACGAGATGCTCACCGGCGGGCGCCCCTACGACGTGGGCCGGGCCTCGCTGGTGGACGCCGTGCGGGTGATCTGCGAGGAGCCGCCCAAGTCGCTGCGCACCACGCTGGGCGGCACCCGCCACCTGGACGCCGACATCGAGACCATCGTGGGCAAGGCGCTGGAGAAGGACGCCGAGCGGCGCTACGCCAGCGCCGCGGCGATGGCCCAGGACGTGGACCGCTACCTGGCCTCGCAGCCGATCCTGGCCCGGCCGCCCAGCACCATGTACCAGCTCCGCAAGTTCGCGGGGCGGAACCGGGTGCTGGTGGCGGGGGTCGCGGCGACGTTCGTGGTGCTGGTGGCCGGGGTGGTGGCCAGCTCGCTGGAGGCGGTGCGGGCGCGGCGGGCCGAGGACCTGGCCACGTCGCGCCTGGCGCGCACCCTGTCGGCCGAGGCGCTGGCGCTGGCGCACCAGCGGGAGTCCGAGCAGGCGCGCAAGCTGGCCGAGGAGCGGCGCATGGAGGCCGAGGCCCAGCGGGCTGCGGCGCTGCGGGAGCGGACCTCGGCGCTGCGCGCGGAGGCCGTGGCGGTGCGGGCGCAGGCCGACGAGGCCCGCCAGCGCCGGGCGGCGGAGGCCGCGCGGGCCGCGGAGGAGGCCCAGCGCCGGGCGGCCGAGGCCAGTGGCCTGCAGGCCCGCAGCGAGGCCGCCCGGGCCCAGGCCATCAACAAGTTCCTGCAGGACCTGCTGGCCACCGCCGACCCCTGGGCGGGCGGCGGCCGGAAGGTGACGCTGGAGGCCGCGCTCCAGAAGGCGCAGGGCAAGATCGGGACCTCGTTCGAGGCCCAGCCCGAGGTGGACGCCGCGGTGCGCACCGCGGTGGCCTCGGCCTTCGAGGGCGTGGGCCGGTACGCGGAGGCCGAGACGCTGCTGGGCGGGGCCATCCAGCGGCTGGGCGCCGCGCCGAATCCCGACCCGGCGCTGCAGGCGAGCCTCGAGCGCGAGCTGGGCGGCCTGCAGCAGCGCGCCGGCCAGTACGACGGCGCGGAACGCTGGCTCCAGGAGGCGCTGCGCAACCAGCGCCAGGCGGGCAGCCCCGCCAGCGACACCATGGCCGCGATGCTCAACATGCTGGCGGCGACGGTGGCGCGCGAGGGGCGCTACGCGGAGGCCGATTCGCTGGCCCACTCGGCCTACGACATGCTGCTCCGGCAGGGCGCGCAGCGCGGGGCGGCGGCGCCCGACGTGCTGGCGACGCTGGCCTACGTCGCGGCCGGCCGGCAGCAGGACTACGCCGGCGCCGACTCGCTGCTGCACGCCGAGCTGGCCATCGACCGGGCCCTGCCGGTGCCTCCGCCGGCCAAGGTCGCGGACGTGCTGGAGCGCATGGCCGCGAACCGGGTGCGCATGGGCGACCCGGAGGTGGCCGACTCGCTGTACCGGCAGGCGGTCGCCGTCCGGCAGAGCTACCTGGGGGAGGCCCACCCCCTGATCGCCCAGGCCCTGGAGAGCCAGGGCGAGATCTACCTGCAGGGTGGCCGCTACGACCAGGCCCTGGCCGCGCTGCAGCGGGCGCTGGCCATGCGCCAGGAGGGGCTGGGCCCGGAGAGCGTGCCGGTGGGGCGGACCTGGATCCGCCTGGGGTCGGCCTGCCAGCGCGCGGGCCGGCTGGCCCAGGCCGACGACGCCCTGAAGCGCGGCCTCGACATCCTGAAGAGCGGGCTGGGCGAGCGGCACCCCGAGGTGGCCGACGCGCTCCGGCGCCAGTCGGAGCTGCGCGTGGCCCAGGGCCGGCTGGGGGACGCCGAGGAGCTGCAGCGCGAGGCGCTGGCCATCCAGCTCGAGCACGGCCCCGCCGGCAGCCCCGCGGTGATGAGCTGCCAGGTGGCCCTGGCCGGGATCCTGCGCGCCCGCAAGCACTACTCCGACGCCGAGGCGGTGCTGCTGCAGGCCCGCGCCGCCGCGGATGCCGCGCGCGGCCCAGCCGGGGGCGGCGCCTCCAACGTCACCCAGGCGCTGGTGGACCTGTACACCGCCTGGGGCAAGCCGGACGCCGCGGCCAAGTGGCGCGCGGCGCTGGGGAGGTAGGCCCGGGCGGGGCCATGCGAGCGCTGCTCCCCGCTCTGCCCGAACTGGCGGCGCTGGCCGGGCTGCTGCTCCTGCCCGCCCCGGGGTGCGCCCCGCGGCGGGAGGCCGCGCGGCGGTACGTCCCGCGCTCCCGCGAGGTGACCCTCACCGCGGTGCCGCTGCTGGTGCACGAGCAGCAGGGACAGTTCCCGTTCCTGCGCGCCGACTTCGCCCGCGGCGGCCTGCTGGAGGGCCGCGAGGTGTACGCCTTCGTGCCCAGCACCGTGACCGTGGTCGAGGGCGACACGGTGCGCTTCCGGATCCTCAACCCGGAGGACGACGCGCACATGTTTGTGCTGCCCGGCCTGGCCGTGCCGGTCCCCGGCCAGCGCGAGACCCGCGCCACCTATGTCGCCGCCCGCGCCGGGATCTACCCGTTCGTCTGCAACATGCCGGCCCACGCGCCCATGATGGCGGGGGAGCTGGTGGTCCTCGCGCCGGGGGCGGTGGCGCCCGGGCCCGCGCCGCCCGGCGGCGCCGGCGCCCCCCGCTAGGGGGCCGCGCCGTGCCCCAGCGCGGGGCGGCCGGCGCCGGGGGCGCGCCGACGCCGCTGCGGCAGATCGCCGGGCTGTTCCTCCGGCTCGGGGTGAGCGCCTTCGGCGGCCCGGCGGCGCACATCGCGCTCATGCAGCGCGAGGTGGTGGAGCGGCGCGGCTGGCTGAGCCGCGAGCAGTTCCTGGACTATCTCGGCGCGACCAACCTGATCCCCGGCCCCAACTCCACCGAACTTGCGATCCACATCGGCCACGCGCGGGGCGGCGCCCGCGGCCTGGTGGTGGCCGGCGCGTGCTTCATCCTGCCGGCGGCGCTGATGGTCACGGGGCTCGCGTGGGCCTACGCGCGCTTCGGCTCGCTGCCGGCGGTCCGGGGGCCGCTCCACGGGATGCAGGCGGTGGTCATCGCGGTGGTCGCCCAGGCGCTGTGGCGGCTGCTGCGCAGCGCGGTTCGGAATCCGTGGCACGCGGCGCTGTCCGCCGGGGCGCTGGCCGCGACCTGGCTCGGACTGCACGAGTTGCTGGTGCTGGCCGGCTGCGGGGCGCTGGCGGCGCTGGGCGTGCGGCGGGGCGCGGGAAGCGGTCCGCCGCCGGCCGCCCCGCCTCGGGAGCCCCGCGCCGGGGTGGCGGGCGGAGCGGGCTCCGCTGAGGTCCGCCCGGACGCCGCGGGGCCACCGCGGGCCGGCCGGCTTGCGCGCCTCGCGGCGGGGCTCCCGGGGGCCGCCGCGGCCGGGCCGGCGTGGGCCGGGGCCGCGCTAACCGTCCCCGCCGCGGCGGCGCCCTTCGGGCTGGGCCCGCTGTTCCTGGTGTTCGTGAAGATCGGCGCGGTGCTTTTCGGCAGCGGCTACGTGCTGCTGGCCTTCCTGCGGGCCGACCTGGTGCAGCGGCTGCACTGGCTCACCGAGCGGCAGCTCCTGGACGCCATCGCGGTGGGCCAGTTCACGCCCGGCCCGGTGTTCACCACCGCCACCTTCGTGGGCTACCTGCTGGGCGGGGCGCGCGGCGCCGCAGTCGCCACCGCGGGCATCTTCCTGCCGGCGTTCCTCTTCGTCGCCGTCAGCGGACCGCTGGTGCCTCGGATGCGGCGCTCGCGCTTGGCGGGGGCGGTGCTGGACGGGGTCAACGTGGGCTCGCTGGCGCTGATGGCGTTCGTGACCCTGATCCTGGCGCGGGTGGCGGTGGCCGATCCCGCCGGCGCCGCGCTGGCCCTGGCCAGTCTCCTCGCCCTGGTGGTATTCCGGCTCAACCCGGCCTGGCTGATCGCCGCGGGCGCGGCGGTGGGCGCGGCCGTGTGGCGCTAGGCCCGGCCCGCCCGCTCCACGTCCCGCTGCTGCAGTCCGCGGCCGCCCCCGCCCGTCTGCCGGCCGACCCCCTGCAGTACGGCCCGGCTCCCCGCCGCCGGCGCGCGTTCACCGATGCTCCGCCGCCATTCGCCGATCCTCCCGCGATATCCGCTCCCGGGCGCCGTACATTGGAAGCAGGTCCAGCACCTCTCGGCCGGACGCTCGGCTGCGCGCCTCCTGCGCTCCGCCTCGCTCGTCTCGCGGCCGGTTCCGCCGTCCTGGCTCCACTTCGGCCGCTCCACGCCGGCCTGCGAGGTCTGGACCTGCTTCCAATCGTGGTGTTGCACTCCGGGCGGAGCGCCCGGGAGAAAGGAGAGCGCTGTGCTGAGCATCGTGTTCGCCCCCCACGGCCGGCGGGGGCTGGGGCCGTCGGCCGGCTCGGAGGCCGCGCCCGGCTGCGCGCGGGTGGGCCATGAGTGAGCGCCTGGGGTGGGGCGAGCGGACCGCCTGGATCGCGGCCGTCGCGGCGCTCGCCTCGTGCGTGATGTGGATGGCCCTGGGCTGCGGGATCGGACTGCTGGGGCGCTGCGGCGTGCCGCCGGTCGCGGGCGCGGTGGTGCGGGCGATGGGCCATGCGCTGGCGGCGGTCTCGCGCGCCTGGCCGGTCTTGCCGGGCGCCGCGCTGTGCAGCATGATCCTGGCGCTCGGCATCGGCCGGGTGCCCACCAAGAAAGGACGGATGCCGGATGCTTGAGAGATCCAGGCTTTCCCCCGGCCGGCTGCTCCTGGGGTTCGGGGTGATCGCGGGGGGAGTGCTGCTCGCGCTCGACAACCTCGGCGTGGCCGGGGCGCACGACGCGCTGCTGTGGTGGCCGGTGGTGCTGATCGCTTACGGCCTGGCCTGCCTGCTCGGCATCGGCCGCTGCCGCGCGTGGATGTGGGGCTCGCTCGTGACACTGGCGGGGACCTGGCTGCTGCTGCACAACCTCGGCGTCGTCCGGCGCGAGGTGTGGGCGCTGTGGCCGGTGGTGTTCGTGCTGCTGGGGGTCGCCATCCTCACCGGCGGGGTTCGCAGGGTGTACCGCGTCGGGTACGTCGGGCCCCGGCCGCGGGACTTCCACGGCCCCCGGGTGTACGGGTGGGTGGTCAGGAGGCCGAACCGCTGGGGGGCGCCGGGGAGCACCGCCGAGAGCGCGAGCGGCGGCCCCGGGCCGGAGGCGGCGGGCGGGCCGGGCGGCGGGGCGGGCGGTGGTGTGGCCGGCGCGGCGGGGGAGGCGGCCCGCTCGCCATGGGGCGCGGCCGGCGCGCCGGGGGAGCCGGCCAGCGCACCCGGGGGTGCGCCCGGGGCGTCGGAGGAAGCGGGCGCCGCGCGTCCCAGGGAGCCCTACGATCCCGCCACCACGTTCAAGATTGACATGGTGATGGCCAGCATCTCCCGCCGGATCACCCTGCAGCAGCTCAAGCGCGGCGAGATCACCGCGGTGCTGGGCGGGGGGGACATCGACCTGCGCGGGGCACGGATGGCCACGGACACCGCCTGGCTCGAGGTGAATTTGGTGATGGGCGGCGTGAACCTGTTCATCCCGGAGGACTGGGCCGTGGAGTTCCAGGGCACGCCGATCATGGGCGGGGTGGACGACCAGTCCCGCCACCCGGCGGGCGAGCCGCGCGGCCGGCTGATGGTCACCGGCACCACGTTCCTGGGCGGCATGGTCATCAAGAACTGAGGCATGCACCCATTGCTGGCGGGCCGGCTGCGGCCGGCGCTGTACTTCGGCGCGTGGCTCGGCATCGGGCTGCTGATCGGGGCGCTGCTGTCGCTGGTGCAGCCGCGCCCGGCCGGCTTCCTGGCGCTGCTGGTCGCGCCGCTCACGCTGTTCTACGCGTTCGCCTGCCTGTCGGCCTGGTGGGTGTGCCGCGCGAACCCGCTGGGGGCGGTGCCGCCGGAGCGCCTGGCGGCGGTGATCGCGACCGCCGCGGCGCTGGCCGGGCTGCTGTGGGCGGCGCTGGGCGCCGCGTGGGACGCGGCGCTGGGCCAGCTCTTCCACCAGGGCCTGGTGCGGGGGGAGATCCTCCGGACCGGCGGGTTGCTGGCGGTCTCCGGGGCGGTGCTGTACGCGCAGTCCATGGCCGGGCACTACTTCCTGCTGGCCGCGGAGGCGGCCCGGAACGCGGAGCGGCGGCTGCTCGAGTCGCAGGTCGCGGCGCGCGAGGCCGAGCTGCGGGCGCTCCGCGCGCAGCTCAACCCGCACTTCCTGTTCAACAGCCTGAACTCCATCAGCGCCCTAGCCGGGAGCGAGCCGGAGGCGGCCCGGCGGATGTGCCAGCTGCTGGGGGAGTTCCTGCGCGCGAGCCTCAGCCTGGGGGCGCGCCAGCGGGTGGCCTTCGCCGAGGAGCTGGCGCTGGCGGAGTGCTACCTGGCGGTGGAGCAGGTGCGCTTCGGCGCCCGGCTGGGGTTCGAGAAGGACGTTCCGGCCGACGCCGGCCGCTGCCTGGTGCCGCCGCTCCTGATCCAGCCGCTGATCGAGAATGCGGTGAAGCACGGGGTGGCCGACCGGGTGGAGGGCGGCACGGTGCGGGTCGCGGCCCGGGTGGCGGAGGGGGCGCTGGAGATTTGCGTCGAGAACCCCCGGGACCCCGAGGCCCCTGCGCGCCGCGGCCAGGGGATGGGCCTGGAGAACGTCCGGCGGCGCCTGGCGGCGCTGGACCCGCGCGCCACGCGGGTGGACGCGTTCCGCGAGCCGGAGTCCTTCCGGGTGCTTCTCAGGCTGCCGGCCGCCACCGGCGGCGAGGGGGAGGCCCATGGCTCCTGAGCCGCGCCGCATCCGGACGGTGATCGTGGACGACGAGGCGCCGGCGCGCTCCCTGCTGCGCGAGTACCTGGGCGCCGAGCCGGACGTGGAGATCGTGGCCGAATGCGCCAACGGGTTCGAGGCGCTCAAGTCCATCGGCGAGCTGGCGCCCGACCTGGTGCTGCTGGACGTGCAGATGCCCAAGCTGGACGGCTTTGAGGTGCTGGAGCTGCTGGAGGCGCCGCCGGCGGTGGTGTTCGTGACCGCCTACGACGAGTACGCGCTGCGGGCCTTCCAGGTGCACGCGGTGGACTACGTGATGAAGCCCATCGGGCGGGAGCGGCTGGCGGAGGCGGTGCAGCAGGTGCGCGGCCGGCTCTCCGGCGCAGCCGGGGCAACCCGCGGGCCCTCGGCGGTGGCGCTGGGCACCGCCGCCCGCTCGCCGGGGCGCTACCTGGAGCGGTTGCTGGTGAAGGACGGCGCCCGGGTCCAGGTGATCCCGCTGGACGGGGTGGACTGGATCCAGGCCCAGGACGACTACGCGGCCATCCGCAGCGAGGGCCGCACCCACTTGAAGCTCCAGCCGCTCACCGACATCGCCGCCGGGCTGGACCCGCAGCGCTTCGTGCGCATCCACCGCTCCTACGTGCTCAACCTGGACCGCCTCGAGCGGCTCGAGCCGTACGCCAAGGACCGCCGCGTCGCGATCCTGAAGGACGGCACCGAGCTGCCGGTGAGCCGGGCCGGCTACGCGCGGCTGCGCGAGCTGCTGTAGCGCCGGAGCCCGGGCGCCTCCGCACGCAGTTCCCGAACGCCCGCGCTCCCGCACGCCCCCCTCGCGCCCTGCGCCCCGGGCGCGCCGCTTCCCGTCCTGTGATAGTCTCCGCGGGGGAGGATCCGGGCCGCGGCCGCCCCTGCGGCGCGGCCCGGTCCCGGTTCGAACATGGGGGGATCCGATGCGCAGGTTCTCGTGGCTGCTGCTGCTGGTCGTCGCCGCGCTGTCCCGTCCGTCCGCCGCGCGCGCCGAGGCGGCGCTCCCGGACGGCTTCTACCGCTATCCCACGATCGCCAACGGCATGATCGTG
>DATKKS010000049.1:0-27846 GCA_035542815.1 Saccharimonadales bacterium (SeqCode) | reverse complement strand
ATCGCGCTGGCGTTCGTCATGTACCTGAAGGAGATGATGAAGGAAGCCGGCGTCCGGGCCCGCTTCGTCCGCGGCGGCTCCACGAAGTACCTGGTCGAGCTCCTGCAGGAGGGTCTGACCGACTACATCCTGGACGGCCAGACCTTCGACCTGGATGCGGTGCAGTCCATCGCCAGCGACCCGCGGCACGTGCCCACCAGCCCGTTCACTTCGTACAACGACCACGGCAAGGGCAACTTCGCGCAGCTGGTGGACGCCGCAGTGCTGGGCGCCACCGAGGTGGACGTGAACTTCAACGCCAACGTGGTCACCCACTCCGACGGGCGGCTGCTGCACGGCATCGGCGGGTGGCAGAACTGCCTGCACGGCGGCTGCGCCATCCTGGCCGTGCCCAGCTTCCGCGACCGCATCCCGGTGATCGTGGACCGGGTCACCACCCTGTGCGGCCCGGGCGAGCTGATCGACGTGGTGGTCACCGAGCGCGGGATCGCCATCAACCCGCTCCGCGGGGACCTGCTGGAGGCCACCCGCGGCTCGGGCCTGCCGATCAAGCCGATCCGTCAGCTCAAGAAGGAAGTGGAGGCCATCTGCGGCGGCCCGCCCGCCCGGCCCAAGCTCAGCGGCCGGTCGGTGGCGGTGGTGAAATGGGTGGACGGCACGGTGCTGGACACCGTGTGGGGGCTGGAGGGGTAGGCACCCGCCGATGTCGCCGGCCAGGAGGCCGATCGCCTAGCGGTAGAGCCTCCGGAGGCGACCCCAGGTGGACGGAATCGCCGGGGCCTGGCACGCCTGGGCCGCGTTCTCCGGCATCAGGCACCCTTCGGGCGACAGCTGGCCGTTCCAGGTGAGATACGAGTAGTTCGGATCGAGGGCGACGTAGTCGCGCGCGAGGCTGGCGTCCCACACCGCGATCTGGATCCCGTGGCAACCCGCGTGGCAGGTGTCGCGCAGGACCGGCCAGAGCAGGACCGGCGCCGGGCCGTTCGGGTCCACGACATCGCCCTGGCAGCCGGTCTCCAGATCCAGCTGAAAGCCGAACACCCCGTACTCGGTGGACGTCTGACGGGCGACTCCGGCCGTGCCCACCGCCTGGAGCCGGATCATGCCGAAGCCGTGGGGGAGCAGCCAGCAATCGCCGGTGCCGTAGTGCATGCCGGCCTCGGTCCACACCGGCAGCGCCGGATCGGCGGTGAACGCGTTGGGCCAGATGCTCGAGGTGCCGGAGGTGAAGCCGCCGGTGTAGGCGGTGAAGTTGCCCTCGGCGCAGCCGCCGGCCTGGAACTGCCACGCGGGCGGGAGGCCGCTGAAGTCGCAGGCGTTGACCCACAGTTGGATGTCCACGGCGCGAAGGCTGGCGAGGCCCTTGAGGGTCACGAGACACCTGGGAATGGCAGCGGTGGAGTTGTTGCCGGACAGCGCCGCGGTGTTGGAGGTGAGCCAGTAGAGCCGGGCGGTGGCCCCGGCATTCTGGCCCGAGCGCGCCGGAACGGCTGCCAGGACCAGGAGCAACGCGGCTGCGAATGGTACCGATCGCTTCATAGGCGGCCTCCTCGACTGCCGGGACCCCCCGCCCACGGCCCCGAGCCCGCCTCACCCGCCGCCCCCAGGGGCGCACAACCCGCCAGTCTTCCCCTGATAAGGATAATCCGTTCTTGAGGCCTGTGAAGGGCGGGCGCCCTCAGCGGCCCTGGAGAGCCCCCACCCAGCCCACCAGGTTGTGGACGAACCGCTCCGCCAGCTCGCGGGCGGCCGGCTCGTGCCGGCGGATCTCGGCGAGCAGCTCCTCCGGGGGCCGGCCGAACTGGCGCACCTCGTCGGCGTACACCCGGGCCCACACCGCGGCCTCCCCCGGAGTGGTCTCGAGGTGGAACTGGACCCCCGCGGCGCTCCCCCGGCGGAACATCTGGTTGGGGCAATCCTCCCCGGCCGCCAGCAGCTCGGCGCCGGCGGGGATGTCGAAGGTGTCCCCGTGCCACTGGAAGACCTGGAACCGCCCGGGAAAGCCCCGCAGCAGCGGGTCGGCCCTGCCGGCCTCGGTCAGCGCCAGCGGGTAGACGCCGATCTCCTTCCGGGGCGCGCGGCGGACGCCGGCGCCCAGGATCTTGGCCAGGAGCTGCGCCCCGAAGCACACCCCGAGGCACGGCTGCCCGCCCTCCACCACCGCGCGCAGGTACCGCTCCTCGGCCACCAGGAAGGGGTGGCTCTCCAGCTCGTAGGCGGCGACCGGGGTGCCGCCGATCAGGATCGCGTCGTACGGATCCGGGGCCGGCAGCGCCTGCCCCTCGAACGCCCGGAAGCAGTCAAACTGGACGCCCATCTCCGCCAGCAGGCTGTCGAACCGGCCGAACCCTTCCGCCTGCATGTTCTGGATGCCGAGGAATCTCATGGCCCCGCCGGGTGGAGGTGGATGCGTTCAGAGCCCCGAGTATCCCAGCCGGCTCGCGGCGTGTCAAAAGCGGGCGGCGCCGCGCGAGCCGCGGCCCCCGTGAGCCGCAATCCCGGGCGGGTAGGCCGCGGCCCCGCGGGCAGGTAAGCCGCGGCCCCCCGGCGGGTGCGCCGAGGGGCCGCGGAGTGTAGCGCGCCTCTTCAGGCTCTGGGTGCGGCCCTGGGACCAGCCCTGGTCCAGATGTGGAGCACCGGACCTTCCGTGGCCGCGCCTGTCGAGGCGCGTGGCTCATGATCTCGGGGCGAGGGGCCGGGCTGCTGCTGCGGGGCGGATTCCAGGGGCGTCCGGACAAACCGGGCGGGGGCCAGCTTGGGTGCGGGGGCACTCCGGGGTGGCGCATCCGGTCGTCTCGCCCGCGCAGCGGAACCGGGCGCATTCTAGCAGGCCCGGGGGGGCCTGAACAGCGTCGAGGGCGCGGGCCAGGCCCCGGAGTCCGACGGCGCAGCGGCCAGCGGCGCCGCCGTCCGGCCGGGGCCCGTCGCCCGCGCCCTAGTTGAGATCCCCCAGCGCCCGCTCCACCCGGTCACACAGGCGCGGCAGCGCAGCCCGGACTTCAGGGGTCATCGGGCCGCCCACCGTGAGCGGGTCCCCTACCTCCACCGCCACCACCCGCAGGCGCCGGGGAAATCGAAGTTCCAGCCGATCGGCGAGTGCCAGCAGCTCCGGCAGCCCGGCGAAATGGGGCGAGGCTCCCGCCACCGGCTGGAGGGTGGCGGGATCGATGTCAAACACCTCGCCCACCGGGCGGCGCCCGGTGAGCACGGCGTCCACGATGACCGCGGCGTCGTAGCCCGCGAGCAGGTCCAGGAGCGCCAGGCCGTGCAGGGCGGAGGCCACCACGTCGGCCCGTCCGGCCAGGCGCGGCTCCAGCTCGCGCGCGGCCATGACCCCGATGGCGTCGTCCGCCAGGAGGTCGTTCCCCAGCCCCAGGACCAGCTTCTTCACCTCGTCCCCCTCACACCAGCTCGCGGGCGTCCTTGAGTTCCCGCCACACGTGCTTGTGCAGGAAGCTCTTCACGTCCAGCTCGCACAGTTGCCGGAACATCGGCTTGTTCACCGTGAACGCCAGCGTGTCCGGCGGCAGGAAGTGCCGCATGGTGATGTCGGTGCCGCCGATCACCGCCTGGGGCACGGCCCGGTCCGAGTGGTCGGGCAGCAGCTGCATGCAGCCGGACCCGAACGGCGCCACCACCGGCGGCGGGCTGTCCGGCCCGCTATTGTAGTGCGCCCCCACCACCAGTGCGGAGAGCTGGTCGGGGTTGACGTAGAAGGTCACCGCCTTCAGGTGGGCGTACTGGTCCCGCCGCAGCGGGCCGATCACCACGTGGCCGAACTCCGGCTGGTGCGTCCTGCGGCGCTCCACCCACGGCCGCATCAGCTCGCGCGACTTCCGAAGCCCCTCCCCTTCCACCAGGAAGGCCACCAGCTCCTCCGTGGACCGCACCGGCACGCTCAGCAGGCACGACCCCGCGCCCCGGCACCCGAAGTTCTCCGGGGTGAGGCACAGGGTGTCCCCCTTCATCCAGTTGCGGTAGAACGCGAAGATGCAGGTGGTCTTGCCCGGCGCCGGCCGCACTACCGGCTCGAAGGGCGCGACGTCGGGCGGGTCGTAGAAGCCCACCAGCGGCGACTCCAGGCCCAGGCTTTCGATCAGTTCCTGAGGATCCGGTTGCATCGTGCCCCCCTCCCCCTCCTGCCGCTCATGCGCCGGCCGGGTCGCGGCGGATCTCCTGGACGAGCCGGTGCTGGGGATCGTACAGGCGCACGATCAGCGGCATGTTCCCGGGCAGCGCGTGCGTGGCGCAGCCGTGGCACGGGTCGTACGCGCGGAAGGCCATCTCCACCATGTTCATGATGCCGTCGTCGGCCTTCCCGCCCTTGATCACCGCCTTCGCCGCGCGGTCCACCGACATGGCGATCCGGGCCGCGTTGTTCTGGGTGGCCACGATCAGGTTGGCCTTGGTGATGACGCCGTTCGGGTCGGTGACGAAGTGGTGGAACAGCGTGCCCCGCGGCGCCTCCACCACCCCCACGCCTTCGGTCGGCGTCTGGGTGGGGATGTTGCGGATGTTCGGGTCCACGAACTGCGGCGACTGCGCCAGCTCCAGCATCATCTCGGCCGCCGAGATCAGCTCCACCACGCGCGCCCAGTGGTAGGCCAGCGTGTGGTGCACCGGCTTGACCCCGAGGGTGTTGTAGAACTGGTCATGGGCCGCCTGGGCCTTCGGCGTCGGCATGCCGTCCGAGGCGTTCAGGCGCGCCAGCGGGGCCACCGCGTACACGCCGCTCTCCGGCCCTTCCTCGAAGCCCTTCCAGCCCACGTTCTTGAGGTAGCAGAACTTGATGTAGCTCCAGGGCTCCACGTGCTCCGAGACGTGCTTGAGGTAGTCCTGGGTGCGGAACTTGGAGTGCTCCTTGCCGTCCGGGCCCACCACCCGCAGCATGCCGTCGTAGAAGTTGACCTTGTTCTTCGCGTCCACCAGGCCCATGTAGTAGGTCTTGTGGGTGTAGCCGGGCGAGGTGATGAGGTCCACGTACTGCTTGTTCTTGAGCACGATGTCGTTGAACACGCCGAGGGTGAACTCGGCGAACTCGACGGCCTGCTTGGAGATGGCGATGGCGCGCTGCTGCTCCTCCGGCTTGACCGCGCGGGACACGCCGCCGGGCAGCCCGAACGCCGGGTGAATCACCTTGCCGCTGATGAGCGAGATGAAGTCGCGCACCTCGCGCCGCATGGCGATGACCTTCTTGCCGACCTCCACGCCCACCTTGTCGATCACGCCCACGACGTTGCGCAGCGCCTTGGGCGCGGTCGGCCCGACCACGAAGTCCGGGCCGCCCAGGAAGTAGAAATGCAGGGCGTGATCCTCGAACATGAAGCTGTTGTAGATGAACTCACGGATGGCCTTGCCCGCCGGAGTGGGCTCGACCTTGTACAGGTCGTCCAGCGCCTTGGTCGAGGCCATGTGGTGCGCCATGGGGCACACCCCGCAGATGCGCGAGGTAATCTGGGGCATGTCCTCGGCGGGCCGGCCCTCGGCGAACTTCTCGAAGCCCCGCAGCTCGGGCACCTGGAAGTAGGCGTGGTCCACCTCGCCGTTGTCCTTGAGGATTACGTCGATCTTCCCGTGCCCCTCCAGGCGCGTGATGGGGTCGACGATGATGTGTCGGCTCATGAGTGGTCACCTTTCCCGTTGGAGCCGGCCCCCTGCTTGCCGAACAGCATGGACGCGGGCAGGGCGTAGCGATAGAAGGTGCCCGCCGGGTCGGGGATGGCCTGGAGCACCTCGTCGATCCGGCCTTCGTCGTTGGAATTGATGAGCGATGCCAGCGCGGACATGGCCGCGCCGCCCGAGTCGTGGGTGCGGGACATGGCACTGCCGCAGCCGGTGCACGGCATGTTGGCGTTGATGCAGGCCCATCCGCAGCCGCTCCGCGTGGAAGCCCCCAGGCACAGCAGCCCCTGCGCGAGCAGGCACTTCTCGGGGTCGATGGCCGTCAGGTGCGGCCGCTTGAACTCGTCCAGCATGGGCTTGTCGGGCTTGGTCGAGATGCGCGGGCACTCGTCGCACAGGGCCATCTCGGGGGCCAGCACGGTGCCCTTGGGCGGCAGGTTGCCCGACAGGATGGCGCCCAGCGCGTCCTTCAGCAGCTGCGTCGGCGGGGCGCACCCGGGGATGTAGTAGTCCACCTCCACCACCTGGTCGAGGCTCTTGACCTCCGCGTCCAGCGTCGGCAGCTCCACCTCGCCCCCCGGCACCTTGGTGCTGTGCTGCGGGCGGGTGCCTTCGGCGTTGGTGGTGCTGGGGGTGTCGTGGTAGACGAGCTGCAGGATGGACTCACGGTCGTACAGGTTGGCGAGCCCCGGGATCCCGCCCTGGTACGAGCAGGCCCCGTAGGCGATCACCAGCTGGGACTTGCGGCGCAGCAGCTCGGCCATCTCCCGCTGCTCGGAGGTGCGGACCGCGCCGTTGATCAGGCACGCGGCCATCTCGCCGTCCGCCATGGCCTCCACATCGGAACGCTTGAAGTCCATGGCCACCGGAAAGATGACGAACTCCACCGCGCCCACCACGTCCAGGATGGCCTCGGCGAGGTCCACGACGGACTCCTCGCAGCCGCCGCACGAGGCGCACCAGTAGAAACCTACTTTCGGCTTGCTCATGACGCGGCTCCTTGAGGCTCACCGACGGTGGCGACCCGCACGGTCACGGGATCCGGCTGCTTCTCCGGCCCGCCCACCCTCGGCATCTTCCTCAGCCGGAAAGGCCCGAGCTTCTTGAGCTGGGCCACCATGTCATTGGTGACCCTTTGCACCTTGTCGCCTTCCGAGGCGGCGATCCACTCCAGCCGCACGCGCTCGTCCTCCACGCCCATCTGGGCCAGGAACTTCTTGAGGAGCCGGTAGCGGCGCACGCACTTGTAGTTGCCTTCCTGGTAGTGGCAGTCGCCCGGATGGCAGCCGCCGATCAGGACGCCGTCGGCGCCCTGGTGGAACGCGTCCAGCACGAACTCGGGGTCGAGGCGGCCCGAGCACATGATGCGGATGACCCGGGTGTTCGGGGCATAGCTCATGCGCGCCGTGCCGGCGAGGTCACTGGCCGTGTAGGTGCACCAGTTGCAGAAGAAGGCCACGATTCGGGGCTCGAAGCCCTCATCCACCTTCCGTGCAGTGGCGTCAGACATTTGCGAGTACCCCTTCGATCTCTTCGTAGATCTGGTCGTCGGTGAACATGTTCTGCTGGGCGGCGCCCGACGGGCAGGCCGCCACGCAGGTGCCGCAGCCCTTGCACAGCGCCTGGTTGACCACCGCCACGCCCTTGGCCTCGTCGCGGCTGATGGCCGTGAACGGGCAGAGCGGGATGCAGGTCTTGCAGCCGCTGCAGATCGTCTCGTCGATGACGGCGGTGTTCGGCTCGATCTCCACGAACCCCTTGTCCACCATGGCCAGCGCCTCGGCCGCCGCCGCACCGGCCTGGGCCACGGTCGCCGGGATGTCCTTGGGGCTCTGGCAGGCGCCCGCGAGGAAGATCCCGTCGGCGAACGTGTTCACCGGGGCGAGCTTGGGGTGCCGCTCCAGGAAGAACCCGTCCTTGGAACAGGAGATGCCCAGCTTGCGCTGCACATCCTGCGCGTCCGCCTGCGGCTCGATGGCCGTGGATAGGATCACCATGTCCACCGGGATCCGGCGCGCCACGCCCACCAGCGTGTCCTCCACGCGCAGGACCAGCCGGCCTTCCTCCGCCTTGGTCAACGGCCAGTCGGAGACCTCGGCCACCTTGCCGCGGATGAACTGCACCCCCTCCTGCAGCAGCTGGTCGTAGAACTCCTCGTAGCCCTTCATGTTGGTGCGCATGTCGATGTAGAAGTTGAACACCTCCGCGCCGGAGCGCTCCTTGATCAGGTGTGCCAGCTTCAGCGAGTACATGCAACACACGCTGGAGCAGTGCGCGTTGAAGCGCCGGTCGCGCGAGCCCACGCAGTGGATGATGCCGACCGCCTTCGGCTTGCTGCCGTCGCGCAGCACGATCTCGCCGTTGGTCGGGCCGGAGGCGTTGACCAGGCGCTCCACCTCCATCGCCGTGTACACTCCGGGGAACTTGCCGTAGCCGTACTCCGGGATGCGAGTGGGCTCGAACAGCTTGTAGCCCGTGGCCACCACGATGGCGCCGACCTTGACCTCCGGGTATTCGACCTTCTGGTCGAAGTCGATCGCCAGCCGCTCACAGACCTTCACGCACTTGTCGGAGCACTTGCCCTTCATGATGTGCAGGCACGTCTTGGGGTCGATGACCACCGCCGGGGGCGTGGCCTGCGGGAAGGACATGTAGATGGGCTTGCGCTTCGACAGCCCGACGTTGAACTCGTCCGGGAAGCGGGCGTCGCGGAAGACGCAGGCCTCCACGCACTCGTTGCACCCGACGCACAGGTCCTCCTTCACGTAGCGCGGCTTGCGCATCACCTTCACCGTGAAGTTCCCCGCGAAGCCGGACACCTCGGCGACCTCCGAGTAGGTCCACAGCGTGATGTTGGGGTGGTCGCGCACCTCGGACATCTTGGGGGTCAGGATGCACGCCGCGCAGTCCAGCGTCGGGAAGGTCTTGTCGAACTGCGCCATGTGCCCGCCGATGGTGGGCTCGCGCTCGACCAGGGTGACCTTCTTGCCGGCATTGGCCAGCACCAGCGCCGCGTGGATGCCGGCGATGCCGCCGCCCACCACCAGCACGTCGGGGTGCACCGGGACGCGCTGCTTCTCCAGCGGCAGGTGCCGGGTCACGCGGTGCACCGCCGCACTGACCATGGCCCGGGCCTTCTCGGTGGCCAGCTTCTTGTCGGGGGTCACCCAGCTGACGTGCTCGCGGATGTTGGCCATCTGCATGTGGAAGGGGTTGAGTCCCCCTCCCGCACAGGCCCGCCGGAATGTGTTCTCGTGCAGCAGCGGCGAGCAGGAGGCCACCACCACCCGGTTGAGCTGGTGCTCCTCGATGTCCTTCTGGATCATCTCCTGGCCGGGGTCGGAGCACATGAACTTGTACTCCCGGGAGACGACCACATAGGGGAGCCCCTCGGCGAACTTGGTCAGCGCCGGCACGTCCACTTTCGAGGCGATGTTCATCCCGCAGTGGCAGATGTACACCCCGATCCGCGGTCGATCTGAAACAGGCGAGATCATTTGCGCCACTCCTTCACGCGGACGCGGCTGCGGGCTGCAGGGAAACCAGATTCCGCTGCAGGCCGAGCGCGCTGTCCGTAATCCCCATTGCCCTGCCCATCAGCTGCGTGAAGTAGACCACGGGGATGGAGACATCTTCGCCGAAACGCTTCTTCATCCGGTCCTGATAGCACTCCAGATTAAACTGGCACAGCGGGCAGGCCGTGGCGACCACCTCCGCCCCGCGGCGCTTGGCCTCGTGGAGCAGGATCTGGCTCAGCCGCAGGCCCACCTCCTCGATGGTGCCGGTGAGGGTGCCGCCGCAGCAGCGCGCCTTCAGGGGCCACTCCACCGTCTCGGCGCCGCACGCGCGCAGCACCTGGTCCATGGTCATCGGGTCGTGCGGGTTGTCGAAGGTTGCGTACGGCCGCACCAGCTGGCAGCCGTAGTAGCAGGCCACCTTCAGGCCCTTCAGCGGCCGGGTCGCCGCCTGCTGGATCTTCTCCAGCCCGACGTCGTTCACCAGGACGTCCAGCGGGTGGCGGACCTTGACCGTGCCCTTGTACTGCATGCCGGTGGAGGCCAGGGCGTCCGTGACCACCTTGCCCATCTTCTTGTAGGACTTCATGTAAGCCTGCACCTTGGAATGCACCAGGTAGCAGGCGTTGCACGGCGCCAGGAAGTGCACCTCGACTCCGCCGTTCTGGCCTTCGGCGATCGCCAGGTTGCGGGCGGCCAGGGCGAAGGCCTTGGTTTCGTCCACGGACATGTAGGAGGTGGCGCCGCAGCAGTTCCAGTCCTTAAGCTCCGGCGCCGCGATGCCCAGCTTCTTGAACACCGCCAGCAGGGACTCCTCGTACGGCCGGCCGGAGCCCTTCAGCGAACAGCCCGGGTAGTACACGTAGCGCATGTCAGTGCCCCATCGGTTGCGGCTCGACGCGCGTGGCCTCGGGCCCGACCCGGTCCACGTAGTCCAGCAGCGGCTTGAGCCTTCCGCGCCCGCTCTGCATCGTCTCTTCCTTCATGCCCATGCGGCCGCGCAGCATGAGCTTCAGCCCCATCATGGCGTTGCCCAGGAGCTTGCGCGGATCGGTCTTGAGGAAGGTCCAGACGATGATGAGGGCCTCGTTGCTGCGCCCGGTGTTCTTCACGGAGTTGAAGAACTCGCGCGCCAGCACCGGGATCGGGAAGCGCTTGGGGTGGAGCTTCTGCTCCATGGCTTCCTGCTTCAGCGCGTACATGATGTCGGTGATCTTGATTTCCTTGGGACAGTCCACCGTGCACGCGTAGCACGACGCGCACAGCCAGATGGTGCTGCTCGAAAGCACCTCGTTGCGCATGCCCGCCCGCGTCATGGCGATGATGCGGCGCGGGGTCTGGGGCATGTAGATGCTGACCGGGCAGGTGGCACTGCACGTGCCACACTGGATGCAACGATACAGATCCTCCCCTCCGGGCCGGGAAGAGATGCTCTTCCCGAACTCCAGGTCGAGGTCCTCCTGGTACTTGATCCGCGGTGAGACGCGTCTGTCGCCCACGGCCAACCTCCCGCCATGATGGGGGCCACGCGCCGGGCCGGCGCGTGCGCCCCTCGGAACGCCGCCTGCGGCGCCCCTACTTCAGCTCCGCCAGCTTGTACAGCCGCTCCACGTTGCTCTGCGTCCAGTCCTTGAGCTTCTGCAGCAACTCCTCCTTGCCCGGGCGAACGGCGTACTTCCCGTTCTCCTTGGCCTTCTGCACGATGTGGTTGAACCGCCGCTGCATGCCCAGAAACTGCTCCACCGCCGGCCGGTCCTCGGCCTTCAGCGCGCAGTCCTTGACCGAGCCGCCCTGGCCCTTCTCCCAGAGGAAGGTCGGGAACACGCCGCACCGGGCCCCCAGCAGGGCCAGCTCGATGGTCTGCCCGTCCTCGAACTTCCATCCGCTGATGCACGGGGCCGGCACGAACAGCACCGCAGTCTCCGGGCACGCCAGCATCTTCTCCACGGTGCGCACGTACAGCGCGCCGTGCGCCGGGCTCATCTGGGCCACCATGCCCGCCCCGGCCGCGATGGCCAAGTGCACGTAGTCCAGGGGCAGGTTCAGGTTGCCCGGCTTGGCCGCACCCACCGGGGTGGTGCTGGTCTCGCTGAACGGCGTGGCCGCGGGGCTGTACTGGAATCCGGTGTTGGCGAACACCTCGTTGACCAGCACCACGATCATGATCCGCGACCGGCGGTTGATGGTCTGCAGCATCGCGCGCAGCCCGATGGCCACCGCCCCGCCGTCCCCGCTGATCGAGATCAACTGGACCGGGCACTTCAGGGCGCCGTGCTCCTCGAGCGCGTCGGCCACGTCCCGGACCGCCTCGGCCACCGTGGGCGCAGACTCGAACACGTTGTGGAGGATGGAGAAGCTCTTGGCAAAGTCGTCCGGGGAGGCCTCGCCCCGGCCCCACGCCACCACGTTGGGGTACAGCAGCGTGGAGACCTCGGCGCACGAGGTGCCGATGGTGGCGACCGTCTTCTTGCCGTTGTCGCTGACGCGCCCGATGTTCTGGAGCGCGATGGACTCCATGCAACCGGGACACAGGGTCGAGCCGGGCCGGAAGCAGCTCTCCTTGAGCGCGGTTTCCTTGTATCCGCTCATAGCCGGCTCCCTTCATGGTAGAACGCGTACGGCGGCGTCGGCTGGCCCTCCAGCGCGGGCTTGGCGCTGTCCAGCATCCGCTCCCAGGTGCTCTCGGACACGTCCGCCCCGCCCAGCCCGGCGAACGCGCTGACCACCCGCGGCGGGCTCTTGAGATCCGACAGGGCGTCCACCACGTCCAGCGTCAGGTGGCCGCGGCCGTGGTGGTGGGCCTGGTTGACCACCAGCACCACCTTGGCCTTGGCCAGCCGGTCCCGCAGCGCCTCGCGCGGGAACGGGGTCAGCAGGCGGATGCACACGCCCCCCACGCGCAGCTTGGAGCTCTGCTCGTAGCTCTCGCGCAGCGCCTCGAAGGTGCCGAAGTCGGGGCCCATGCTCACCACCGCGATGTCCGCCTCGCCGCTGGTGGGCCAGCCCACGGCCTCGAAGAACGACAGCCCGGGGCGCCCGAAGTGGTTCTCGAAGTCGGCGCCGATCTTGGGCAGCCACTCGAACACCTTCTGCATACGCGCCTTCTGCGACACCTTGAACCCCTGGAAGAAGCGGGAGGTGACGCAGTTGCCCATGGCGGTGTCGCCGTTGAGCAGCCCCGGGAGCGGGCAGGGCTGGATCCACTTGTCCTGCCACGCGTGGATGGCCGCGTCGGGCTCCACCGTGAGCCGGCCGTTGCGGTGGCTGTCCTTGATGCCGTAGAAGCCCGGCATGGTCGGCGTGAGCACGTCGGGGTGCATCCCCAGGCACGGCGCCTGCAGGATGGTGTCGTAGATCTGCTGCTTGCCGCGGCACGACAGCTGGATGAACCCGTCGTCGCGGTGCGCCAGGGTGTCCGAGGGGTCGCCCTCGATGCACAGCGGGTAGTTGGCCGTGGCGCGGTAGACGTTGATGATCATCACGTTCCCCAGCCCGCTGGCGCCCAGCGACCGGACCGTCTCGGTCATGTGGTCCAGGCCCACGGAGCTGGTGGCGGTGGAGAAGATCAGGTCGCGGCAGGCGGCCGCGCCGCCCGCCAGGTAGTCGGCCGCGGCGTGCTCGGCCTCCAACAGCTTCACGCGCTTCAGGCCGCCCTTGTCCTCCGCCACCCGCGCCGCCACCGTCTCGATCCACTTGGTGGACGGGGTGATCGGGAAGCCGGCGTAGATGAGGCAGCGCCACATCTGGATCGTGGCGATGGCCGCGGTACCGTTGCCGTCCGCGGTCACCTGCTCGCGCTCGGTGTACAGCGGGTGGTGCCCGGCCTTCACCTTGGACAGGTCAATGGCCTGATCGTAGCGCTCGCCCGACGGCGTCGAGACGTGCGGCAGCGGGCACACCAGGTTGTTGGTGGTACTCATCGGGCTGCCACCTCCTCCCACGCCTCCGAGTAAGGCGCTTCCTTGAACAGGTGCTCCGGACACACGGCGATGCACTCGTTGCACAGCTTGCAGTAGTGGCTCACGTCCGCGCCGGTCACCACCATGCCCTTCTTGTCGTCGGGCCGCCACAGGATGATGCCCTCGGGGCAGTTGGTGACGCAGTGCGAGCAGCCGGTGCAGGCCTCCTGGGGATCCTCGAAGCGGAGGCGGACGCCGCTGCGGGCGTACGCCGCGGTGTAGTTGGTCTGGGACAGCCGGAGCGCCGTCTGCGCGCCCACCGGCACGTCGCCGTAGCCGGCGAAGCGCGCCGGGGCGTGGTCCGCGGGCCCGGCCAGGTCGAACTCACCCTGCTTCACCGCGTCGAAGCTGGCCTCCAGGGCCTCGCGGTTGCGCTGCAGCACCAGCTCGGGCACGCGGCGCTTCTTGAGCATCTGGAGGAACGCCTGGACCACCACCTGGCGCTCCAGGCCCCCGAGGGCCACTGCCACCGCCACGTAGGCGGACACGTTCCCGATGGCGTACTTGAGGTACTGGGTGCCGATGTCGTCGCCGGCGATGGTGAACACGCGCCCGGAGAGCTTGAAGTGCCGGGCGCACTCCTCGGGGGTGCGGCGCGTGTTGAGCACGAACGTGCCGCCGCTCGGCACGCCCAGCGCGAAGTCCTGGATCTGGGCGGCCGCCTCGTCCATGAGCAGCGAGACGTGCGGCCGGGTCACCTCGCACGCCGACTGGATGGGCTTGCGGCTCACGCGCAGGAACGAGCGGATCCCCGCGCCCCGCCGGGCGGAGCTGAAGAAGGGCCACTCCTGCACCTGGACCTGCGGGTCGCCCAGCATCAGGTTCGCCAGGCTCTGAAAGCACAGCACCAGGCCGCCGCCGGCCTTGCCGTCGCCCCGCAGCTCCAGCACGGAGGTGCGCAGCACCTCCTGCAAGTTCAGGGTCTTCACGGCAGCCTCACTTCTTCCAGAGGATGGCGCTGGCCGGACAATCCGTCATGATCTGCTGCAACTTTGGCAGCAGCGACTCCTCGAGCTTGGTGTTATAAACCTCCGCAACCTCCTCGTCCTGGACCTTCCGGAACGCCATGGGCATCGCGGTGATGCAGTCGCCACACTCGGTGCACAGGTCACGGTCAACGTAGAACTCGGGAACGGGAGCCATTTGAGAACCTCCCGGCGGGCCTCAGTCCCGCCTTATCGGTGTGTCTATTTGATTCACTGCCAGAAGGTTGAGGGGAGTCCGCGGCCTCACCACCAGGACCGACTCCAGGCCCCGCAGGACTCGGAATCCGGCTCGACCCATTGAATATATCACAATCTCACAGCGCATTAGCGGATCCGCAGGGGGGCAGATCTGCCGCAGTGAGTTCTTGCATAAAATATGCTAGTTCAAGGTGCTGCCTCGGCTGGCCCGCCCGGGCCGCGGGGCACGCCAGAACGCACCCCCAACCGTTCGCTGGCATCCCTACATCCAGGGTGATTCCGTGCCCCGATGCAGGAGCCTGCGGCCGCCGCGCCGGTCGAGACAGCGCCAGCAGCACCGCCCGTTGTTCCCCCAAGTTGTGAGGAAGCCATGCCGGTCACCGATCCTAACTCGGATCCCGTTCCAACCCAAGAGCCTTCCCGAGGCCTCACCCGGAGGCGTTTCCTGGCCAGCGTCGGCCTGCTGGCCGGCGCGGGCGCGCTGGCCCCGCTGCTGTCCCGCACCCGCCTGGGCGGAATCGAGAGCCTCGACGTCACCCGCCCGGCGCTGGGGACCTGGGTGCGCATCCTGGTGCGGCACCTGGACCCCGCCCGCGCGCAGCGCGCGGTGGACCGCGCGTTCGCCGCGATCGCCCGGGTGGACGCCCAGATGAGCGTGCACCGCGCCGACAGCCAGCTGACCCGGGTCAACCGCCTCGCCGGCGAGGCCCCCGCCCAGGTGGACCTGGCGCTCCTGGACATGCTGGGGATCTCGCTGGCCGCGGCCCGCCACACCGACGGGCTGTACGACCCCACCATCCTGCCGCTGATGCGCCTGTACGGCTTCTACGACTCGGGCGCCAGCCGCTACCCCAGCGACCGCGAAATCGCCGCGGTGGAGGAGCGCGTCGGCTGGCGGCACGTGACCCTGGACCGCGCGCGGCGCACCGTCGGCCTGGCGCGCCCCGGGATGGGGCTGGACCTGGGCTCGGGCGGCAAGGGCTGGGCGATCGACCGCGCGGTGGAGGCGCTGCGGGCCGAGGGGGTCACCTCGGCGCTGGTGGACGCCGGTGGCAACGTCTACGGCCTGGGCGCCCCCGAGCCGGGCGCGCCGGGCTGGACCGTGGGGGTGTACCACCCGGTCACCCGCCAGGCCGCCCGCGCCTTCGTGCTGCGCGACGCCGCGGTGGCCACCAGCGCCAACTACGAGCAGTACCGGATCCTGGGCGGCCGGCGCGTGGGGCACCTGTTCGACGCCCGCCGCGGGGTGCCCGCGGATGGCCACCTGAGCGCGAGCGTCGTGGCGCGCACCGGGGTGGAGTCCGACGTGATGTCCCTGCCGGCGTTCCTGCTGGGCCCGGACCGCTTCCAGTGGCCCGGCGCGCTCGAGACCTGCTTCCTGGGATGAGCCGATGAGCGCACGTTCGAGCCGGCCCGCGGCCCAGACCTTCGGGCGGGGTGGCATCCACCCCGAGTCCCGCAAGGAGCTGACCGCCGGCAGGCGCATCGAGGACCTGCCGCCGCCCCAGGAGGTGCGCCTGCCGCTGCTGCAGCACCTGGGCGAGCCCGCGGTGCCCATCGTGAAGAAGGGGGACATCGTGCGCCGCGGCCAGAAGATCGCCGACGGCGGCCCCACCGGCGTGCCGCTGCACGCCACCATCTCCGGCCGGGTGAAGCCGGTGGAGCGCTACCCCCACCCCACGCTGGTCATGTCGCAGGCCATCGTCATCGTGCGCCAGGAGGGCGAGGACCCCGGCGAGCTGGAGTTCGCCGAGGACCCGGGCTGGCGCGGCTGCTCCCGCGCGGAGATGCTGGCGCGGATCAAGGAGGCCGGCATCGTGGGGCTGGGCGGCGCGGCGTTCCCCACCTACCGCAAGCTCACCCTGCCCGAGGGGGTGAAGGTGGACACGCTCCTGGTGAACGGCGCCGAGTGCGAGCCCTTCCTCACCTCGGACTACCGGCTGATGGTGAGCCGCCCGGACGACGTGGTCGAGGGCTCGCTGGTGATGGCCCAGCTGGTGGGGGTGTCCCGGATCCAGATCGGGGTGGAGGCCGACAAGCTGGATGCCGCCCGGATGCTGGGGCGCGCCGCCACCCGCGTCCCGCACGAGGGCATCTCGGTGGACGTGGTGCCGGTGGTCACGCGCTACCCGCAGGGCGCCGAGCGCCAGCTGGTGCAGGCGGTGACCGGCCGGGCGATGCGGCCCCGCACCCTGCCCTACTCGGTGGGCGTGGTGGTGCAGAACGTGGCCACCGCGGCGGCGGTGCACGACGCGGTCCGCTTCCGCCGGCCGCTGCTGGACCGCATCGTCACCGTGACCGGCCCGGGGGTGGTGACCCCCAAGAACGTGCGCGTCCCGCTCGGCACGCTGCTCAGCGACCTGGTGGCCTTCTGCGGCGGGCTGACCAGCCAGGCCACCCGGGTGGTGGCCGGCGGCCCGATGATGGGCCGGGCCCTGCCGCGCCTGGACCTGCCGGTGATCAAGGGCCTGAACGGGCTGGTGCTGCTCACCGGCCGCGGGCCGTTCGAGGAGGGCTTCGGGCCGTGCATCCAGTGCGGGCGCTGCCTGGAGGCCTGCCCGCTGGGGCTGGAGCCCGACCAGATCGCCCTCCGGGTGGAGGCCGGGCGCCCGCTCGAGACCGAGCGCTTCGGGACTCTGGACTGCTACGAGTGCGGCTCGTGCACCTACGTCTGCCCCGCCGGGCGCCCGCTGGTGCAGTTCATCCAGGTGGCCAAGTCCACCCTGAGGCGCGCCATCGCCCAGAAGGTGGCCCCGTGAGCGGCGGCACCCCGGGCGGCCCCGACCGCACCTTCGTGCTCACCCCGGGCCCGCACGTGCGGTCCTCGGTCAGCACCTCGACCATCCTGTGGACGGTGAACGCCTCGCTCCTGCCGGTGAGCCTGTGGGGGGTGTGGCAGTTCGGGTGGAACGCTCTCGCGCTCATCGCCTCGGCGGTGGCCGGCGCGGTGGGCACCGAGTGGCTGGCGATGCGGGCCCTGCGCCGCCGCTTCACGTTCTCCGACGGGACCGCCTTCTGCGCCGGGCTGCTGCTGGCGCTCACCCTGCCGCCGCGGGTGCCGTGGTGGATGGCGCTGCTGGGCGGGGCGTTCGGGATCCTCTTCGGCAAGGTCATCTTCGGCGGCCTGGGCAACAACCTGTTCAACCCGGCCTGCATCGGCCGCGCCTTCATGCTGGCCACCTTCCCGCTGCCCATGACCACCGCCTGGGCCGTGCCCCGCCACTGGCTGCTGGGGCCGCTCGACGCGGTCTCCACTGCGACCCCGCTCCGGGTGCTCAAGGAGGAGGGGATGGCGGCCACCGAGAAGCTCCTGGCGGGCCACCACGGGATGTGGCAGACCATGCTGCTCGGGTTCCGGCCGGGCGCGGTGGGCGAGGTGTCGCTGGTGCTGCTGGCCCTGGGCGCGGCGATCCTGGTGGCCCGCGGCATCATCGGGCTGGCCATCCCCCTGAGCGTGTTCGCGGGGCTGGCGCTGTCCACGGTGTTCACCGGCGCACTGGCGTTCCACATCACCGCCGGCGGGCTGTGGCTGGGGGCGTTCTACATGGCCACCGACTACGTCACCTCGCCCAACACCCGCCCCGGCCAGATCGTGTTCGGGTTCATCATCGGAATGCTCACCGGGATCATCCGCGTCTTCGGCGGCTACCCCGAGGGGATCTGCTACGCGATCCTGATCGGGAACGCCCTGGTCCCGGCGCTCAACCTGTGGTTCCGGCCGCGCCGGACGGCGCCCGTGGGAGCCCCGTCGTGAGCACCCCGCGGGGCGAGGTGCTGCGCATCGCGGCCTCCATGACCGTGGTGTGCGTGCTCGGGGCGGCGGTGTTGGGCGGGATCTACGCGGCCACCGAGCGCTACGCGGCGGCGGCGCGCCTCACCTCCGAGCGCCGGGCGATCACCGAGATGCTGGGGCTGCCCGGCTCCGCCCCGGTGCTGGAGGTGAGCCAGTTCCTGGACCCGGCGCGGCGCGAGGTGGTGTACCGCGCCGCCCCCTTCGGCCGGGCGGGCGTCCCCCCGCACCAGGTGGTGTTCACGCTCGACGGGGCGCTGGTGTCGCAGGACTCGCTGGCCCCCGCGGGCGAGCGCGCGGTCAAGGGCCTGACCCCGCTGGGCCGGATGTTCCTGGCCCGGCGCGGCGGCCGCCCCGCGGGCTTCGTGATCGAGGGCACCACCCGCGGCTACAAGAACCGGATCCGCTTCTTCGTGGCGCTCTCCGGCAGCTGGGAACTCCTGGGGGTGCGGGTGGTGGAGCACGAGGAGGACCCCGGGCTGGGGGCCGAGGTGGCCACCCCGTGGTTCCAGGGCCAGTTCGTGGGCCGCTCCGCGGACGCGCTGCGCTCGGTCGAGGTGACCAAGCAGCCCATGCCGGAGGACTGGCGCGCGGCGCTGGCGCAGCTGCAGCGCACGCCGCTGGACCAGTGGAAGGCGGCGCACGGGGAGTTGCTGGCGCGCGAGCGCTCCCGGCCGATCTACGCCGTGACCGGCGCCACCATCTCCAGCCGGGCGCTCACCGACGGCGTGCGCCTGACCGTGAGCCACTTCCGCCGGCGCTGGGAGCTGCTGGCGCCGTACCTGGGGGCCGCGTCGTGAGCGCCGCGCCGGTGCTGCCGCCGCAGTCGCCGCGGCGGGCGTGGGACCTGATCCTGAACGGGATCTTCGCCGAGAACCCGGTGTTCCGGCTGGCGCTCAGCCTGTGCCCCGCGGTGGCGGTGACCACCACGGTGATGAACGGCGCGATCCTGGGGGTGGCGGTGCTGGCGGTGCAGGTGCTGTCCAGCGTGACCGTGGCCCTCACCCGCCAGTGGATCCACCCGCGCGTGCGCATCCCGGTGTACACCATCATCATCGCGGTGTGGGTGAGCGCCATCGACATGACCCTGGCCGCCGCCACCCCGGCGCTGTACGCCCAGGTCGGGCTGTACGTGAAGCTCATCGTGGCCTTCGCCATCATCATTTCGCGCCTGGAGCTGTTCGCCTCGCGCCAGCCGCTGGTGCCGTCGTTCTTCGACGCCCTGGGCATGGGCCTGGGGTTCGCCTTCGCGCTGATCACCATCGGCGCGCTGCGCGAGCTGCTGGGCAGCGGGGCGCTCCTGGGCCACCCGCTGACCCCCACCAAGCCGCTGGTGTTCTTCGCGCTGCCCGCGGGCGGTTTCTTCTCCATCGCCATCCTGATGGGGCTGTTCAACTGGGTGGAGCGCCGCATGGGCGGCCGGGCCCGCCCCGGTGCCGGCGGAGGGGCCCATGGCTAGGGCCCGCCGGCTCCGCTGCGCCCTGCTGCTGGCCGCGCTGCTGGCCGCGCTGGCGGCGGCCCCGGCCGCGGGCCGGGCCGCCCCGGCGGCGATCCGCGGGGCGCAGGTGCTGACCCCCGACCGGGTGCGGGTGGTGCTGGACGCGCCCCCCACCAACGCCGCGCCGGCCAACTTCCGGTTCGCGGAGGCGCTGGCGCCGGACGTCCCGATCCCGGTCCGGGAGGTCCACGTCGCCGGCCGCGTGGTGACCCTGGTGGTGGACCAGAAGCTGTCGGCCCGCGAGAGCTACCGGCTGGAGATCCACGACCCGCCGCTGGCGCGCGACGTGAAGCCCTCGCCGTGGGCGATGTTCTTCACCGTGGTGCTGGCCTCGGCGCTGATCAACAACTTCGTGTTCACCCGCTACCTGGGACTGTGCATCTTCTTCGGAGTCTCCAAGAAGCGCGACACCGCCGTGGGCATGGGCATCACCTTCGCCATGGTGATGCTGGTCACCGGCATGATGTCCTGGGTGCTGTTCATGTTCGTGCTGAACCCGCTCCGGCTGCAGTTCCTGCAGGTGATCGTGTTCATCGGGGTGGTGGCGTTCATGGTGCAGCTGCTGGACACCATCCTCAAGAAGGTCAACCGGCCGCTGCACCAGAAGTTCGGCATCTACCTGGTGCTCATCACCACCAACTGCATCATCCTCGCGGTGCCGCTGCTCAACGCCGCGGCCAACGCCAGCGCCACCGAGGCGTTCGCGCTGGCCATGGGCTCGGGCCTGGGCTTCGCGATCGCGCTGTTCCTGATGTCCTGCGCCCGCGAGCGGCTGGAGCTGGCGCGGGTGCCGGAGAGCTTCAAGGGGCTGCCCATCGCGTTCGCGCTGGCCGGGCTGTTCGCGCTGGCGTTCATGGGCTTCTCGGGGCTGAGCTTCCTCAGGTAGGAGGACGGTTGGAACCTACGGTCTGGACCATCGCGCTGTGGGGCCTGGCGGTGTTCGCGGTGCTGGGGCTGATGTTCGGCCTGGCGCTGGCGGTGGCCGCCATCCGCTTCGCGGTGAAGACCAACCCGCTGGTGGAACGGGTGCGGGAGGTGCTGCCGTCGGCCAACTGCGGCGCGTGCGGCTTCGCCGGGTGCCCGGCGTACGCCGAGGCGGTGGTGGAGCGCCGCGACGTGCCGCCGAACCTGTGCGCGCCCGGCCGCGGAGCGGTGGCCCACGCCGTCGCCGCCCTCACCGGCAAGGAGGTGGGCCAGGTGCTGGACCGCATCGTGGTCATGCGCTGCGCCGGCACCAGCGCCTACGCCCGCAACGAGGCCGAGTACGCGGGCATCGAGACGTGCGCCGCCGCCTCGCTGGTGTTCGGCGGCCCCAAGGCCTGCAAGAACGGCTGCCTGGGGCTGGGGGACTGCGTGCGCGCCTGCCCCTTCGGCGCGCTGCAGCTGGGCGCGGGCGGCATCGCCGAGGTGCTCACCGACCGCTGCACCGGCTGCGGCATCTGCGTGCCGGTGTGCCCCAAGAACCTGTTCGAGCTGTACCCGCGGAACCGCCGCGTGGAACTCTCGTGCGCGGCGCGCGACAAGCAGGTCGTCGTGCGGGCCACATGCATGGTAGGATGTATCCAGTGTCGCAAGTGCGTCGCCAAGTGTCCTGCCGGAGCCATCACCTGGGACGGTTCGACCATCGCGATCGACCACGACAAGTGCATTGCGTACGGCCCGTCGTGCAACGAGGCCTGCGTGGACGTCTGCCCGAGCGTGATCCTGCACCGCGTGGGGCAGGCGCCGCGGCCCCAGCCTGCGCGCGCGCCGGTCACCCTGGAGGTCTAAGCCCATCATGAGTCCGGAAACCTCGACCCAGCCCGCCGCCTCCGCCGCGCGGGATCCGAAGACCGCCGACTCGCTGGTCCTGTCCCTGGTGGGCAGCGGCGGCGACGGCGTGGTGCTCTTCGGCGACCTGGTGCTGCGGATGGCCGCGCGGCAAGGTCTCTACGGCATGCTGGTCCACTCCTACGGCCCGCAGATCAAGGGCGGCGAGTCCGCCGTGACCCTGCACCTGGCGCGCGAGGAGGTGCGCTACGAGGGCGACGCGTGCGACGTGCTGCTGTGCTTCCGCACCCGGGACCTGAAGCGCTTCTCGAGCGCCCTGCGGCTGCAGCCGGATTGCCTGGTGATCCTGGACGCGGCCGACGACGGGGACCTCCCGGAGGCCATCGGGAGCACCCGAAGGCCGGTGTACCGCTACCCGTTCGCCACGATCCAGGACGGCGTGGAGGTGGAGGGCGAGCCCAAGAACATGCTGGGCCTGGGGCTGCTCACCCGCGCGCTGGGCTGGCCGCTGGAGCTGGCCCGGCAGGCGCTGGAGGAGCGCTTCGCCCAGCGGCCCAAGAACGTCGCGCGCAACCTCCCGGCGGTGGAGAAGGGCTACGCCACCCAGGACGCCCCGGCGCTGCCGCGCCTCAAGGGCCACGGCCGGCCGCTGCTGATCGAGTCGGGCAACGAGGCGCTGGCGCGCGGCGCCATGGACGCCGGCCTGAAGTTCTTCGCCGGCTACCCCATCACCCCGTCGTGCGAGCTGCTCGAGACGCTCATCCACGAGCTGCCGTCGGCCGGCGGCAAGCTGGTGCAGGCCGAGGACGAGATCGCCGCCATGGGCATGGTCATCGGCGCGTCGTACGGCGGCCAGCTGGCGATGTCCGCCACCAGCGGGCCGGGGCTGTCGCTGATGACCGAGATGATCGGGCTTTCCAGCATGGCCGAGGTGCCCACGGTGGTGGTGGACTGCCAGCGCGCCGGGCCGGCCACCGGCATCCCCTCGCGCACCGAGCAGGCGGACCTGCTGCACGCGATCTACAGCGGCCACGGGGACCAGGTGCGGGTGGTGCTGGGGGTGTACGACGTGGTGCACGCGCGGGAGGCGATGCTCAAGGCCTTCCACCTCAGCGAGAAGTACCAGCTCCCGGTGATCGTGCTCGCGGACGCGTACATCTCCCAGCGCCGGCAGGCGCGCGACCCGGTGGTGCCGCCCAAGGAGAAGCCGCGGCGGCGGGTGTGGGAGGCGGGCGACTCGCCCCAGCGCTTCGACCCGGGCGACCCGTGCGGGGTGGTCCCGTTCCACCTCCCGGGCACGCCCGGCGGGCAGTACATCGCGGCGGGGATCGAGCACACCCCCGAGGGCTATCCCAGCGCCGACACTGCCAACCACCAGCAGATGAACGCCAAGCGGTTCCGGAAGCTGGCGGCGGCGGCCGAGGAGACCCGGAGCTGGTACCGCACCCTGGGCCAGCCGGGGGCGCGGCGCGGGATCATCACCTGGGGCAGCCAGTACGGCGTGGTGCAGAGGTGGGTCCAGGACCACCCGGAGTACCGGGCCTTCCTGCCCGAGATCCTGTACCCGTTCCCGCTGGAGGCCTTCGAGACCTGGCGCAAGGGGCTGGAGTGGTCGGCCACCTTGGACCTCTCCTACCAGGGGCAGTTCCACCGCTACCTCTCCGGGCTCACCGACATGAAGGGCGTCCGAAGCCTCGGCCGCAGCGGCGGCGTGCCGCTGTCCACCCGGGAACTGGCTCAGATGCTCGCGGAGGCTTCGAAATGAACCCCAAGGACTATCGTTCCGCCCTGGAGCCGGTGTGGTGCAAGGGGTGCGGTGACTTCGGCGTGCTGAAGGCCCTGACCCAGGCCCTGGCGGACCTCGAGGTCGCACCCGAGAAGCTGGGCGTGGTGTCCGGGATCGGCTGCTCCAGCCGGCTGCCGGGCTACATGAACGCCTACTCGTTCAACGCCATCCACGGCCGGGCGCTGCCCATCGCCACCGGCTTCAAGATCGCCTGCCCCGACACCACCATGGTGGTGGTGGGCGGCGACGGCGACGGCTTCAGCATCGGCATCGGGCACGTGCCCCACACCATCCGGCGCGACGTGAACCTGGCCTACATCGTGCTGGACAACTCCATCTACGGGCTCACCAAGGGGCAGGCCTCGCCCACCACCGAGCCGGACGTGAAGCGCGAGCGCGGGCTGGCCGGCCCGGACGAGCGGCCCATCAACCCGGTGCTGTTCGTGCTGAGCTGCGGCGCCGGCTACGTGGCGCGCAGCCACGCCGGGAACCTCCCCCACCTGCGGCAGATGTTCCGGGGCGCCATCGAGTACCCGGGGTTCGCCTTCGTGCACGTGCTGGCGGGCTGCGTCTCGTACCAGGCGCACGGCTACGGGGCGGAGCTGCTCAAGCGCAGCTTCATGCTGCCGCCCGAGTACGATCCGACGAACTTCGCCGCCGCGGTGGAGGCCGCGCGCCTCGACCGCTTCGCGCTCGGCGTGATCTACCGGCGCGTGCCGGGGCAGAAGCCCGCCACCGCCGGCCCGGAGCTGATGGACGAGGGCGGCATCCTGGCCGAGATGGAGCCCACCGCGGAGATCACCACCTACCCCGGGGACGGCGTGTAGCCGGCGCGGGCCGCGACATTTCCCGAAAGCCACGACGCCGCTCCGGACTCCGGAGCGGCGTCGTGGCTTCGCGCCTGCCGGCGCTCGCGGCCTCAACGCGGCGGCAACGACTTGCGCGCCACCTCGCACTGCTCCTTGTCCAGCCACCCCAGCTCGCCCACCAGCTCGTAGCCGCTCTGGCGGGGGTTGTAGAGGTAGCGCGGCGGCGTGGGCCGGGCCAGGCGGGCCTCGATGGGCGCCAGCTCGGCCCGCGCGCCGGCCCCGTCGCCCTGGGCCGCGCGCACCCGGGCCCGGAGGATGCGCGCCAGGTCCAGCCAGTCGGCCTGCTCCACGGCGCTGTCGAGAGCCTTGCGGGCGGCCGCGAGGTCTCCCCGGTCCAGCGCCAGCCAGCCGTCCAGCTGGGCCACTCGCGGGTCCTCCGGGTCCACCAGGCGGGCGCCCGCCACCTGCGCCGCCGCCGCGGCCAGCAGCGCTTCGGCCCCGGCGGCCTGCGGGGCCCGCTCGCGCTCCACCAACAGCGCGGAGGCGTACGCCACCCGCAGCCCGAGCCAGCCGGAGCGCACCCGCACCGCCCGGTCGAAGTACGCGCCGGCCGAGTCCGCCCGGCCCGCGGCCGCCTCCAATTCCCCGCGCAGCTCCAGCCCCTCGGGGTTGTCGGACTGATAGGCCAGCACGCTGTCGGCTCCGGCGCGGGCCTCCTCGATCCGGCCCTCGTCCAGCGCCGCGCGCCCCAGGTCCGCGTCCGCCCGGTAGCGCTCGCGCGGGTCCACCTGCGCCCGCGCCGCCTCCAGCGCCGCCAGCTCGGCGGCCCGGTTGCCGGTGCGCACGAACTCGGCGGAGATGCGCTGCAGCCGCAGCGAGGCGCTGGCGGGGTGCCGCGCCAGGCCGCTGTCGGCCACCGCCACCGCCTCGCTGTTCCGCCCCAGGAGCGACAGGCCGTAGCTCAGCCGGGCGGCCACGTCCTCGGAGCCGGGGTCGCGCGCCTGGGCCTTGCGGTAGAAGCTCACCGCCGAGTCGGCCTGCCCCCGCTCGAGCCGGTCGTCGCCGGCGCCGGAGTAGGCCACCGCGTAGAAGGGGGCCACGTCGGTGATGGAGGTGAGCTTGAGGATCTCGTGGACCAGCGCCGTGTCGCGCGCCACCAGGCGCTCGCGGGTCATCTCGCGGGTGTCGAAGCGGTCGCGCTGCGGGCTGTACCAGGCGTTGGCTCCCTCAGCCAGGTACTCGTAGACACTGGAGGCCTGGTACAGCGACACGAACGCCTCCTGGCCGGCGTCCATGCGGGCCCGGGCCCGGCGGTACAGCTCCTGGATCTCGCGGGTGAGGTCCGCGGTGAGCACCCCGTGCACCTGGTGGGTGAGTTCGTGCAGCAGGGTGTTGTACTTGCCGAGCAGCGAGCCCTCCACGTCCTCGATCCCGGTCACGGTGTGGTAGCCGCCGCAGCCGCGCACGTCGTCCCACAGCCGCAGGTCGTAGTCGATGCGCCGGTCGCGCAGCGCCTGCTGCCCCGGGCACGCCGACAGCAGCTCGTGCAGGTGCTTGATGTAGAGGGTGGCGCCGCCCTCGGCCAGCACCGGCACGTACGCCTTCCACGGGGCCACCGAGAGCGCCACCCGCTTCTGCATGCGCGGGCTCAGGGTGGAGTAGTTCAGCACGAACCTCTCGATCTCCGGGATCTCGGGCCACGCCGCGGCCTGGAACTCGCGCTCGTACTGATCCGCGTGGACGTCCGCCAGCCGCCGGTACATCTCCAGCGAGCGGGCGATGCCGTTGTGCGCCCGGCCGTACCCGGGGCACCGGCGCAGGGCCTCGCGGAACTCGGCCAGGGCGGTGTCCACGGAGGCCGGCTGGTTGACGCCCTCGTAGGTGCACGCCTCGTAGGCGTAGGAGCCCAGGTGGTTGTGGGCGTCCGCGCACCCGGGGTGCTCCGCCAGCAGCGCCACCAGCCGGGCCCGGGCGCGCCCGCGCTGGCCACCCTGGAACAGGGAGTCGGCCTGGCGCAGCGCCGGCGCGGTGGCCGAGTCCGCCAGCGCCCCCGGGTGCTGCACCCGCAGCTCGGCGTAGTTCAGGCGCGCGTAGCCGTTGCCCAGGAGGTAGTGGGCGTTCTCGCTGCACGGGTTGATCTCGGTGGCGAGTTCCAGGGCGTCCATCGCCTCGTACGCGCGCCCCAGCTTGATCAGGGTGTTGGCCAGGTCCACCAGCAGGTCGTCGTCCGGCCGCCCGAGGGCCACGGCGCGGGTCTGGTAGCGCAGCGCCGCGTCCTTGTCCCCCTTCTGCAGCCAGCAGGCGCCCAGGCCGGACAGGCAGCGCACGCTGTCCGGGCCGTCGGCGGCGTGGCGGAGCGCGCGCTGGTAGGCGGCGATGGCACGGTCGAACCGCAGCGTCAGGTGCTCGAAGCGCGCCGCGTACAGCAGCGCGACCGGGTCCGTGCTGTCGGCCTGGAGGTCGCCCTGGAAACGCCGCTCGACCGAGCCCAGGTCGTCGCAGAAGAAGCGGTCGCGGTACAGCAGCCGCCGGGTGTCGGGGTGGTTGGGGCCCAGGGCCAGGGCGCACTGCAGATCGTGATGGAAGCCGCCGTAGCGGTACTCGGTCAGGTCCAGCCGGGCGCGCAGGGCCACCGCCTCGAAGTCGGTGGTGTCGCGTTCCACCCGGGCGTCCAGCACCCGCCGGGCCCGGGCGAAATCGCCGGCCAGGAAGGCCAGCCGGGCCTCGTCCTGCGAGCCCGCCGGGGCCCGGGCCAGGTCGGCGCGCGCGGCGGCCAGGGCCGCCCGGGCCGGCTGCAGCAGGTCGGCGGCCGCGGCGCCGGCCGCCCCCGCGGGCAGCGCGCCGGCGCCGGCCGCCAGGGCCAACAGGGCCAAGATGAGCGCGTTTCGGGTGCGGGCGGCGCGGGTCATCGGCGGGCCTCCTCGGGTTCGCGAGCTTCCCTGCGCCCGGCGCGGGCCGGGCGGACGGGCCGGGCGGGAGCAGCGGCCCGCCGGGCCTCGGAGCGGCCAACCCAATAGCACGGAACGCGGGTGCCGCAAAGGGGCGACCGCGGGGCCGGCCCTTGCCCTATCATGCTCTCGCGGCCGCAGGCGGGCCGCGCCGCGGCCGGGAATGTCGCCGGCCCCAGGACGTCCTCTTCCACGGGATGGCACATGCCCCCGACCGACCCCCGGGCCGCCCGGCCGGCCCACAGCGCGGGAGGCACAGGCGATCGGGGGCGCAGCCCCGAGGCCGCTCGAGGCCCCGCGCCGCACCCCGGCCGGGGTGACCGCCGGAGCGCCGGGGGCGCCGGCGAGCTTCCGCCGGATGCCCGGCTGGTGGCCGAGGTCCGGGCGGGCGACCGCCGCGCCTTCGAGATCCTGGTGCGGCGCTACTCGGGCCGGGTGTTCGGGCTGGCGCTCCGCCACGTGCGCTCGCGCGACGAGGCCGAGGAGATCACCCAGGAGAGCCTGGTCCGCGCCTGGCAGGGCCTGCGCGCCTTCCGCGGGGGCGAGGAGTTCCGGGCGTGGCTGTTCCGGATCGCGGTGAACCTGGCCCGCGACCGCCTGCGCGCGCGGCGCCGCCACCCGCCGGTGCCGCTGGAGGAGGTCGGCGAGGCGGAGCTGGGCGCCGCGCCGGGCGCCGGGCCGGAGGAAGAGCTGGAGTCGCGCCAGCTCACCGAGCGGCTGGAGCGCGCGCTGGCGCGGCTGGGCGAGGAGCACCGCGAGATCCTGCTGCTGCGGGCGCTGGAAGAGATGAGCTACCAGGAGATGAGCGCCGTGCTGCGCGTCCCGGCCGGGACGGTGATGTCCCGGCTGGCCCGCGCGCGGATGCGGCTGCGGGAGCTGCTGGAGGAGGGCGCGCCGTGAGCGCGCCGCGGCCGGGCGGCGCGGGCGGGATCGCCGGCGCCCCCCGGGTGAGGGTCCCGTGAGCG
>DATKKS010000048.1:0-11866 GCA_035542815.1 Saccharimonadales bacterium (SeqCode) | reverse complement strand
GCGGTCGAGGCGGTGATCACGTACATCTTCGTGACCACCGTCTTCGGCACCGCCGTGGCGGGCCGGGGCGGCAACGCGGCCGGCATCGCCATCGGCCTGGCGCTGGCCGTGGGGGTGCTGATCGGGTGCACGCTGACCGGCGCGTCCATGAACCCGGCGCGCACGCTGGGCCCGGCGCTGGCCACGGGCGACCTGTCCTACCTGTGGATGTACATCGTGGGCCCGTTCCTGGGCGCGGCCGTGGCGGCCCTCACCTACAACATCCAGAAGCCGGAGGCGTAGCCCCTGGCCGCCGAATGGGAAGGGGGAAAGCGCCGAAGGGCCGGCCCGCGCCGGCCCTTCCGGCTGTGGCCCGGCTCCGGGCGGCTCTGGCCGCCGCGCGGAGCCGGAGGTATAGTTGCGACCGTCGCGAGCCGTCGTGCATCTGACCTGAGTGGAACCGTCGGTGGCGGATCCACGCGGTCCGCCCGGAGGAATTCAGGACAAAGGAGGCCGTTCCGTGTCGCTCAGCAAGGCCATGAACAAGGCGCTCAACACCCAGGTGGGGGATGAGCTGCAGGCGTCCAACCAGTACCTGGCCATCGCCGGGTACTTCGACGCCGAGGACCTGCCGCTCCTGGCGGGCTTCTACTTCAAGCAGTCGAACGAGGAGCGCGAGCACGGGCTGAAGATCGTGAAGTACATCCTGGAGGCCGGCGGCCGCCTGGAGGTGCCCGCGATCGAGGCGACGGTCAACACCTTCAAGGTGCCCGAGGACGCCTTCAAGCTGTCGGTGGAGTGGGAGAAGGGCGTGACCCGGAAGATCCACGCGCTGGTGGACCGCGCGATCAAGGAGAACGACCACGCCACGCGCGAGTTCCTGGGCTGGTTCGTGAAAGAGCAGGTGGAGGAGGAGGCCACCATGAACCGGCTGCTGAACCAGTCCAAGCGCTCCGGCGGCAACATCCTGCTGATGGAGGCCTACCTGGTCCACACCAAGTAGGGCAAGCGCAAGAAACGGGGCCGGGGCTGCGCCCGCCTGGCGCGTCCCCGGCCCCTCGTCGTCTGCCGACATCCTGTTCCGGCGGCCCCTGGCCCTCGATGCGATGCAGGATGTCCTGGCCGGGCCTCAGGCCTCCTTGACGGCGTTCACCAGCTTGGCCAGCGATTCGCGGGCGTCGCCGAACAGCATCATGGTCTTCTTCGCGTAGAACAGTTCGTTGTCCACCCCGGCGAAACCCGGCTTCATGGAGCGCTTCAGCACGATGCAGTGCTCGCACTTGTCCACGTCCAGGATGGGCATCCCGTAGATGGGGCTGGACTCGTCGTAGCGGGCCGCCGGGTTGACCACGTCGTTGGCGCCCACCACCAGGGCCACGTCGGTCCGCTCCAGCTCGGGGTTGATGGCGTCCATGTCGTACAGCGAGGTGTACGGCACGTTGGCCTCGGCCAGCAGCACGTTCATGTGCCCGGGCATCCGCCCGGCCACCGGGTGGATGGCGTACTTCACGGTCACCCCGCGCTTCTCCAGCATGTCCGCCAGCTCGCGCGCCACGTGCTGCGCCTGGGCCACCGCCAGCCCGTAGCCGGGCACGATCACCACCTGCCGGGCGTAGGCCATCATCACCGCGGCGTCCTCCACCGACACCTCGCGCACCACCTTGGGCGCCCCGCCCGCGGCGCCCTTGGCGCGCCCGCCGCCGGCCGCGCCGAACGCGCTGAACAGCACGTTGCCGATGGACCGGTTCATGGCCTTGCACATGAGCAGCGTGAGCAGCGTGCCCGAGGCGCCCACCAGCGTGCCCGAGATGATGAGCACGTTGTTCTCGAGCGCGAAGCCGGTCAGCGCGGTGGCCAGCCCGGTGAACGAGTTGAGCAGCGAGATCACCACCGGCATGTCCCCACCGCCGATGGGCGCCACGAACATCCAGCCGATCACCAGCGCCAGCGCCAGGAACAGCGTGAACAGCGCCGCCTGCCCCTGGAACGTCAACCACACCCCCAGCGCGACGGTGCCCAGGAGCAGCAGGAAGTTCACCGGCCGCTGCCCGGGGAAGGTGAGCGGCCGCTCGTTGATCACGCCCTGCAGCTTCCCCCACGCCAGCACGCTGCCGGTGAAGGAGATCCCCCCGATGAGCGCGCCCAGCACCGGGCTGAACGAGACCCCCGCGTCGAGCCCCGCGGCGCCCTCCGGCAGGCGCTGCACCATGCGCAGGTACTCGGCCCACGACACCAGCGCCGCGGCCAGCCCGCCCGAGCCGTTGAAGGCCGCCACCATCTGGGGCATGGCGGTCATGGCCACCTTGCGCGCCCACAGCGCGCCGATGAGCGAGCCCACCAGCATCCCGGCCAGGATGATCGCCAGGCCCACGAAGCTGCCCTCGGCCAGCCGGCCGAACACCGCCTGGTCGAACACCGTGGCCACCACCGCCAGGCCCATGCCCCAGGCGGCGGTGAGGTTGCCCCGGCGCGCCGAGACCGGCGAGCTGAGCATCTTGAGGCCCAGGATGAACAGGATCGCCGCCGCCAGGTAGGCCAGCTCCACGAACAGCTTCAGGTCGGGCGGCCCGCTCATGACTTGCCCCCCGCCCCCGACGGCTTCCGCTTGAACATCTGGAGCATCCGGTCGGTGACCATGAAGCCGCCCACCACGTTGATCGTGCCGCACATCACGCCCAGGAAGCCCAGCGCCATTAAGAGGGGGCTGTCGGCCGCCCCGGCCACCAGCATCGCGCCCACCAGCACCACGCCGTGGATGGCGTTGGAGCCGGACATGAGCGGGGTGTGCAGCACCACCGGCACCTTGGAGATCACCTCGTAGCCCACGAACGCCGACAGCGCGAACACGTACAGCGGCGCCAGGGCCGCCACCAGCTCCAGGTTCACCGGGCGCCTCCCTGCTTCTGCCGCCACGCCTCGACCCGCTCGCGGGTCCGGCGGTGGCGCACCTCGCCGCCGTGGGTGATGCAGCTCTCCCGCGCGATCTCGTCCTCGAAGTCCAGCTTGAGCCGGCTGCCGTCCTTCTCGCTGAGGTGGACCAGGAAGTTGGCGATGTTGCGCGAGTACATCTGGCTGGCGTGCAGCGGCATGCGGCTGGCCGGGTTGACCAGCCCGTAGACGTTGACCCCGTGCTTCAGCACCAGCTTGCCGGCCTCGGTGCACTCGCAGTTGCCGCCCATGTCGGCGGCCAGGTCCACGATCACCGAGCCGGGCTTCATTTCCCGGACCGCGTCCTCGGTCACCAGAAGCGGCGGCCGGGCGCCCGGGATGCGCGCGGTGGTCACGATGAGGTCCGAGTTCTTCACCCGGTCCTTGAGCATGTCCTTGACCTTCTGCAGGAACTCCGCGCTCTGCTCCTTGGCGTAGCCGCCGGCGTCCTGCATGTCCGCGCTGGTGAGGTCGGCGGCGGAGACGAACCGCGCGCCCAGGCTCTCCACTTCCTCCTTGGCCGCCAGGCGCACGTCGTAGGCCTCCACCACCGCGCCCATCCGGCGCGCGGTGGCGATGGCCTGCAGGCCCGCGATGCCCGCCCCCAGCACGAACACCCGCGCCGGGGCGATGGTGCCGGCGGCGGTCACCAGCATCGGGACGAAGCGGGGCAGGGCCGCGGCCCCGATGAGCACCGCCGCGTAGCCGGCCACGGTGGCCATGGAGGACAGCGCGTCCATGCGCTGCGCGGTGGTGGTGCGCGGGATGGCGTCCATGCTGAAGCTGGTGATCCGGCGCGCGGCCAGCCGGTCCATCACCGCCGGCTGGGAGAGCGGCTCGAGGAAGGAGATCAGGGCCGCGTCCTCGCGGAGCATCTCGGCCTCGTGCCGGCCGGTGGCCGGGTGCACGTCCAACTGCTGGATCTTGAGCACCACGTCCGCCTCGGCGTACAGCGCGGCCGGGTCGGACGCCAGCGCCGCCCCGGCCTCCTGGTACAGCGCGTCGGGGAAGTAGGCTTCCACCCCCGCGCCGGCCTGGACCCGGACCTCGAAGCCCTGCTTGACCAGCTTGGCCACGGTCTCGGGCACCAGCGCGACCCGGCGCTCGTCGGCGAAGAACTCCTTCGGCACAACGACCTTCACGTCATTCCCTCCCGTTGTGACGGCCACAGAACGGTGCCAACGCTAGGTCATCGCGCCGGGTTCGTCCAGAGGGCTTCGGCTACTCGTGGATCAGCTTCTTGTAGCGGATCCGGTGGGGCTGGTCGGCGGCCGCGCCCAGGCGGCGGCGGCGCTCGGCCTCGTAGTCCTGGTAGTTGCCCTCGAACCACACCACCCGGCTGTCCCCCTCGAAGGCGATCATGTGGGTGGCGAGGCGGTCCAGGAACCAGCGGTCGTGGCTGATCACCACCACGCACCCGGCGAACGCCAGCACCGCCTCCTCCAGCGCCCGCAGCGTGTCCACGTCCAGGTCGTTGGTGGGCTCGTCCAGCAGCAGCACGTTGGCCCCGCGGCGCAGCAGCTGGGCCAGGTGCACCCGGTTGCGCTCGCCGCCCGAGAGGTCGCCCACCCGCTTCTGCTGGTCGGGCCCCTTGAAGTTGAAGGAGGCCACGTAGCTGCGGGACTGCAGGCTGCGGCCGCCGAAGTCCAGCACGTCCTGGCCGCCGGAGATCTCCTCCCACACGCTCTTCGCCGGGTCCAGCGAGTCGCGGCTCTGGTCCACGTACGCCAGCTGCACCGTCTCGCCCACCCGGATCGCCCCCGCGTCCGGCGCCTCCTGGCCGGTGATCATGCGGAACAGCGTGGTCTTGCCCGCGCCGTTCGGGCCGATCACCCCGACGATCCCGCCGCGGGGCAGGCTGAAGCTCAGGTTGTCGATGAGCAGCCGGTCGCCGTAGCCCTTGCACAGCCCGTCGGCCTGGATCACCGCCTCGCCCAGCCGCGGGGCGGGGGGGACGCGGATCTCCACCGTCTCGGCGCGCTGCAGCGCCTCCTGGCTCAGCAGCTCCTCGTACGCCGCGTAGCGGGCCTTGGACTTGGCCTGGCGCGCCCGCGGCGCCATGCGGATCCACTCCAGCTCGCGCGCCAGGGTGCGCTGCCGGGCCGACTCGGCCTTCTCCTCCTGCTCCAGCCGGCGGCGCTTCTGGTCCAGCCACGAGGAGTAGTTGCCCTCCCACGGAATGCCCTGGCCGCGGTCCAGCTCCAGGATCCAGCCGGCCACGTTGTCCAGGAAGTAGCGGTCGTGGGTGACCGCCACCACCGTGCCCGGGTACTGCTGCAGGTGGTGCTCCAGCCACTCCACCGACTCGGCGTCCAGGTGGTTGGTGGGCTCGTCCAGGAGCAGCAGGTCCGGCCGCTGCAGCAGCAGCCGGCACAGCGCCACGCGCCGCGCCTCGCCGCCGGACAGGGTCTTCACGTCGGCCTCGGGCGGCGGCAGGCGCAGCGCCTCCATGGCGATCTCCAGGTGCCGGTCCAGCTCCCAGCCGTCGGCCGCCTCGATGGCGTCCTGCACCCGGCCCAGCTCCTCGAGCGTCTTCTCCATCTCCTCGGCCGGCATCTCGGTGGCCAGGCGGGCGTTGATCTCGTCGAAGCGGTCCAGCAGCGCCCGGGTGGCGGCCACCCCGTCCATGACGTTGCCCAGGACGTCCTTGGTGGGGTCCAGCCGGGGCTCCTGCGGCAGGAAGCCCACGGTGGCGTCCTTGGCCCGCCGCGCCTCGCCCAGGAAGTCGTGGTCCTCGCCCGCCATGATCCGCAGCAGGCTGCTCTTGCCGGCGCCGTTGGCTCCCAGGACGCCGATCTTGGCGCCGGGCAGGAACGCCAGCCAGATGCCCTTGAGCACCTGGCGGTTGGGCGGGTGGACCTTGCCCAGGTCCTGCATCACGAATATGTACTGCTGGGCCACGGGGCGGTTTCTCCCTGGTGGATGGGGCCGGAGGGTGCGGCGCCGCGGGGATCCGGACGCGGGGGACGAGCCGAGACTATAGCACCGCGGTGGCACGCGGGGTGCTTGAAGGTGGAGTCACTCGCGCGCCGGGGCGTCTTCCCAACGCCCTGGACCGGCGCGCGGGCCACATTTTGACCACCGGTGGCTCATATCGTGCCGCCGGGGGGCCGGCCGCGCTGCGACGCGCCGGCGGGAGAGGCCAACGTGAGCACACGCACAGGCAAGGGGGCGGGGCGGGCGGCGGGGCGCGCACCGCGGCGGGCGCAGCGGCGGGCGGTCGAGGACCTGGCGCTGCTGGGAGGCCGTCCCGCGTTCGCGGAGCCGCTGCCCGTGGGGGCGGCGGTGGTGGGCGACCGCGCCCGGCTGCTGGAGCGCATCCGGGGGGTGCTGGACCGCCGGTGCTTCACCGACGACGGCCCGCTGGTGCGGGAGTTCGAGCACCAGCTGGCGCGCTCCATGGGGGTGCGCAACTGCGTGGCCACCTGCAGCGGCACCGTGGGGCTGGAGGTCCTGGCCCGGGCCGCCGGGCTGGCCGGCGAGGTGATCGTGCCGGCCTTCACCTCCGCGGCCACCGCGCACGCGCTGCGCTGGCTGGGGCTCCGCCCGGTGTTCTGCGACGTGGACCCGGCCACCCACACCCTCGACCCGGCCCGGGTGGAGGAGCGGGTCGGCCCGCGCACCAGCGCCATCCTGGGGGTGCACCTGTGGGGCCGGACGTGCGAAGTGGAGGCGCTCGTGGAGATCGCGCGCCGCCGGCACCTGGCGCTGTTCTTCGACGCCGCCCACGCCTTCGGCTGCACCCGCGGGGGCCGCGCCGTGGGCGGGTTCGGCGACGCCGAGGTGCTGAGCTTCCACGCCACCATGGTGCTGAGCACCTTCGAGGGCGGGGCCGTCACCACCAGCAACGACGCCCTGGCCCACCGGCTGCGCCTGATGCGGAACCTCGGGTGCGCCGGCTCCGGGCCGGCGGCGGGCCTCGGGATCAACGGCCGGATGAACGAGATGTCGGCCGCCGCGGGCCTCACCGGCCTGGAGACGCTGGAGGCCCACGCCGGGGTCAACGCCGGCCACCACGAGCGCTACCGGCGGGGCCTGGACGGCCAGCGGGGGCTGCGCGTGCTGCGCTACCCGGCGGAGGAGCGGAACAACTACCAGTTCGTGGTGCTGGAGGTGGACCCGGGCCAGGCCGGGCTGAGCCGCGACCGGCTGGTGGAGGTGCTGCGCGCCGAGAACGTGCTCGCCCGGAGCGCCTACCCGGCCGCCTGCCACGCGGTGGAGCCGTACCGCAGCGAGGACCCGGGCGCCGCGCAGCGGCTGCCGGTGACCGAGCGGCTGGCGCAGCGGGTGCTGCTGCTGCCGACCGGCCCGGCGCTGCGGAGCCAGGACGTGGATCAGGTGTGCCGCCTGGTGCGCTTCGCGGTGGCTCACGCCCAGGAACTGGAGGAGCGGTTGGAGCGGCGGGCCGCCTGAGGGCGGGCCCGGCCGCGGTTGAGGGCAGGCGCGGGGGAGGCGTCGTGGAGAGAATCCTGCTGCACGTCGGCGGGTCCGGCCGGGACATTCCCGGCTTTCTGCGGGTGGGACCGGGCGCGGGCCCGGCAAGCGACGCGGTGGACGGGCTGCCGTTCCCGTCGGGGGCGGTGGCCGGCATCTACTGCGAGAGTTTCCTGGAGCGCCTGGAGGTGCCGCAGGCCATGCGCTTCCTGCGCGAGTGCCGGCGGGTGCTGGCCGCCGGCGGCACGCTGCGCGTGGTGACCCCCGACCTGGACCACGCGGTGCGCACCTACCGCGGCGACTGGCGCAAGCAGGCGTGGCTGCGCGAGCCGGGCCAGGGGTGGATCACCCGGCGCGGCGCGATGCTCAACCAGCTCCTGCGCGGCGACGGGCGCCGCTGGGTGTACTCCGAGGAGGAGCTGGTGGAGCTGGCCGGCTGGGCCGGGCTCGGCGCGGCGCGCCGGCGGCCCCCGGGCGAGAGCGGCGTGCCGGGCTTCGAGGGGCTGGAGCCTGCGGCGCGGCCGGAGGCGGGCCGGGGGGACCTCATCCTGGAGGTCTCCCCGGCGTGCCGGCCGGAGAGCGCCGAGCCGCTGGTGAGCGTGCTCATCCCCGCCTACAACCCCGCCTGGTTCGAGGCCGCCCTGCACAGCGCGCTGGGCCAGAGCTACCGCCGCCTGGAGGTGGTGGTGTGCGACGACAGCTCCGACGGCCGGATCCAGCAGGCGACCGCGCGGGCCGCGGCGGCCGACCTGCGGGTGCGCTACGAGCGCAACGAGCCGCGCCGCGGGGGCTACGAGAACTTCGTCCACTGCTTCCACGTGGCCCGCGGCGAGTACGTGAAATTCCTCGCCGACGACGACCTGCTGCGCCCGGAGTGCCTGGAGCGGATGGTGCGGGTGCTCGCCGCGCGGCCCACGGTGACCCTGGTGACCTCGCACCGCCGGCGCATCGGGCCGGCGGGGGAGGCCCTGGAGGACGTCCCGGCCACCGCCCGCCCGGTCCCTGGCGACAGCCTGCTGGACGGCATCGGCGCCGCCGGCCTGATCCTGTCGGAGTGCCTGAACTTCGTGGGCGAGCCCAGCACCGCCCTGTTCCGCCGGGCCGACCTGGAGGACGCCGGCCCCACGCCGCTGTGCTTCGCCGGGCGGCCGGTGCACTGGAACGTGGACGTGGCCATGTGGGCCCACCTGCTGGGCAAGGGCGACCTGGTGTACCTGGTGGACACCCTGAGCTGCTTCCGGCAGCACGACGCCCAGCAGACGCTGGTGCCGCAGAGCGAGCGGTGGTCGGTGGCCAACTGGGAGCAGATGCGCGCCGACGCCCTGCGCCTGGGCTTTCCCATCCCGTGCGCCCGCACGGAGGTCCTGGTGCGGCCCCTGGCCGCGGTGCCGGAGAAGCCCGGCGAGTGGCCCTCCGCGGCCCGCGCGCTGCACGCCTACGGGCTCGAGATGCACGGCCGGCAGCGCTTCCCGCAGGCCGCCGACGCGCTGCGCCGGGCGGCGGCGCTCGAGCCGCAGTTCGCGCTGGCCCACCTGCACCTGGGCCTGTGCCTCTACGCGCTCGGCGACTTCCCCGGCGCGGCCAGCTCGCTGGCCCGGGCGATGGAGCTGGAACCCCAGGTGCCCGAGCCGGTGCGGCAGCTCGCCGAGAGCCTCCGCCGCCAGGGCGCCGGCGGCCGCGCCGGAGTCCCCAGCCCCGCGGTTTGACACTTCCTCGCCGGCGCCCGGATAATCCCCGGATGACGGCCGCCGCACTTCGCCCCGGCCGCTTCCGGAGGTCCACCCATCATGCCCCTTCCGCGCAGGCCCAAGGCCGCACGGTCCAGGACCGCGCCGCCCGCTCCCGCCCGGTCCCGCCGCGCCCACGCTCCCCGGGAGCACCTGGAGGAGTTCCGCCGGCGCCGGGCCTCCGCCAACGAGCGCGTCCACGCCGCCGACCACCTGGGCATCAAGCGCTTCCTGGCCCTGGACCACCAGGCCTACCTGGACGGCGCGCTCTCCGGCAAGACCAAGGAGATGCTGGGGCTGGTCGCCTCGCTGGTGCTGCGCTGCAACGACTGCGTGGACTACCACCTGGTGCAGTGCGTGCGCGCCGGCTACACCGACGCCGAGATCCACGACGGGCTCAACGTGGCCCTGGTGGTGGGCGGCTCCATCGTGATCCCGCACCTGCGGCACGCCTTCGAGACCCTGGCGACGCTGCGCGAGGCCGGAGAGTTCAGCCTGTAGCGCGGCGCCGGGGGTGCGCCGCTCCGCAGCGTGGGCCCCGGGCGCGCCGCCGCTGGACGCCCGCACGAGGGCGGCGTAGAATCTCCTTTGGATCTCGATCCTCGAGCCTGCCCCGCGAATCCCCCAGTCGGCGGGCTCCGCTGCCGCAAAGGAGGCCCCATGAGGCTCTGCTACGGGATCCTGTTCGCCTGCCTGGCCGCCGTCCTGGCCCTCGCCCCGCTCCCCGCTGGCGCCCACGAGCGCGACTTCTACGCCAACCTGACCCGGGCACAGGCCGTGCCCCCGACCGGGGACAACACCCCGAAGGGCTACGTGGTGCTGGCCTTTCCGGACGGCGCCGACAGCATCCCCTACTACGTGAGCTACGCCGGGCTCACCAGCGACCGGATGAGCGTGGAGATCCACTCGGGCGCGCCGGGCACCAACGGGCCGCTCCTGTACGTGCTGGCCGGCCCGGGCGGCACCACGGACGACTTTTCCGGGAAGCTCTACTGGCCGGCCGCCTCGCGCCCGGCCAACGCCATCGACGAGTTCCACACCTACGCCATCGTGACCACCGCGAGCTGCCCCAACGGGGAGATCCGCGGGCACTTCATCGAGGAGGGCAAGCTCCCGGCCCAGGCGACGACCTGGGGCCGGCTGCGCCGGCTCTACGGCCCGTGAGTTGACGCCTTCTCCGCGCCGTTGATACCCTCGTTGCGGTCCTGACACGGAGGCCGGGACCGGCGCAGCCGCATTCCCGCGGCGAGGCGCCGCCCGCGCCCGCCAACCCGGGAGACCCGCGTTGCCCGAAGCCCCCCATGCGCTCGAAGCGCCGCATCCCGCGCCGGGCCTGCCCGCCGCTTCCCCCGAGGCCCGTCCGGGCCCCGGCGCGGACGGCTCCCCGCCCGGGGTGCCGGCCCCGGCCGCCCAGCCGGACGCGGAGCGCCGGGCGCGCTTCGGGCGGGCCGCGATCATCGTGCCCTTCCACAACGCCGAGGCCACCCTGGCGGAGTGCCTGGAGTCCCTCGCCCGGTGCGCGGAGCTGGGGGCGGAGCTGCACGTGGTGGACGACACCTCGACCGACCGCTCGGTGGAGGTGGCCCGCGGCTTCCCGGCGGCGCGGCTGCACCGGCGCGAGCGGCGCGGCTCGAGCGGCGGAGCGCGCAACACCGCCGCGGTCCTGACCGGGCGGCCGCTGCTGGTGTTCGTGGACGCCGACGTGGTGGCCGCTCCGGAGCAGGTGGATCGGCTGCTGCAGCGGCTGGCCTCGGGGGAGTGGGACGCGGTGGTGGGCTGCTACGGGGAGGACCACGACCACCGCGGCCTCATCAGCCAGTACAAGAACCTCTGGATCCGCCGCACCTACGTGCGCAGCCCGCGCCAGCCGCGCTGGTTCTGGACCGCCTTCTGCGGCGTCCAGCGTGAGGCCTTCGCCCGGGTCGGCGGGTTCAACGAGTGCTACCACGACGCCCGCGGGGGCGTGGACTTCGAGTTCGGCTGGCGGCTGACCGAGGCCGGCGGGCGCATCCTGCTGGACACCTCGCTGACCTGCCGGCACCTCAAGCGCTTCACGCTGGGTTCGCTGCTGCGCAACGACCGGGTGCGCGCGCGCGGCTACGTGATCCAGGCCCTCACGCTGCGCCGCCGCAGCGCGCTCGGGCCCAACCGCTTCGCCAACGTGCGCCTGAGCTACTTCGTGGGCGGGGTGACGGCGTGGTTGACCGTGCTCGCCGCGCTGGCCCTCGCCGCGGGTGCGGCGTTCCCCGCCGGCGCAGCCGCCGGGGCCTTGGCGCCCATGGCCGGAGTTGCCGCTCCGCTCGGCGCGGGGGCGCTCGCGGTGTGGCTGGCCTGCCAGCTGCGCTTCCTCGCCTACTTCAGCCGGCGGCGGGGGCCCATCGCCGCGGTGCGGATCCTGCCGGTGCTGTTCCTCGACCAGATGGCCTCGTTCGCCGGGGTGGCGGCCGGGGTCGTCGCCTACTTCGCCGGGGAGCGCGCGCCCTCCGGCCCGGGCTTCGGCCCCGGGATTCCCGGATCTGTCTGAGTTGAGCGCTCGGGGGGCCGGGGCCGTGCGGGCCTGGCTGGTCCTGGCGCTGTTGTGGCTGCTGGCCCACGCGCTGGGCACCGCGCTGCCGCTGGAGTGGCTGTGGGGCGTGGGCGCCTGGGGGCTGTACCCGGCCTCGGTGCGGCGGCTGCTGCTGGTGGTCGGCCTGGTGGCCCTGGGCACGGCGGCGGCGGCCGTGCGCGGGGGCGCCGGGCCCGCAGGGCGCGCGGCGGCGGGCGGCCCGCCGCCCGCAGGAAGGCGCCGCCGGCACGCC
>DATKKS010000047.1:0-2800 GCA_035542815.1 Saccharimonadales bacterium (SeqCode) | reverse complement strand
CTGCTGCGCGACCTGTTCGCCGAGGGCGCGCTCTCGGCCGCCTTCGTGCCCACCCTGACCGACTACGTGGCGCGCGGCGAGCGGCGCGAGGGCTTCCGACTGGTCAGCTCGGTGCTGAACTGCCTGGGCCTGGTGGTGGGGGCCATCTGCGTGGCGATGATCCTGGCCGCCCACCCGCTGGTGCACCTGTTCGCCCCGGGCTTCGGCGCGGTGCCCGGCAAGCTGGAGCTGACCACCTCGCTGACCCGGTGGATGGCGCCGTTCCTGCTGCTCATCGCCTGGGCCGCGGCGGTGATGGGGGTGCTCAACGCGCACGAGCGGTTCTTCGTGCCGGCGGCCGCCCCGATGGCCCTCAACCTGGGCATGATCGCGGGCGGCCTGGGGCTGGTGCCGGTGGCCCGCGCGCTGGGCTACGAGCCCATCTACGGCATGGCCTGGGGGGTGCTGCTGGGCGGGCTGGGCCAATGGCTAGTGCAGGTGCCGTCGCTGGCCCGGCTGGGCTACCGGCACGAGTGGCGCGCCGACTTCCATCACCCGGGGGTGCGGCGCATGGTGGGCCTGATGCTGCCGGCCACCGTGGGGCTCGCGGCCACCCAGGTGAACCTGCTGGTGAACACCCTCATCGCCTCGCTGCTGCCGCAGGGCAGCGTGTCGTGGCTGAGCTACGCCTTCCGGCTGATGCAGCTGCCCATCGGGATCTTCGGGGTGTCGGTGGCCACGGTCACGCTGCCGGCGGTCTCGCGCGCGGCCTCGCTGCACGACCTGCCGGAGTTCTCGCGCAAGCTCACCGGGGGGCTGCGCCTGGCGTTCTTCCTGACGCTGCCGGCCACCGCGTGGCTGGTGGCCCTGGCGCCGCAGATCATCGGGCTGCTCTACCAGCGCGGCCGGTTCCACGCCTACGACACCCACATGACCGCCCAGGCGCTGTGGTGCTACGGCGTGGGGCTGTTCGCCTACTCCGCGGTCAAGGTGCTGGTGCCGGCCTTCTACGCCCTGGGCGAGACCCGCATCCCGGTGCGGGCCAGCTTCCTGGCGGTGGGCGCGAACATCGTGCTGAACCTGCTGCTGATGCGCCCGCTGCAGCACCGCGGGCTGGCGCTGTCCACCTCCGTCACCATGATGGTCAACTTCGGGGTGCTGCTGTGGTTCATCCGGCGGCGGCTGCCGCAGCTGCGGGTCTCCGAGCTGGCCGGGCAGTTCGCCCGGGTGACGCTGGCGGCGGCGGGGTTCGCGGCGGCGGCGCTGGCGGCCGAGGCGCTGGCCGGGCGGCTCCTGCCCGGCCCGGCCTTCCACCGGCGCGCGGCGGTGCTGGCGGTGGCCACCGGGGCCGGCTTCCTGGCCTACTGGGCGGCGTGCGCGCTGCTGCGGGTGGCCGAGCAGGCCACCCTCGCCGCCCTCTTCCGGAAGCTGCTGCCGGGGCGGCGAACGTGAGGCCGATCTAGCCTCGAGGGGAGGAACTCCGTGCCGGGCACAGGTCCGTCCGAAGGCGTTCTCGTCGTCTACACCGGTGGGACCATCGGGAGCCTGCCCAAGGATCCCCGCGATCCGCTGAGCCCGCTGGTGCCGGCGCGGCTGGAGGAGGTGATGGCCCGCCTGCCCGGCTACTTCGCCGACACCTCGAGGATGCTGATCAGCGACCACTGGATCCGGCTGGGGACCTACTCCTGGCCCGAGCCGCTGGACTCCTCCAACGTGGCCATGGACGACTGGAAGGCCATGGCCGAGCTGATCCGGGCCCGCTACGACGAGTACGAGGGCTTCGTGATCCTGCACGGCACCGACACCCTGGCCTACACCGCCTCGGTGCTGGCGTTCATGCTGGAGAACCTGGCCAAGCCGGTGGTGCTGACCGGCTCGCAGCTGCCCATCGGCCGGGCGCGCTCCGACGCGGTGCAGAACCTGGTGACCGCGGTGCAGATCGCCGCGGCGCGCAGCCTGGGCCGGACGGTGGTCCCCGAGGTGTGCGTATTCTTCCGCGACGAGCTGTACCGCGGCTGCCGCACCACCAAGCTCAGCGCCAGCAGCTTCAACGCCTTCCACTCCCCGAACTGCGAGCCGCTGGCGCGCGCCGGGGAGCACATCGCGGTGCGCCCGCCGGACGTGCCGGCGGCCGAGCGGCCCCACCGGCTGCGGGTAGTGACCGACCTCGAGCCCCACATCGCGGCCATCGACATCTTCCCCGGGATGAGCGCCGAGCTGCTCCAGCACATGCTGGCGGTGGAGGACCTCAAGGGCGTGGTGCTGCGCACCTTCGGCACCGGCAACGCGCCCACCCGGCCGGACTTCCTGGACGCCATCGGCAGCGCCATCGCCCGCGGCAAGCTCATCGTGGACGTGACCCAGTGCCACGCGGGCGAGGTGGAGCTGGGGCTGTACGACTCCAGCGCCGGGCTCCTGGCGCGCGGCGTGGTGAGCGGGCTGGACATGACCACCGAGGCGGCCATCGCCAAGATGAGCGTGGTGCTGGGGCGGGAGCGGGACCTGGGGGTGGCGGCCGACCTGATGCAGCTCAACCTCAAGGGCGAGCAGCGCCAGAGCATCTTCCACCTGCACTTCGGCGGCGGGCGGGTGGCCGCGGGCGGCGCGTGCGCCCTCCCCGTGCGGAGGCCCATGACCGAGGCCGAGCGGCACTACGACCCGCGGCTGCTGGACCGGGCGGTGTTGCGCATCCTGAACCTGACCGGCCCGGGCGCGCCCGGCACGCGGCTCCGGCTGCGGGCCTTCCTCGACGACCCGCAGGCCGGCCCGGCCACCTCCACCGAGCGCAACCCCCGCTTCCTGGGGCTGGTGGACAAGGAGA
>DATKKS010000046.1:0-20055 GCA_035542815.1 Saccharimonadales bacterium (SeqCode) | reverse complement strand
CCCCCGCCGTGTTTGCCCCGGATGCGCCGCGAAGCGCCGCGAGCGGCGCGCCCGCGAGGCCCGCGGCGCTGTTCCTCCTAGAAGTCCTCCCCGCCGTAGCCGCCGCCGCCCGGGGCCGCGGGAGCCTTCTTCTTCTCCGGCACCTCGGTCACCAGGGCCTCGGTGGTGAGCAGCAGGGCCGCCACGCTGGAGGCGTTCTGCAGAGCGCAGCGCGCCACCTTGGTGGGGTCGATGATGCCGGCCTCGAACATGTCCACGTACTTTTCCTTGTCCGCGTCGAAGCCTTCCGTCTTCTTCGCCTTCTTGACCTCCTCCACCACGATCGAGCCCTCCCTGCCGGAGTTGCTCACGATCTGGCGGAGCGGCTCCTCCAGGGCGCGGCGCACGATGTTCACACCCACCTGCTCGTCGTGGCTCAGGCCCTCCTCCTTGAAGAGCTTGTCCAGGGCCGGAAGTGAGCGCAGGAAAGCCACGCCGCCGCCCGGCACGATGCCTTCCTCCACGGCCGCGCGGGTGGCGTGCAGGGCGTCCTCGACGCGGGCCTTCTTCTCCTTCATCTCGGTCTCGGTGGCGGCCCCGACGTTGATCACCGCCCCGCCGCCGGCCAGCTTGGCCAGCCGCTCCTGCAGCTTCTCCTTGTCGTAGTCGCTGGTGGAGTCTTCGATCTCCTTGCGGATCTGCTCGATGCGCGCCTTGATGTCGGCCGGCTTGCCGTCCCCCTCGACGATGGTGGTGTTCTCCTTGTCGATGGTGATGCGCTTGGCGCGGCCCAGGTCCTCCACCTTGACGTTCTCCAGCTTGATGCCGATGTCCTCGGAGATCAGCCTGCCGCCGGTGAGGACCGCGATGTCCTCGAGCATCGCCTTGCGGCGGTCCCCGAAGCCGGGCGCCTTGACCGCGCAGCAGCTCAGCACGCCGCGCAGCTTGTTCACCACCAGGGTGGCCAGCGCCTCGCCTTCCACATCCTCGGCCACGATCAGGAAGGGCTTGCCCTTCTGGGCGACCTTCTCCAGGAGCGGCAGCAGGTCCTTGAGGTTGGAGAGCTTCTTTTCGTACAGGAGGACGAACGCGTCCTCCAGGACTACCTCCATGGCGTCCTTCCCGGTCACGAAGTACGGCGAGATGTAGCCCTTGTCGAACTGCATCCCTTCCACCACCTCGAGGGTGGTCTCGATGGAGCGGGCCTCCTCGACGGTGATGGTGCCCTCCTGGCCGACCTTCTCCATGGCCTCCGCGATGATCTTGCCGATGGTGGTGTCGCCGTTGGCCGAGATGGCCGCGACCTGCTCGATCTCCTTGATGCTTCCCTTCACCGACTTGGATTGCTTCTCGAGGCTGGCCACCACGGTCTGCACCGCGCGTTCGATGCCGCGCTTGATGGCCATCGGGGAGCTTCCAGCGGTGACGTTCTTGAGGCCTTCGCGGTAGATGGATTCGGCCAGGACGGTGGCGGTGGTGGTGCCGTCGCCGGCCACGTCACTGGTCTTCGAGGCCACCTCGCGCACCATCTGGGCACCCATGTTCTGGAACGGGTCTTCGAGCTCGATCTCCTTGGCCACGCTCACGCCGTCCTTGGTGACCGTGGGCGAGCCCCACTTCTTGTCGAGTACCACGTTGCGGCCGCGGGGCCCGAGCGTGATCTTGACCGCCTTGGCCAGGATCTCCACGCCTTCGAGCACCTTCTGCCGGGCCTGCTCGCTGAACACAAGCTGCTTGGCAGCCATGTAGAAACCTCCTCGGTGAGTATAGTGAGCGGGCGTCCGTCGCCCCTACTTCGTGGTGATCACCGCCAGGACGTCTTCCTCGCGCATGATGAGGTACTCCTGGCCGTCGATCTTGACCTCGGTGCCGGAGTACTTGCTGATGAGGATGCGGTCGCCCTTCTTCACGTCCATGGCGATCCGCTTGCCGTCCTCGCTCATCCGGCCCGGGCCCACGGCCATGACCTCGCACTCCTGCGGCTTCTCCTTGGCGGTGTCAGGGATGATGATCCCGCCCCGCTTGACCTCCTGCTCCTCGAGGCGCTTCACGAGCAGGCGATCCGCCAAAGGCTTCACGTTCATGGGACACTCCTTTCACGGCATTGAGATGCGCTGACGACGACGGCCGGCCCTGGGCGCGAGCCGCCCGGGCGCGATCCGCGCGCCCCTCGGGCTCCGCCTTCCGCCGGCCTTGGTGAAGTTCAAGTGCTGTAGCTAAGGGCAAACCGCGTGCCGGTCTACCGCCTTAGATGTGAACAGTGTCACTAAGTCTACGTAATCTACTACAATTCCGAAAAATAGGCTAAACTGCCAAACTGGCAATTTCGAGTCTTACGGAGACCCAATCCGGCCGCCGCTTGCCCATTTGGCAGCGATGGTAGCTTCCTGAAACGCCGTCGGGAGCCGCTGCGGTTGCAGTGTGAAACGCCTGTTTCGAAAGCGGTGGGGGCGGTCCGGGGTCCCGGGAGCGCTCCTCCGACGAATCCGCAACTCCTTTCAAATGCGCCGCTTATCTGGCATCCGCCGCTGCTCCAGGTGGATCCGGCGCCACTTCTTGGTCTCCTCCAGCTGCAGCGCGTGGTCGTGCCGGCGGGCCTCGTAGCGCAGCTCGGCCTGCAGCTTGAGGAAGCTCTCGAAGCGGTCCGGCGCGAGCGCGCCCGAGGCCAGCGCCGCCCGCACCGCGCAGCCCGGCTCGGGACCGTGGGAACAGTCCTGGAAGCGGCACTCCCGCCCCAGCGCCTCCACGTCCTCGAACGCCTGCGCGAAGCCGCGCTCTCCCGCCCACAGCCCCAGGCTGCGCATGCCGGGCGTGTCCAGCAGCAGGCCGCGCCCCGGCAGCGGCACCAGCCGGCGCGCGGTGGTGGTGTGCCGGCCGCGCCCCGGCGCGCTGATCTCCCGCACCGCCAGCAGCTCCTCGCCCGCGAGGCGGTTCACCAGCGTGGACTTGCCCACTCCCGAGGAGCCCACGAAGCTGGCGGTGAGCCCGGGAGCCAGGTACGCCTGCACTGGATCCAGGCCGCCGGGCAGCACTGCGCTCACCGGGTGCACCGGCGCGCCGCCCGCGACGCGTTCCGCCTCAGCCGCGTACGCCGCCGGATCCGCGCACAGGTCGGCCTTGTTGAGCAGCACCACCAGCCGTGCGCCGCTCTCCCACAGCCGCGCCAGGTAGCGTTCCAGGCGCCGCAGGTTGAAGTCGCCGTCCAGGCCCTGCACCACGAACACGGTGTCCACGTTGGCCGCCACCACCTGCTCGGCCTCGCGCCGCCCGGCCGCCCGGCGCGAGAAGCGGGTGCGCCGCTCCAGCAGCCGCCGGATGACCGCGCGGCCCTCGCCCGCCGGGTGGACCAGCACCCAGTCGCCCGTGACGGGCAGGTCCGCGCCGCGGCACGCCCCGTGGCGCAGCGCGCCGGGGACCTCCGCCAGGAGTTCCCCGCACGCCGCCAGCACCCGGCAGCGGTCGCGGTGCTCCTCGATCACCCGCGCCGGGAGGAGGCCGGCGTCGCCTGAAGAGTCAATCTGTCGTTCGAAGAAGGGGCTCCACCCCAGGGATTCGAGATCCAACACGGCTGTGGTTCCGTCCTTTCGAGTCGTTCTTCCGTCGTCGGGCGGCTCGCGCGCGTGAACGCCACGGCCCCGTGCGCGGAGCGCGCGGCGACGCGGACCCGAGCCCGGCGCCCCGAATGCACGGCGCGCCCGGACCCGGCCGGGTCAGGCGGTGGGATCAGCGAGAGAGCCGCGGAGATGTGGGCCGGCCGGTCAGGCCTGGCCGAACGCAGCTCCGGGAAGAACAAGGACGGACATCGAGCCTCCGCGGTGAGTGAGGCGAAGTTACGCCGCGTGCCCGGGCGGAGAGCCCAGGCACCCTGTAAGGATACGGGCCTTCGGCGCCGGCGGTCAAGCGGGCGCGGCCGGGCCGGGCCCGGCTCAGCGCGATCCTCCTGGCGCGGCCTGCCCCACGGGCCCGCGCGGGGCCACGGCGGGGCGGCTCGACGGCGCGCGGCGCTTGTGGGCCGGAGGCCGCGGGCGTACCCTCGGTGCCCGGCACTTCCGGGAGGCCGCCATGGGAAACCGCCCGCCCCGAGATTCCCGGGGAGAGCCCGCTCGCCCCCGCCAGCTCCCGCCGGCGTGGACCGTGGGCTTCCGCCCCGCCGCGTGGGTCGCCTCCGCCGCGCTGCTCCTGCAGTGCGGCTGCTCGTCGTTCCAGCGGCTGGACCGCACCGAGTCCACGCCGCAGGACATGCGCGGCATGTCCACCGACCAGGTGGACCAGATGCGGGCGCGCTCGCCCTTCCTCCGGGCCCACCTGCCGGAGGGCGGCGTCTACATCCTGAACGAGTGGTCGCTGGACGAGGCCCGCCAGCACGTCCAGGGCGGCGGGGTGCAGCTGGGCCCCGGGCGCGACACGCTGGCCACGGGCTGGTTCCGGGTGAGCCTCGACTCGGTGGCGCTGCTCGAGAGCAACTCCGTCAGGACCTCCTCCGCGCTCGCCCCGATCCTGCTGCTGACCGCGGTCACCGCGGGCATCGCGGTGTACTGCATCACCAACCCCAAGGCCTGCTTCGGCTCCTGCCCGACCTTCTACGTGCCGGACGGCGACAGCCTGCGCCTGTCGGCCGAGGGCTTCTCCGCCAGCATCGCGCCGGCGCTGGAGGCGGCCGACGTGGACGCCCTGTTCCGGGCCCGGCCCCGCGGCGGGGAACTCGCGGTCGAGATGCGCAACGAGGCGCTCGAGACGCACGTGGTCCGCCAGGTGAACTTGCTCGCCGCGCGGCGCGAACCCGGGCACCGGGTGCTGGCGGCGCTGGACGGGAGCTTCTGGGATTGCGACACCCTGGTGTCGCCGCTGCGCGCGGCCGGCCCGGAGGGCGACTGCACCGAGCTGCTCGCCCGGGCCGACGGACGCGAGCGCTTCAGCCACGCCGACTCGAGCTACCTCGGCGCGAAGGAGGAGCTGGAGCTGGTGTTCCCGGCAGTGGCCGGGGATTCGGTGGGGCTTCTGGTGGGGTGCCGCCAGACGCTCCTCAGCACCTATCTGCTGTACCAGACCCTGGCGTACATGGGCGACGACGCGGGCCGCTGGCTGGCCAGGATGCACCGGCCCGGGCCGGGCGGGCCCCACCTCCCGATCCAGCAGACCCTGGGCGGCCTGGAAGTGCGGGTTCCAGACGCCGCCGGGGAGTGGCAGACCGCCGGAGAGGTGAGCGAGTACGGGCCGCTGGCCACCGACTTCCACCTCGTCCCGCTGCCCGGTCCGGGCGGGGCCCCGCAGCGAGTGCGGCTGCGCATGGCGCGGGGGAACTGGCGGGTGGACTACGTCGCCCTGGCGCGCCTCACCCGCCGCGCCACGCCGGTGCGCCTGGCGCCCTGCGCGGTGGAGCGCGCCGGCCGCCCGGACCCCGAGGCGCTGGGCCGGCTGCGCGGCGGAAGCCGGCCGCTGACGACGCTTCCCGGCGACCGCTACACGCTGCGCTACCGGCTGCCCGGCGAGGGCGCGGACTGGGACCTGTTCCTGGAGAGCCGCGGCTACTACCTCGAGTGGATGCGCAGCGAGTGGATCGCCGAGCAGAGCCCGGCCCGCCTGGCGGAAGTGCTGCTCGCGCCGGAGGCGGCGCTGCGGCGGCTGGCGCCCGAGTACGCCCGCAACGAGGCCGCCATCGAGGACCAGTTCTGGAGGAGCCGCTATGCCCGGCCGTGAGCGCTGCCTGCTGGTCGCGGCGCTGCTGGCGGCGTGCGCGCAGGGCTGCGCCGGCAGCCGCGCGCCGAAGTACTGGCTGGGCGAGGCCGCCGACGCCGCCCGCGAGCCCTACGGCGGGTGGATCTACCTGGAGCGCGCGCGCCCCGACAGCGCCGGCGGGCCGGTGGCGGGCGAGCTGCTGGCCGTGTCCCTGGACACCGTGTTCCTGGCCGGCCGGGCCTTCGCGCGGCCCGGCCAGCCCGAATCGGCGGTGGGGCCGGGCTTCCTGGCGGTGCCGGTCCGGGAGATCGAGTCGGCCCGGCTCCAGGTGTACGACGCGGCCAGCGGTGGCCTGGCGGCGCTCACCGCTGTCGGCGTCCTATCCACGGCATCCAACGGCAAGCTGGCGGTGGGGACCGCGCCGATGTGGCTCCTGGGCGGCAGCCTCACGACGGCCGGCCGGTCCTTGGAGCCGATCCACGACTTTCCCGCCGAGGACCTGCTCGACTGGGCGCCTTACGCCCGCTACCCCCAGGGCCTCCCGCCCGGGCTGAACCGGAGCGCGGTGGCCATGAAGCGGCCCGACCTGGCGGCGGCCTACTGGAAAGCGGCCGGGGAGGGCTCGGGCGCGCCCTCCCCGGCCGCCGCCGACACGGAAGAGACCGCCGTTCCGACCTCGATCGCCGCGCCGGCCGGGTCGGCGGCCGCGCCGGCCGAGGCGGACAGCGCCGACGCCATCCGGGGAGCCATCGAGGCGGACGTCTCCGGGGCCGCGCCGGAACTCCACTGGCTCATGGCGCAGGGGGGCGCGGACCGCAGCGAGTTCCGGATCCTGCGCGCCGTGGGCCGCAGCGGCTCCTTCGCGCCGGTCCGCCGCGCCCGCATCCGCGGCGAGACCGCGATGCTGTTCCGGGCGGTGGACCCGGACGCGCCCTCCGACACGCTGCTGGTCTACCGGGTGCTGTGGGTGCCCGCCAAGGCCCCGCCGCGCGTGCTCGGCCAGGTCGAGGCGCGCACCCCGCCGGCCGCCCGCAAGTAGGCCCGGCGCCCGGCGCTCAGCGCACCACCACCACCTTCCCCCGCACCTCCGACGCCGCCCCGGACGGGCCCTCCAGGCGCACGCGGTAGAACAGCACGCCGCCGCGGGCGCCGCTCCAGTCGAGCGCGCCCGACTCGCCCGCGCCCACGGCGCGGGCCTCCCGGTGCAGCAGCCGGCCGGCGGGGTCCAGCACCTCGAAGGTCAGCCGGCCGGGCGCGTAGGCCGCGAAGTCCAGCCCGACCCCGGTCCCCGGATTGCGCCGCGGCGCGGCCCACAGCGCGGCCGCCGGCGCGCCGGGCCCGGGCACGCCCACCGGGCTGACCCCCGGATCGAGCTGGTAGGCGCCCCGGTCGGTGTGCGCGGGCACCCCGCCCGGGCGGAACGCCTTCCAGACGTCGTCCCACACTTCCAGGTCCTGGGGAGTGGGCGTTCCGTTCCCCACGGTGATGCCCCATTTGGAGCTGTTGTCGTGAAGGTCGCCGGCGGCGGTGGGCCGGTAGAAGTCCGTGTTCTCGTCGCCGGCCACCAGGCTCCAGGCGTGGGTGACGAACGCCGGGGCGACGCGCGCGGTGCTGAAGGCCAGGAACGCCCCCCCGGCCACGTTGCCGGCGACGCTCTGGTTCTGCATCTGATTCAGCGCCTCCACCTGGGCCGCCGAGGCGAAGGCGACGTTGTGGGTCGAGATCACCAGGGGGTGGAAGTCCACCTCGCTGGCGTAGGCGTAGGGCTCCACCAGCAGCGCCGGGTCGTTGACCACCACGTTGTTGCGCAGCAGCACCAGGCTCCCTGGGAAGGTGGAGCTGATGTGGATCCCCACCAGCCCGTGGCTGGCCACCACGTTGTTGTAGAGGCGCAGCGAGTTGGTGTTGTCGCCGTACACCGCGGTGATGCCGGAGTTCAGCGCGCCGGGGTAGGTGGAAAAGAAAATGCAGTTTCGGACCACGATGTCGGTCGGATACAGGATCTGCAGGTAGCTCCAGCTGGAGCTGGCGCCGGCCGGGGAGATGCTGCCCACCCGGCACCGCTGGATCACGATGTCGCTGCTCTGGGTCAGCGCGACCAGGTCGCAGTTGTTGGTGATCCCGCGGATCAGGTCCAGGTCCTCGAGCGTCACGAAGCTCGCGCTGCTCATGGACAGGATCGGGTGGTTGGTATCGTTGGAGAGGATCTCCGCCCGCGGCAGCGAGGCGATTCCCGGCTTGGGGCGGATCACCAGCCGGTGCAAGGAGTTGAAATTGAGGTCCAGGCGGATCTCGGTGCCGGTCACGACCGGCGAGGCGATGAGGTTGATGCTGTTCACCGGGTCCTTCTGGGCCACGATCGCGGTGATCGCGTCCTGGATCGTGGGGTACGCGGCCGTGGGCACGTCCAGGTCCAGGGCCCGGGATGGGACGGGCGCGCCCAGCAGGGCGACGGCAAGGAGGAGCAGGGCGACGTGGGAACGCGGCGGCCGAGGCAGAGAGAGCGCACGAGGCATGGCCACCTCCAGGGAGGGGGGACCGGCCGGCTGCGGCGGGGTGCGCGCAGACGGCAGGCCTGACCGGCGGCCATCGGGGGACGCGGGGATGTTCGCTCCCACCTCCGCGGGAGTCAAGCGCGATCGGCCCGGCTGGGGCCAGCCGGGCCGATCGCCGGAGCGGAGCCGCGGGCGCCTAGGCCCAGGGCGGCGGGGTTCCCACCGGGGCCTCCGGGTCGGGCGGCACGGTCATGGGCATGAGCTTCAGCACCTCGTCCACCTTGGCCGGGTCGAGGAGCTTCTGCTCCAGCAGGATCTCGCGGGCGGTCTTGCCGGTCTTGAGCATGGCCTTGGCCACCTCGGCCGCCTTGGCGTAGCCGATGTGCGGGTTGAGCACGGTCACGATGCTGAGGCTGCCCTCGGCGTAGCGCAGGCAGCGCTCCGGGTTGGCCTTGATCCCGCGGATGCAGCGCGCGGCCAGCGCGTCCACCGCGGTGCCCAGGATGCGCAGCGAGAACACCAGGTCGTAGGCGATCACCGGCATCATCACGTTCAGTTCCATCTGGCCGGCCTGCGAGGCGTAGTCCACCACGGTGGCGTTCCCAATCACCTGGAAGCACACCATGTTGGTCATCTCGGCGATCACCGGGTTGACCTTGCCGGGCATGATCGAGCTGCCCGGCTGCACCGCGGGCAGCTCGAACTCGGCCAGGCCGGTGTTGGGCCCGGAGGACAGCAGGCGCAGGTCGTTGGCCAGCTTGGTTAGGTCCAGCGCGAGGTTGCGCAGCGCCGAGGCCACCGTCACGAACGGCGCCATGCTCTGCATCGTGGCCATCAGGTTGCGCGCGGGGCACAGCCTCTCGCCGGTGAGCTTGGACAGCTCCTCGCATACCGCGGGCCGGTAGCCCTTGTCGGTGTTGAGGCCGGTGCCGGCGGCCGAGCCGCCGATCCCCAGCTCCCTGAGCTCGTCCAGGGCCCGCTCCAGGCGCGCCGCGTGGTCGCCGAACATCACCGCCCAGCCATGGAACTCCTGGCCCAGCCGGCAGGTGACTGCGTCCTGCAGGTGGGTGCGCCCGGACTTGAGGATGCCGTCGAACTCGTCGCCCTTCTTCCTCAGCTCCGCGTACAGCAGCGCCAGCGCCTGGCGCAGCGGGCGGGCGGCCTCCAGCCCGGCCAGGCGGATGGCCGTGGGGATGACGTCGTTGGTGCTCTGGCCGCGGTTGACGTGGTCGTTGGGGTTGAGCTTCTGGTAGTCGCCGCGCGCGGCGCCCATCAGCTCCAGGCCCCGGTTGGCCAGCACCTCGTTGACGTTCATGTGGTGCGAGGTACCCGCGCCGGCCTGGAACACGTCCACCACGAACTGGTCGCGCAGCTTGCCGGAGAGCACCTCGTCGGCCGCCTGGCGGATGGCCTTGGCGCGCTCCGGGGTGAGCGTGCCGAGCCGCTCGTGCACCGTGGCGGCGGCGTGCTTGATGCGCACCACGGCGTCCACGAACTCGGGAAACGGCCGCAGCCCGCTGATCGGGAAGTTCCGGACCGCGCGGGCGGTCTGCACGCCGTAGTAGGCGTCGGCCGGAACTTCCATCTCGCCCAGGGAATCCTTCTCGATGCGTGTGGCGGCCATGGCGGTCGCTCCTCCCCCTCCGGTTGAAGTCTGTGGTGAGTGCGGTGTTCGGGGGAAGGATACCACGCCGACCGGCCCGCCCGGAAACCCCGCCCCGCGCGGTGTTGTCCTGATTTGGATGTGCTAGCCCCATGGGATGGCACGGAGGCCCGAGATTGAAACGGAGGAAAGGAAGGGCCACGAAAGTGTCTTGGTGGCAGGGAGGACTGCAAACGCAGCCCGACGATGGCGCCGACCGGGCTGCGCTTGCAGGTTTGTTCCGAACTCTAAATGTTGTTCGGGTCGAACATCAGGTTCGTACCGGCCCAGTCTGTGCCGTCCAAGGTGCTGACCAACAGCCTGTCGTTGGCGTCCATGAAGGTCCAGATGTGGTCGCGTAGGCCGACGGCGGTGGCGTTCACTCGGTTCGTGACCCACTGAGAGAACAGTACCCGCTTGGCATTCAGCGCGGCCAGAGCGTCAAAGAGCCGTTGGTAGTCCTTGCCTGGAGCGTTCAGGTCATAACTGATGAGGTACTTCATATGATTCCTCCCTAAAGAGTCCGAAGCCGCGAGGGCGACCGGGCAGGGCTATCCTGCCCGACGCACCCACGGTCGTTCTATTCACCCTGGATTCTTGGCGGCAAGCGAGCTATAATGCAGCCAAGCCCATTCCCGGTGCGGCAACGCATGGGCTTCCCTCCTCTCACAGCGGGCGGGTTACGGGTCTTGAAGGTGCCGAGAGTGTCTGCTCCCGGCACCTTCGCTTTGCGGCCCCTATCCGGGGTCGCCTGATTTCCCCGGGTTCTTACCAGAATCCTCAGCTGGGCCCACCAACGCAGCCTCAATTGCATCCAGCACCCGCTTCAAGAGGTCGAAGTTGGCCCGTCCCATGGGATGAGGTACCCGCAGAACTGCCGATCCGCCAATCAGCGGAAGCACGAACTCCCTTGCCGACTGTGCCTGACCTTGGGGCACCTGTTGCCAAGGATATAGAGTGCCTTCAGATACAGAGCGAACCACCATATCATTTAACTCCAAAGGCTTACAAGCAGTACCGCCTGGAGTCTCGGAGCCTATGGTAACACCTGCTTCGATCCTCGCAAAGGAAATGGTAGCCCTAAACTGGGAGATGAAGTCCTTCACGGAGGCTGGGTTGAACCGCTTCTCAAAGAGAAGGAAGTGTTTCAGGGCCTCATCCGAAGGCAACCCACGGCCCCCGTACTTGCCCCAGACGTCCCGATGGAGTGCGGGAGCCAGCGCGGCCTGCTTCAGCAAGACATCGCGATCATCCGACTCCATGATAATTCGGAAGGCTGCGTCAGAGACCTTGACCATGCGGCCGTCGCCGGTGCCTGTCACAACAATCAACCCGTAGGCCTTTAGGGCGGCCAAACACTGATCTCCAACGCTCCCGCCGATGGCGAGGCCCCAGTCCTTCATTGCGGCCGCTAAGGGCACCGCGAATTGCTTCTCCTTCTCGTAGAGTTCCTTCGCCTTCCCGACTGCCTTCTCCAGATTGAGAGCCGGAAAATTGGGACTCCTGTGCTTCTTGGGCTTGCCCGCGTCCCCCGTGCCCTGTTTCTGCGCGCTCATGGGACCTCCCTTCTGAAGCCCATTATGAAGTTGTGGATCCTCTCTGTCAAGGAAAATTTATCGGTCGTATCAAATTTCTTCGGCCTCTGTATTGGCCGTCTCGGGTCTAAGCGTTACCATGATCGCGCCCGGATGGCAAGAGAAAACCCCCGGCTGTTGGAAGCAACCGGGGGTGGCGTCCGAGAACGCCGCCCGGCGCGCGCCTCAGCGCCCGGGCGGCGCGGACGGCGCGGCCTCCGCGCGGAGCGCCGCGACGAAGCCCTGCCACGCTCCGGCCGGGCGGACGCCGAACGCCGCCACGAACGCCGGGGCGAAGCCCTCGCCGCGCTCCAGCGCCGCCAGGAAGGCCCGAAAGCGCGCCGGGTCCCGCCGGTCCAGGTAGCGGACGAACATGGCGCTCTGCCGGTAGAACATGTGCGCGGCGAGGCCGTAGCGTTGGGAGGACTGGGGGAAGAGCAGGTTGTCGGATTCCTCGGCGCGCAGGTGGCGGCCTTCCAGGATCGCGCGGCGCGCCTCCTCCTCGCTCACGCGCTCCGCGCCGCCGCCGCCCGAAACGTAGGTGGCCAGGCCTTCCTTGAACCACGCCGGGAAGCGGGCCGCGAAGGCGACCGCGCCGACGTGCTGGGACAGGTGCAGGTGGGACAGCTCGTGGGCCAGGATCCGCGGCACGCGCTCCGGGGCCCGCGCCAGCCGCGGCGAGAGGAACAGCCGGTTCCCCAGCACCGCGCCGCCGCCCACCGAGGTGGCGGTGAAGCGCTTGAGGCTCGCCATGCTCGCGCACACGTAGACGCACACCGGGCGCGGGAAGCGGTCCCCCTGGCTGCTCTCCACGGCGGCGATGGCGGTGGGCAGCGCCGCCGCCACCCGCCGCCCGATCTCCTCGGCCCCCGGCTCGCAGCGCACCCGGGCGTCCTCGGGCAGGGGCCGGAAGCGCTCGGTGGACTGCAGCGAGGCGACCCCGTACCGGACCGGGCTGCAGCCGGCGGCGAGGAGCGCCAGGAGCAGGGCTGCGGTCGCCGCCGCAGCCGCCGCGGCCCGGGCCGCCCGTGCCGCGCCGGCACCCGGCGCCCCGGCTCTCCCGCGGCTCATCGGATCTCGTACTCCTTGATCTTGCGGTACAGCGTCCGCAGGCCGATCCCCAGCATCTGCGCCGCGCGCAGCTTGCTGCCGCCGCAGGCGGTCAGGGTCTCGAGGATGGCGCGGCGCTCGATCTCCGCGAGCGACATCCCGACCCGCACCCGGAAGTCGCGCGGCGCGGGCGGCCGGTCCCGCAGGTGCTCCGGCAGGTCCCCCACCTCCAGCGGCCGGCGGCCCTCCACGAACACCACGATCCCTTCCAGCACTGTCTTCAGCTCGCGCACGTTCCCGGGCCATGGATACTGCATGAGCAGATCCATGCAGCCGCGGGTGACGCCGGTGACCTGCCGCCCGTGGGCGCGGTTCAGCTCCTCGAGCAGCACCTGGGTGAGCAGCGGGATGTCCTCGGGGCGCGCCCGCAGCGGCGGCACCGGCAGCCGGACCACCGCCAGGGCGGCGAACAGGTCGTCCCGGAACTTGCCGCGCCGCACCAGCTCGGGCAGGTCGCCCTCGGCCGCCGAGACCACCCGCGCCTCGAACCGGCGCGGCTCGCTCTCGCCCACCCGCTCGTAGCTCCCGTCGCGCAGCATCCGCAGCAGGCGCGACTGGGTCCGGGGCGCCAGCCCTTCCACCTCGTCCAGGAACAGCGTGCCCGCGGCGGCGATCTCCGCACGCCCGCGCCGCTCGGGGGCTCCCCGCGCCGGGCCCCGCCCGAACAGCTCCTCCTCCACCAGCGCCTCGGACAGTCCCGCGCACTGCACCGTCACGAACGGCGCGTCGCGCCGCGGGGAGTGCTGGTGGATGATCTGCGCCAGGAGCGTCTTGCCGGTGCCGGCCTCGCCGCCCAGCAGGATGGGCGCGGCGGTGCCCGCGGCCTGCCGCAGCCGGTCCAGCAGGTCGGTGAGCGCGCGCGAGCGCCCGGCCACGCGCTCGAACCCGAAGCGGTCGGAGAGCCGCTCCTGGAGCGCCTGCACCTGGGTGCTGAGCTGCTGGCGCGAGATGCCCTGGCGCAGCGCCGCCAGGAGCCGCTCGGGGTCCACCGGCTTGGCCAGGAAGTCGGCCGCCCCGGCGCGGATGGCGGCGGTGGCGGCGGCCAGCTCCGCGCCGCCGGACGTCAGCACCACGCACAGCTCCGGGTGGCGCGCGAGCCCGGCGCGCAGCAGGCGCATGCCGTCAATGCGCTGCGCCTTGAGCTCGCACACCAGCGCGTGCAGCTCCTCCTCGGGATCCTCCAGGATGTTGTAGCCGGCCTCGCCGTCGCGGGCCCACAGCGCGGTCATGCCCCCGCGCTGCTGCAGGAAGTCCAGCACCGCGCGCGTCTCCGGCGCGTCCTGGTCCACCACCAGGACCCGCGGACGGAACTCGGGGCCCTCGGGCATGGAAGCGGTCGCGGGGATCAGCCCGTGGCGGGCGCGGCGGCCATCGCGCTCAGGTGGCGCTCGACCCGGGCCTCCGCCTCGGGGTCGAGCAGGCCCGCCCCGGAGCCGGCCTCGGCGCGGCGCAGGAGCGCCAGCATCACGTTGGCGGTGGTCACGGCGTCGGGGAGCGCGCGGTGCGCGCCCTCCGGCACCACTCCCAGGCGCGCGGCCAGCTCGGTGAGCGAGTGGGTCTGGGCCTCGGGGAAGCTGCGGCGAGAGACGATCAGGGTGTCCACCAGCGGCCGGTCAATGGGCTCACGGCCCAGCCGGGCGCAGGCGGCGGTGAGGAACTCCAGGTCGAAGGGGGCGTTGTGGACCACCACGACGCGCCCGCGGGTCTTCTCGTCCACCAGCGGCAGCACCTGCTCGATGGGCGGGGCGCCGGCGACGTCGGCCTCCCGGATGCCGTGCACCCGGGCGGCGTCCGGAGGAATGGGCCGCGAGGGTTTCACCAGCGTGGACCAGCGCTCCTCGAGGCCCTGAGGGCTGAACCGCACCACCGCCACCTCCACGATCTGGTGGCCTTCGGAGACCTCCAGCCCGGTGGTCTCCACGTCCAGCGCCGCGAAACGCCAGTCCTTGATGGGCACTTCGTCCCTCCCTCGGGGCGCGTCAGGCCGACGGTGAGCCGGGCGGCGGACCGGGGGCCGCCGGCGGCGGAGCGCCGGGGGCCCCGGGCGGCGCTGCCGGAGCGGGCGGAGCATACGGCGCCGCGGGCGGAGCGTAGGGCGCGTACCCCGGTCCGCCGGGCCCGCCCTGGGGGCCGCCCGCCAGGCAGCCCAGCAGCTCCGTCTCCCACGCCGCGTGCGCGTCCATGTGGCAGTTCTCTTCCTCGTTCACCCGGTAGAACCAGTAGAAGCCGAACAGCCCGCAGGTGAGCAGGGTCAGGATCAGGTACAGCGCGTAGCTGCGGTCGCGCGTGCACGGCTGGAAGGGCGCCTGCCCGCACGGCAGTCCCAGCAGCCGCAGCGCCTCGCCCATGTGCTGGGCGAACTCCACCTCGGTCTGCTCCTGCCGGCGGTAGTCCTCCTCCAGGAAGTAGAACATCAGCAGGAACGCCACCTTGGCGGTGATGATCCCCAGCAGCACCCACACCAGCGCCCCGCGCTCCCGGGCCTGGGTGCGCAGGTCGCGGGCGATCACGTCCAGGGTGCGCAGGTGGCTCTCCACCAGCGGGCGCTTGCCCATCGTGTCGGCGCGCTCCGCCAGCGCGGCCACCGCGGAGGCGGTGAAGTCGGCCGAGCGGGCGAAGTGCAGGTCGCGCCGGCGCACGATGCGGTACCAGCCCACGAAGCCCCACAGGAAGCAGGTGAGCAGGGTCAGCAACAGGTTCAGCGCGTAGTCGATCTTGTAGTCGCTCTCGGAGCGCCGCATGTGGACGCGCCGCAGGTTCTCCGCCCAGCTCATCCGATCACCCCCATGAGGCGCACCAGCCAGGTGCCCAGGAGGACCGCCAGCAGTCCGATCAGCACCGCCTGGCGCTCCCCCGGGGCGAGGTGGAGCCGCCAGGCCCGCGAGGCGGTCCAGGCCAGCAGCAGCGCCAGGCCGGCGACGCCCGCGACGGCGAACAGGGCCGGGCCCAGCGGGTTGAAATGCAACGAGCGAGCGAGCTGGCCGTGGGCCAGCGCGACGAAGCTGCGGGTCAGCCCACAGGTGGGGCAGGCGATGCCGGTCCACTGGTGGAGCGGGCAGGCCGGCAGCCAGCCCAGGACCGGCAGCCCGGCCACCCGCCCGGTGGCGTCCAGCAGCCGGGCCGCCGCCAGCGCGCCCAGCGCGACCGCCCCCAGCGCCGCCTGGTTCGCGAGCGCCGCGCGCGGGGCGGGCACCAGGGCGAGCCTCACCGGGCGGCCCCGGCCAGCGCGCGGGTGAAGGCGTCCGCCGCGGGCGCGTCGAACAGGGCGAAGATCACGCGGGCGGGCCGCGGGTTGCGAGCCATGTGGGAGCGCACCTCCTCGACCATGATGCGGGCGGCCTCCTCCACCGGGAACCCCCCGACCCCCGTCCCGATGGCCGGGAACGCCACCGAGTCGCAGGCCTTCTCGGTCGCGCGGCGCAGCGCGTTGCGGGTGGCGTCGCGCAGGCTGGGCGCGCTGACGGAGCCGCCCAGGTGCATCGCGGCCGCGTGGATGACGTAGCGCGCGGGCAGCTCCCCGGCGCCCGTGACCGCCGCCTCGCCCAGCGGGATCGAGCCGTGGCGGGAGCATTCCTCCTGGATGGAGGGCCCGCCCCGCCGGCGGATGGCCCCCGCCACGCCCGCCCCCAGCAACAGATCGGTGTTGGCGGCGTTCACGATGGCGTCGGCGGTGACGCTGGTAATGTCCCCTACGAGGATCTGGATGTCCGGGTTTCCCAACGAGAATCCCTCCCGGGTGGAACCCGGGAGGGATTATTGGCGGGGGGACCGCGGGGGTCAAGGCGAGCGCGGCGCGCCGGCCGCAGCCCCGGGCCGGGGCGGGCCGGGACCCCGGCTACGGGTTCTTCGCCTTGAACTCCGGGTAGCGCATCTTCTCGTAGGCGCCGGTGCCGATGAACCGCAGGATGGTGTGGAACTCCGCCGCCGGCACGTAGCCGGGCAGCGGCGAGATCACCTCCTGGTCGTGGCGCACGAACACCGTGGTCGGGAAGCCGGTCACGCCGAACACCTCCCGGGCGAGGCGCTCCTCGGTGAGCGCCTCCTTCTTGTAGGTCACCGCCCGGTCCGACTCGGCGTTGAGCTTCACCAGCACGAAGTCCTGGTTGAGGTCCTCGACCACCCGGGGATCCTTGTATGTGGTGGCGTCCATGCGTTTGCACCACCCGCACCAGGTGGTGAAGACATCCACCAGGATGGGCTTCTTGGACGCGGCGGCCAGCTTCACCGCCTCGTTGTAGGAAACCCACTTGAGGACCTCGGCCTTGGGGGGATCGGCGGCCTGGACGGGGGCGGCCGGGGCGCACAGGACCGACAGGGCGGCGCCGGCGGCGAGAAGCGGGGCGACGAAGGTGGGCCAGCGGCCGGAAGCAAGTCTCATGAGGTTCTCCTGGTAGCCTTCCTGGGGGCGGTCACTTCTAACTTCTATATGGGTTGGATGCCTCGGACCGGGCCCGAGTTGCTCTAGCCCGGGGGCGCGCCTGGAACTCCCCCGGCGCTCCCCAGGACGGTGTGCGTCAGCGTGCCCGCCGGGTCGGCCGAGTCGAACAGCACCGCGTGCAGCCGCCCCCCGGGGGTCTGGCCCGGGTTCACGCACAGGGTACGGCCCAGGCGGTCCGCGTACCGCCCGCTCAACCGGGGCGACTCGTGAATGTGCCCGCTCAGCGCCAGGGCCGGCTGGGTCCGCTCCAGGAACCCCCGGGCCGCCAGCGAGCCCACGTGGCGGCCCCCCCCGATGCAATCCAGGTGGGTGTCGGCGGGCGGCGAGTGCAGGACGCAGATGGTGGGCCGGGAGTCCAGCTGCCCCCCCAGGCGCTGGAAGTCGCGCTCCAGCGTGTCCGCCGGATCGCCCTTGCGCAGATCCACCTTCTCCATCCCCCGTTCCAGCGTGACGATGCCCTCCCAGCGCTCGGTGCCGGTCACACGCAGATCCCGCTTCTCCCAGTCCTTGAGGGCCAGGTGGGTCACCGGCACGTAGTTGTAGCCCGCCACGCACAGGCCCTCGCCCATCTCCAGCACCCGCCCGTGCACCGGCACGGCGTGCGACCGCTCGCGGCCCACCAGCCACTCCCAGTTCGCGCGGCAGTCGGCGTTCCCGAAGATGAAGAAGAAGCGGGTGCCCTGGGCGGCGGCGATGCGCTCGAAGCGGGCGAAGAGCTGTTCCAGGAAGCGCCTCTGGATGGGCGGCCCCTCGGGCCCGAAGTGCGTGGGGCAGATGTCCCCGCCCAGCAGCACCGCGCCGGGCCGCCGCGCAGCGATCAGGCCGAAGAGCTGTTCGTACAGCGCCGGCTCGCCGTGCAGGTCGGAGGTGAAGAGGATCAGCATGGAAATGAGGATACCGCGGGACGGGCCGGAGTGGGTAGGGGCGGGCATGGCGGAGACGAGCACGCATGCGGATTCCGCCTTACCACTCCTGGCCCGGCCTGATAGAATCTGCGAGCTTTCCATTCACAGCAGGCCACTGACTCCTGCGGCCCGGTGCCTGCCGGGCCGCGAGGCCCCAAGGAGTGCGCTGTGAGAACCCATGGCATGGTGATCTGGGCAAGCTCGGCCAGTCTCCTCTGCGCCCTGGCTGCTGCCGCCGAAGCCGCCCCCGCGAGATCCAGAGACGTCCTCCTCCCCCTCAGAACCTCGGCCGAACGTCCGGCCTTGCACCCACCCCTCGCGCAGGGCCTGGGCAGCTCCGTGGGACGCGCCACCTGCGTGTGGGATTCGCTGGCCCCGGTGGGGGCGCCGCCCCGCTCGAGAAGCGGACACGCGGTCGCCTACGACCCGATCCACGAACGCATGATCCTCGTGGGGGGAGCGTGGGGCCGCATGTACGGCGGGTCCTACCAAGACCTTGCCTACTACAACGATGCCTGGACCCTCTCGCTCGGCGGCTCGCCGCAGTGGGACTCCGTCCAGGTGACCGGCCCGCGGCCCGAGATGCGGTCGATGCACAGCGCGGTGTTCGACCCCACCACCCAGCGGGTCGTCATGTTCGGGGGCTATTACGAGAGCGTTGACGCATCCGCTCACGGGGTGATGGACGGGGTGTGGGCGCTGCGCTTCGTCGGAGCTCACCAGGCGGTATGGGACTCCATCTCGACCTCGGGTGCGAAGCCCAAGGCCCGCAGCTCGCACTGCGCGATCTGGGACCCGGTGGGGAACCGGATGGTGGTTTTCGGAGGCTGGATGCCTGACACCTCCGGCGAACTGAGCCTCCAGGATGTTCACTTCCTCACGTTCACCAACCTCACCACCGCAGTGTGGAGTTCCCTGCCGGTTTCCGGGAGCTGGCCTGGAGCGCGCGACAATGCCGCGGCGGCGTACGACCCGATCCGCCAGCGAATGCTGGTGTTCGGCGGCACGGACTCGAAGACCGGAACGATCTGGGGAGATACGTGGGCGCTGTCCCTGACCGGGACGCCCACGTGGACGCAGATCACCGCGGATCAGCCGTTCCAGCCGTCTTCCCGAGCCAGCCACGCGGCGGTCTACGATTCCCTGCGTGACCGGTTCGTGATCCACGGGGGATGGCTCAATTACGAGCCGCGGGGGGATCTCTGGGCACTCTCGCTGTCCGATTCCGGCAATCCCGTCTGGACCAGCCTCACGCCCAGCTCACCGCAGCCGACGAACCGGTTCCGGCACTCGGCGATGATGGACCCCGTCGGGGAGCGCATGCTGGTCATGGACGGCCGCGAGAACACCAAGGCGGACTCCGATCTGTGGGCCCTGCGCTTTCCCGCCGCCCGCGGATCCATCACCGGGGCCACGGGGATGGGAGCCAGCCAGATCCGGATCAACTGGTACGCGCCATCCCCCACCACCAACGCGTACACGCTCTTCAGGTCCAGGACGGCGACGGGGGGCTTCGTTCCCATCGTGACGGGATCCTCGCCCGGCTCCCACCCCGGTGGCTTGGCGGGCGGCCTCACGGATTCCGGGCTGTACCCCAATTCGACCTACTACTACAAGTTCCTGGCCCTGAACTCCGCGGGCGGTTGGGACACGTCTGCGGCCGCGGGCGCGACCACATCGGACACGCTGCCGCCGCCGCCGGCCCTGGTGGCGGATACCACCCTCTCTTCCCGGAGCGTGCAGATCCGGTGGGAGGCTGGCGAGGCCACCGGCGCCTCCGCCACCCTCCGGTACGTCATCCTGAGGTCGCTGACCGCGACCGGAGGGTACACGGCCCGCGACAGCGTCCTGGCCAGCGTATTCGCATACACCGACACCGCCGGCGCTCCCAACCAGACGTATTTCTACCGCCTGGTGGCCCGCAACGTCCTGGGTCCGTCCGACACCAGCGCCAGCGGCAGCGCGACGACCGGTGACACCGTGCTGGCCGCCCCGCTGGCCCTGAAGGCCCGCGCCCCCTCGGCACTCAGCATCGCGCTCACCTGGCGGCCCGGCCCGAGCCAGGGCGCCTCGAGTTGCACCGGGCACGTGATCCTGCGCCGGGACGGATCTGGGGGGAGCTTCGACACCCTCGGCACCAGCGGCACGGACACCACGTACACGGACGCCCACGGGCTGTCCCCGCGCGGCACGTACTCCTACAAGGTGGTCGCCGTGAACCGGAAGGGTTATTCCC
>DATKKS010000045.1:0-10804 GCA_035542815.1 Saccharimonadales bacterium (SeqCode) | reverse complement strand
CGGCGGTCCGGACCGCCGGCGCCCAAAAGAAAACGGCGCACGTCGCGAACGTGCGCCGCGGCTCCCCGCGCCTCTCGGGCGTCCGAGGGGGGGCGGGAAGCGAAAAGCCGGGCGCGCCTGCGGGCACCCGGCAGCGGGATGGAATGGTGGGCGGAACAGGGATTGAACCTGTGACCTCCGGCTTGTGATACCGGCGCTCTCCCAACTGAGCTACCCGCCCTCCCGAGTCGTGTCGTTCCGTCGGTGCGGCGGCGTCGCGGTGGACCCGCCGGCCCCGGCCCCCGTTGGTGGGCCCACCTGGGTTCGAACCAGGGACCTACCGGTTATGAGCCGGCTGCTCTGACCTGCTGAGCTATGGGCCCACGCACCCGGCCGCGCGACACCCGAACCGCTACGCTAGCATGCGCCGCGCGAGCGGGTCAACGCTCGATCACATCAGGTCCATCTCGTAGCGCTTGAGGTCGCGGCTGCGCGTCGGGTGGCGGAGCTTGCGCAGCGCCTTGGCCTCGATCTGCCGGATGCGCTCCCGGGTTACGTTGAAAAGCACGCCCACCTCCTCAAGGGTGCGCGGGCAGCCGTCCTCGGTCAGCCCGAAGCGCAGCCGGATCACCTTGGCTTCGCGCTTGGACAGCGTCTCCAGCACCTTGCTCACCTGCTCCTTGAGCATGGCGAAGGTGGCGGCGCGCGCCGGGGAGACCGCGCTGGTGTCTTCGATGAAGTCCCCCAGGTTCGAGTCGTCGTCCTCGCCGATGGGCCGGTCCAGGGAGATGGGCTCCTGGGCCGCCTTGAGCACGCTCTTGACCTTGTCCACCGGCATCTCCAGCTTGACGGCGATCTCTTCGGCGGTGGGCTCGCGCCCCAGCTCCTGCACCAGCCGCCGGCTCACCCGCACCACCTTGTTGATGGCCTCGATCATGTGCACCGGGACCCGGATGGTGCGGGCGTGGTCGGCGATGGCCCGGGTGATGGACTGCCGGATCCACCAGGTGGCGTAGGTGGAGAACTTGTAGCCCTTCTTGTAGTCGAACTTCTCCACCGCGCGCATCAGGCCGGAGTTGCCCTCCTGGATCAGGTCCAGGAATTCCAGGCCGCGGTTGGTGTAGCGCTTGGCGATCGAGATCACCAGCCGCACGTTGGCCTCGATCATCTCGCGCTTGGCCTTGTCCCGCTCGTGCTCGCCCTGCAGGATCTCGCCCACCACGTAGCGCAGCTCCTCGGTGCTCATCTGCGCCTCTTCCTCGATGCGGTGGATCTTGCGCTGGCTGTTGCGGATCTTGCGGTAGGCCTCCTCCAGCACCTCGGCCTTGCGCCCCGACTCCCGGACCACGCTGCGCGCGGCGGCCTTGCCGCGGTTGATGCGGCGGTTGAACTCCCGGATCTCGTCCAGCCCGTACCCCACCTCGTCCTCGAACGTCCGGATCTCCCGCTCCGCCTCCAGCAGCCGCTCGTTGAGGTCCTTGAGGCGCTTGCTCAGGCGGTCGATGAGCCGCGGGTTGAAGTTGATCTTCTCGATCTCCTCCAGGAGCTGCCGCTCGGTCCGGGCCACCAGCTGCTCGGCGCGCTGGCGCGCCTTCTCCCCGGCCCGGCGCGAGCCCTTCAGGCTCTGCGCGTGCAGGCGGCTTAGGTTCTGCTGCAGGCGGTCCACCTTGCGGATCACCTCCAGCACCTTGCGCTTCTCGCGCGAGCCCTCCTTGTGCTCCTTGCCGCCCGCGTCCTTGCGCTCCTTGCCGTCCCGGCGGCTCTTGTCGGTCTTCTCCGGCTCCTTGCCGGGCACGGCCTCGGGGGTGCCGGACTGGAAGTCCACCTGGATGAAGTCGTCCAGCCGGATCTTGTCCTCGCGCAGCTTCTGGCTCAAGGACTTGAGTTCCCGCACGGTGGAGGCGCTCCGGAACAGCGCCTGGCGCACCCGCCGCTCGCCGTCCTCGATCCGGCGCGCGATCTTGACCTCGCCCTCGCGGTCCAGGAGCGGCACGCGGCCCATCTCGCGCAGGTACATCCGGACCGGGTCGTCGTAGCGGACGTGCGGCTGCGGCGGGGCGGCCTTCAGCTCGGGGCGCGCCGCCTCCTCCTTCTTGGCCCGCCGCTCCTGGCGCTTGTGGGCCTCCTCCTCGGAGTCGTAGACCTCGATGCTCAACTCGCGCAGGTCCACGAACAGCTCGTCCATCTGCTCCGGGCTGAAGTCCTCGGGCAGCAGCGACTCGATCTGCTCGTTGGTGACGTACCCCTGCTTGTGGGCCTGGGCCTTGATCGCCTCGAGCGCCCCGCCCGCGGGGACCTTGGTCTTGGCCGGGGCGGGCGCGGCGGCGCCGGAGCGGGCCCGGGCGGGCTTGGCCGCGCGCGTCTCGCCGGCGGAGCGAGCGCGGGCCGCCGGCTTGGCCGGGGCGGGCTTCTTGGGGCTGGGGGTCTTCTTCACCGCCATGGACTGTCGCGATCCTTCCTGTGCGGCGCTAAGCGGGCGCCGCACCGCCATCCATACCCTGAACCGGGTGGAGTCGTTCCAGCAGGGCCTCGCCGGCCCTGGCTTTCAAGTCCTGAATCTGGGCTTCCAGGCTGCCGATGTGCGCCATCCGCTCGCGGCGCTCGTCCTCCGAGGCCAGGTCCCGGAGCGATTCCCGGAGCCGCACCACCTCCCGCCGCAGCCGCCGCTCCTCCAGCTGCGCCGCCAGGAGATACGCCTGGTCCTCCTCCAGCCCCTCCTCCGGCGGCACCGCCGCGAGCTCCGTGACCGCCGCCCCAGGGTCCTCCAGAGGGCGCTCCAGATGGCCCACCAGCGCCCGGAACGTGTCCCGGTCGGCGGGGTCCTCGAACCACTCCTCCGTGGCCAGCGGGCCCAGCCGCTCCAGCACCACCGGCCGGTGGCACAGCCAGCGCAGCAGCTGGCGCCCGGCGCTCTCGTAGGCCGGCCGTCCCCCGCCCGGGGCTGGGCTCCGGGTGGGCCCGGCTGGCTCGGCCGCCGGCGTGCGGCGGCGCTTCTCCACGGCCGCGTGCAGCACGTCCTCGAAGAAGCTGAACTCATGCGCCGCGTCGCGGGTGAACGCCGCGCGCAGCAGGTCGTCCTCCACCTCGGCCAGCAGGCTCGCCACCGCCTCCAGGCGCACCTCGGTGCGGTCCGGCAGCAGCGCGTGGCGACGCAGCACCGCCAGCCAGTCCGCGGCCGCCTCGAGCTGCTGCTGGAGCGCCCCCACCCCGAACTTGCGCACCAGGCTGTCGGGGTCCTCCCCGCCCTCCAGGAAGGCGATCCGCGGCCGCACCCCGGCCCGGAGCAGCGGCCGCAGGCAGCGGAGGGCGGCGCTCCGGCCGGCCTCGTCCCCGTCGTAGAGCACCGTCACCTGGTCGGTGAAGCGCTTCAGCAGCCGGGCGTGCTCCTGGGTCAGGGCGGTGCCCGACGATGCCACCGCCTCCCGGACCCCTGCCTGGTGCAGGGTCAGCACGTCCAGATAACCTTCGACCAGAATGGCCCTTTGGCTCTCACGGATGAAGGGGCGTGCCTGAGGCAGCCCATAGAGGACAGAACTCTTATGATACAGCAGTGAATCCGCCGTGTTCAAGTACTTGACCTCGCCCTCCTCCAGGGCCCGCCCGGCCAGCCCGACCCACACCCCCCCGGGGCTGGCGATGGGGATCACCAGGCGCCGCCGCAGCCGGTCGTAAACCCCTCCCCCACCTTCCTTTTGGACGCACAGGCCGGCCTTGAGGAGCGCTCCCTCCTCGAACCGGCCCCGGGCCGCCCGGACCAGGCCCTCCCAGCCCGCCCCGGCCAGGCCGAGGCGGTACTCCAGGGCGGTCTCCGCCTTGATCCCCCGGGTCTTGAGGAACGCCCGGCCTTCCCGGCCGCGCTCCGGCTCGCGCAGCTCCCCCTCGTAGTACGCGACCGCAAACTCCACCACCTGGGCCAGCCCCTGGGGCTCCCGGCTCCAGCCTCCCCGCCGGGGCATGGTGAGCCCCGCCCGGCGCGCCAGGCGCTCCAGGGCCTCCGGGAAGGTCAGTCGCTCCAGCTCCATCAGGAACCGGAACACGTCGCCGCCCTTCTGGCACCCGAAGCAGTGGAACAGCTGGCGGTCCGGGTTCACGTGGAAGCTGGGGGTCTTCTCCTCGTGGAAGGGACAGCGGCCCTTCCACGACTTGCCGGCCCGCTTGAGTTCCACGTACGAGCCCACCACCTCCACGATGTCCACGCGCTCGCGCACCTGGTCCACGAAGGGATCGCTCATGTGTCCAGGTCCACCACGGTCACGCCCGTGCCGCCTTCGTTCCAGTTGCCCAGCCGCTGCGCGCGCACCAGCTTGTTGGCCTTGAGCAGCTCCTGCACCCGCCGGCGCAGCGCCCCGGTGCCCTTGCCGTGGATCACCCGCAGCTCCCGCTGCCCGGTGAGCAGCGCGTCGTCCAGCGCCTGCTCCAGCCTCTCCTCTGCCTCCGCCACGGTGAGCCCGCGGAGGTCCACCTCAGCCAGCACCGGGCGCTCGCTGGCCAGCTCCACGTGCCGCAGCACCACCGGCTCCGCCGGCGCGGGGAGCGGCTCCAGCTCGCCGGCCTCGGCCCGGATGCGCACGCCGTTGGCCACCACCCACAGCCGGCCGTCGCTCCCCGGGCGGGTGAGCACCTCCACCACCGCCCCCAGCCGCGGCAGGCGGGCGCGCTGGCCCGGCTCCAGCCGCGCGCCTCCGCCGGGCGCACGGGGGGTCGCCAGCTCCTTCAGCCGCTCCTCGAGCTGCTCGCGCGCCGCCCGCTGGGCGGCGCGGTTCTGCGCCCGGGCGGCCGCCTTGAGGTCCAGCAGCCAGCGCTCCGCCTCCTCCACCTTCTGCTCCAGTTCGCGGTGCGCCGACTCCCGCAGCCGCACCCGCTCCTGCTCCCACGCCGCGATGCGCCGGTTCAGCTCCGCGCCCAGTTCCTCCGCCCGGCGCGCCGCGGCCTGCCCCTCGGCCACCGCCTGCTGGTGCAGCTCGGTGAGGCGGCCCAGCTCCTCCAGCATCTGCTGCGCCTCGCGCTCCTGGGGCGTGAGCAGCTCCCGCGCCCGCGGCAGCAGCGGTTCGAGGCAGCCCAGGCGGTGGGCCATCTCCAGCGCGTGGCTGGCCCCGGGCACCCCGCTGCGGAGGCGGTACGTGGGCCGGAAGCTGCCCGGTTCGAACTCCATCGAGGCGTTCTCGTAGCTGGCCTCCGCGCCGGCGTACAGCTTGAGCGCGCCCAGGTGGCTGGTGGCCAGGACCCGGGCGCCCCGCGCGCGCAGCGATTCCAGGAACGCCCGGGCCAGCGCCGCCCCCTCCGCCGGATCGGTCCCGGTGCCCAGCTCGTCGCACAGCACCAGGCTGCTCGGCCCCGCGGCCGCCAGCACCTGGTCCAGCCGCATCAGGTGGCCGGCGAAGGTGCTCAGGTCGCGCTCCAAGCTCTGGGCGTCCCCGATGTCCGCCCACAGGCCTTCGAAGTCGCCCACGCAGGTGCCGGGGCCGGCGGGCAGGTGCGCCCCGCACGCGGCCAGGAAGACCGCCAGGCCGACCGTCTTGAGCACCACCGTCTTACCGCCCATGTTGGGCCCGGTGATGAGCAGCCCGGACCGGGAGTCGTCCAGGGCCAGGTCCAGCGGCACCACCGAATCCGGCCCGCCGCGCTGCTCCAGCAGCAGCGGGTGGCGCATCGCGAGGAGCCGCAGCGAGGCGCCCGCGGCGCGCTCCGGCGCGCGGCCGCCCCAGCGCCGGCTGGTGCGGGCCAGCCCCTCCAGGAAGTCCAGCTCGGACAACAGCTCCTCGGCGGCGCGCAGCGCGGCCGACTCCTCCCGCAGGCGCGCGGTGAGGGCCCGCAGGATGCGGTCCACCTCGGCCTGCTCCTCCAGGCGGACCTCGTTGCGCTCGTTGTTGAGCTCCACCACCTCGAACGGCTCCACGAAGTACGTCGCGCCGCTCCCGGACTGCCCGTGCAGGAGCCCCGGGACCTTGCGGTGGAACTCGGCCTTCACCGGGAACACGTAGCGCTCGTTGCGCAGCGTCACGTACTGCTCCGCCAGGTAGGCGGCCAGCTGGTGCTGCAGGTGTTCCACCCGGCTGTGCACCTGGGCGTCCAGCCGCGCCAGCTTGTGCCGCAGCCGGCGCAGCTCGGCGCTGGCGTCGTCGCGGATCTCGCCCTGGGGGTCGAGGGTGCGGTGGAACAGCGCCGCGCTGGCCTCCAGGTCGGGCAGCACCTGCCCCAGGAGGCGCAGCCCCGGCCACTGCCGCGGGTCCAGCGCGTCCAGCTCGTGCCGCGCCGATTCCGAGGCTTCCAGCGCCTGCCCCGCGCGCCGCAGCTCCTCCAGCTCCAGGCGCACCGCGCCCTGGGCCAGGCGCGCCAGCCACTCGCGGGGATCGCTCTCCGGCTGGGCGAGGCCGGCGGCCCCCTGCTCGAAGCGGGCGCGCACCTCCTCCACCAGCGCCGCGCGGCGCTCGGCCTCGGGCCACGGGAGCGGCGCCAGGCCCCGGAGCCGCTCGGCGCCGTGGGCGGTGCGGGTGCGCCCCGCCATCAGGCCCAGCAGCCGGTCCAGGTCCAGGGCCTCGCGGGTTCTCAGATCGGGCGCTTCAAGCATTCGAGTTCCGTGCGGGCCTCTCGCGCACCACCACCGGCGTGGGCGCCGGATGACGTCGGGGGTGCAGGGACTGGTCGAAGGCGCGGGCCGCGCCGCGCAGCACGGGCAACGGAAGGGACAGCTGATCGAGCGCGACGGCGTCCAGGCGCACCGACATGCGCGTAAGGTGCGAGGCGGCGGCCGCCGCGCGGACCTTGGCGGGCGCCTGCGGCAGCAGCAGCACGAAGCCGACCAGCCCGGCCACCAGCGCGCCCTTCAGGCCTCCCAAGAGGAAGCCCAGCAGCCGGTCCAGCGGCACCAGCAGCTTGGGGACCACGCCCCGGGTCTGCTGCGCCAGCCACTCGAACAGCCCCGACAGGATCGCCGCCACCACCAGGAACAGGGCCACGAACACGATCCGGCTGTGCAGCCACGCGTGGGGCGGCAGGAGCGCCGACAGCTTGGGGGTCACCCAGGCGCTCGTCGCGACGGCCAGGATGACCCCCAAGAGCAACATCAATTCCAGCCAGAAACCCCGGCGCAGCCCTGCCACCGCGGCCAACAGCACCAGAACCAGCGTCAGGACGTCCGGCCAGTTCATTCACCGACTCAGCAGCGGGGTTCCTCGATCTGCCAGACGCCTAGTTCTCAAGGCGCCGCGCCAAGTTCTTCCTCTTGGCGGCGTTGAGCTTGCGCTTGCGGCGCTCGCTGGGCTTCTCGAAATGCTGGTGGCGGCGCAGATCCGCCAGGATCCCCGCCTTCTCGCATTTCTTCTTGAATCGACGAAGGGCGCTCTCGAAGGACTCGCCCTCCTTGACCCTAATGCCGGGCACTCAATCTCCCCCCTCCGGCTCAGCATGCTGACACGGGATCGACCTTGGTTCGCGCCGGTCCTGCGCGGGCGCGTAACTTCCCGCAACATCGTAACCTCGGCGGCCGGTACTGTCAACCCGCAGTCGGGCCGAGCCGGCCGCTTGCCAGGGGTTTCGGGGGGCTCCGGCGTCCCATCACAAATTCTCTATATCTTATTGTCAGAAAGTAGCTTGGAAGGCTCTCCGGGAGCCTCGCCAGAACCCTGCCAGGGCGCGCCTACTCGGCCCCGAAAGTCCCCTTGCTGGGCTTCGGCAGCCGGCCCGCCTGCAGCCGCCCCAGCTCCTCCAGCAGCTCCCGCTCCCGCCCGCCCGGCTTGGGCGGCGTCCACACGTTGACCTGCAGCAGCACGTCGCCCACGCCCCGGCCGTTGAGCCCGCGCAGGCCCCGCCCGCCCAGGCGGAACACCTTGCCCGACTGCGTGCCGGCCGGGACCTTGAGCCGCGCGGTGCCGGTCAGCGTCGGCACCTCGATGTCGGCGCCCAGCGCCGCCTGGCTCAGGGTGACGGCCACCTCGCACAGCAGGTCGTTCTCGTGCCGCTCGAAAACCGGGTGCGGGATCTCCTCCAGCACCACCAGCAGGTCCCCCGCCGGCCCGCCGCGCACGCCCGCGTCCCCCATGCCGGCGAGCCGGATGTAGTTCCCGGTCTGCACCCCCACCGGCACCTTGACCACCACGGTGTCCTGGGCGCGCACCCGCCCCTCCCCGCCGCACTCCGTGCACGGGTGGCTGATGATCTTGCCGGCGCCCCCGCAGCGCGCGCACGGCGCCACGTTCACGAACTGCCCGAAGAAGGTGCGCTGCACCTGGCGGACCTCGCCCGAGCCGCGGCACGCGGGGCAGGTCTCGGCGTGCCGGCCGGGCTCGGAGCCGCTCCCGTTGCAGCGGCCGCAGCGCTTCTGGCGGCGGATGCGCAGGGTCTTCTCGACCCCGCTGGCCACCTCTTCCAGCGTCACCTGCACGCGGGCCTGGAGGTCGGCCCCGCGCGCCTCGCCCCGCCGCCCGCCGCGGGACGGCCCGCCGAAGAACTCCCCGAAGTCCAGCCCGCCGAAGTCGCGCATGAAGGCGCGCAGCGCGTCCTCCATGTCGAACTCGTGGAACCCGCCGGCCATCGGGCCGGAGCCGGTGGCGACGTGCCCGAAGCGGTCGTACTGGGCGCGTTTCTGGCTGTCGCGCAGCACTTCGTAGGCCTCGGTGGCCTCCTTGAACTTCTCCTCGGCCGACTTGTTCCCGGGGTTCACGTCCGGGTGGTACTCGCGCGCCAGCCTGCGGTAGGCCTTCTTGATGTCTTCCTCGCCCGCCTCCCGGCCCACCCCCAGCACGTCGTAGTAGTCGCGCTTGGCCATCTCAGGCGCCCTCGCCGGGCGCGGCCGAGACCACCACCTGCGCGTGCCGCAGCACCCGCTCGCCCAGGCGGTAGCCGGGCAGCGCGACCTCCACCACCGTGTCGGGCGGGACGTCGGCCCGCCGGACCTGCAGCAGCGCGTCGTGGAGGGCGGGGTCGAAGGGCTGGCCCAGCGCCACGATCGGAGTCACCCCGTGGCGCTCGCAGAACTCCACCAGCCGGCGGTACACCAGGCGGACTCCGGCCAGCACCGGGTCGTCGTTGGTATCGGCGGCGTGCCCCAGGGCCCGCTCGAAGTCGTCGCGCACGCGCAGCAGGCCCTCGAAGATCTCGGCGGTGCGCCGGTCGGTCCACTCCTCACGCTCCCGCTGGGTGCGGCGCTTGAAGTTTTCCAGCTCCGCGGCCGCGCGCAGCCAGCGGTCCCGGTACAGCGCGGCTTCCTCCTGCGCCGCCGGGAGCCCTTCCTCGCTCAGCTCCGGCGCGCGCGCCACGCCCTCCGGCACCTCGACGTCCGCCGGCGCCGGGGCATCCCCGTCGGTGGCGGCCATGTCGGCGGCCAGCGGCGGGCCCTGGGCCTCGGGGTCGGCCGGGTGGCGGGCGCGGGGGGGGTGCTTGGGGTCGGGTTTCACGAGTGGGTCCTCCAGGGCGCGGGCCTCCGGGGCCCGCCATCGCGATCGGCCGGCAGCAGCGCCGCCAACTCCGCGGTCAATCCGTGAGAATACCAGAATCCCGCCTCGCTGAAACGCAGCCGGTCCCCCTCCAGCGCCACGTGGCGCGGGTCCTGCCGCGCGGCCCACCCGGCGGCCGCCTCCCGCACGGCGGTCGGCAGCGAGCCCAGCTCCAGGCCTGCGGCGGTGCGCAGCTCGAGGAACACGCGCTCCAGCAGGTGCTGGCTCTGGGTGAGCCGCTCCTCGCCCTCGGCCGCCGATTCGCCGGCGGCGATCCGCTCCACGTACCGCCGGTGGGGCCGCACGTTCCAGGAGCGGCGGGCGCCGTCGAAGGAGTGCGCCCCGGGTCCCAGGCCCACATAGGGCGCGCGGCTCCAGTAGCCCTGGTTGTGCCGGGAGGCGTGCCCCGGGCGGCAGAAGTTGGAGATCTCGTAGTGCTCGAGGCCGGCCCTGCCGGCCCGCCGGCACAGCGCCGCGTACTGGGCCTCCACCTCCGCCTCCGGGCACGCGGCCAGGCGCCCGGCGGCGATGGCCCGGGCCAGCGGCACCCGCGCGTCCAGCTCCAGCGCGTAGGCCGAGAGATGGTCCGGGCCCCAGCCCAGGACCTCGTCCAGGGTGGACTCCCACTCCGCCAGGGTCTGCCCGGGCACGCCGAAGATGAGATCCACGTTGACCGAGGCGAAGCCCGCCTCGCGGGCGGCCACGAAGGCCGCGCGCGCGGCCGACACGCCGTGGTTGCGCCCCAGCACCGCCAGCACCCGGGGCACGCTGGACTGCACCCCCAGGCTCAGCCGGGTGGCGCCCGCCGCGCGCAGCGCGGCCAGCTTCCCGGCGGTGGCGCTCTCCGGGTTGGCCTCCACCGTGACCTCCCGGGCGGCCCCGCCGGCGGTCAGCTCGCCCAGCAGCTCGCCCAGCAGCTCCGCGGGCAGCTCGGTGGGGGTGCCTCCGCCGAGGTACACGGTTGGGGGCGGCGCCGCCGGGGCGCGGGCGGCCCATTCGCGCAGCAGCGCTTCGGTCAGCGGCCGGTAGGCGCGCGGGTCGCGCAGCGCAATGGTGAAGTCGCAGTAAGGGCAGAGGCTGCGGCAGAACGGCAGGTGCACGTACACGCCGGGGACGGCCGGCGCGGGTGCGGGGTCAGCGGACCAGGTGCAGCAGGCGCCCAAAGCGCAGCCCCCTGGGGATCGGCCCGCCCAGCAGCTCGCCCCCGGGCGCGCTGTCCCACGACCAGTAGATGAAGATGGCCTTGCCCTTCATCAGCCGCTCGTCCACCGCCCCGAACCAGCGGCTGTCCTGGCTGTCGTCGCGGTTGTCGCCCATCATGAAGTAGTGGCCAGCCTGCACGGTGTCGGGGCCGAAGTTGTCGCGCGGGCCCACCTCGCGGGCCATGGTGTCGG
>DATKKS010000044.1:0-13360 GCA_035542815.1 Saccharimonadales bacterium (SeqCode) | reverse complement strand
GCGTGCCGCACGGCACGCGCGCCCCCAACGAAAAGCCCGCCACGACAACCCGAGGAGGCGCCGTGTTGAGGACGACAGGCTCCGTCAAGTGGTTCAGCGAGACTCGGGGCTATGGCTTCATCACGCCGGAAGGCGCAGATGACGACGTGTTCGTTCACTTCTCGGCTATTCAAGACTCCGGCTTCAAGACGCTGCACACCGGGGAACGCGTGGAGTTCGACCTGGTCGAGGGCTCCACGGGAAAGCAGGCCGCCAACGTCGTCCGGGCCTAGGCGGCCGGGATCAGCCCCTTCACCCTGCGCCCCGGGCCGGCCGGCCCGGGGCGCAGGGCTTTGAGGGCGGCCACCCCGCCACCGGCCCGCAAGCCACCTGCCCGGCGGCCGGCCCCTCGGCTACAATCCCGGCCATGCGGCGCCACCCCACCCTACGGCAGCTCGGCGAGTTCGGACTGATTGACCTCCTGGCCGGCGTCCTCGGCCAGGGCGGCTTCGAACGCCCGCACCGAAGCCGCGCCGGAGCCCGGGCCGCCGCCCGCGGGCGCGCCGCCGGGGCGGTGCGGCTGGCGATCGGCGACGACGCCGCGGTGCTGCGCGTGCCGCCGTCGCAGGAGCTGGTCTTCACCACCGACGTCCTGCTCGAGGGAGTCCACTTCCGCCTGGACTGGGCCACCCCGGAAGAGGTGGGCCGCAAGGCCCTGGCGGTGAACGTCAGCGACCTGGCGGCCATGGGCGCCCGCCCGCTGGCCTGCGTCGTCGGCCTGGGGGTGCGGCGGACCGAGGATCCCGCGCGCGTGGCGGGGATCTACCGAGGTCTGCGCCGCGCGGCCCGCGAGTACCGCCTGCCGGTGGTGGGCGGGGACACCGTGCGCTCCGGGGCGCTGGCGCTGTCGGTGGCCGCGCTGGGATGCGTGCCGCGCGGGCGGGCGGTGACCCGCTCGGGGGCCCGTCCGCGGGACGTCCTGTACGTGACCGGCACGCTCGGCGACGCGGCCCTGGGCTTGGAGTTGTTCCGGCGGGCCGCGCGCCGCCGGGGCGGGGTGCGCGCGCTGCGCCAGTCGCCGGACCGCCACGTGCGCCACCTGGTGCGCCGCTTCCTGCTACCCCAGGCGCGCCTGGAGGCCGTCCAGCGGCTGCGGGCCCTGCGGCCCACCGCCATGATCGACGTGAGCGACGGCCTGTCCGCGGAGCTGGGCCACCTGGAGCGCTCCAGCGGCGTGCGCGCCCACGTGGACTCCGAGTCGCTGCCGCTGAGCCCGGCGCTGGGCGCGGTGTGCGGGCGCCTGGGCCTGGACCCCATCCGCCTGGCGCTCGCCGGGGGCGAGGACTACGAGCTGCTGTTCGCCATCCCGCCGGGCCCGCCGCGGCGCGGGGCGCTGCGCGGGCTGCTGCCGGGGGTGGGCCTCAACGCCATCGGCTATCTGGGCCCCGCGAGCCGCGGGGCCGGTCGCGGCCGCCCGGGGCCCGGGTCCGCCGCGGGCGGCTTCGACCACTTCCGCTAGAGACGCCCGGGCCCGCCGCGCCGTGCGCGGGCCGGAGGGGAGCCCCGCCGTGCCACCGTCCCCCGCCCTGCCGAGCGAGCTTCACCTGGGCACCTCGAGCTGGTCGAGCGCCGACTGGGTCGGGCCGTTCTACCCGGCGGGCACGCCCCCGCGCGAGTTCCTGTCCTTCTACGCCACCCGCTACGACACCGTGGAGATCGACTCCACCTGGTACCGCTCCCCCGGCCCGTCGCTGGTGGACGGCTGGCGCGAGGCCACCCCGCCGGGGTTCGTGTTCGCGGCCAAGGTGCCGAAGAGCATCACCCACGAGAAAGCCCTGGTGGGCTGCGGGCCGGAGCTGGCCCAATTCGTGAAGGTGATGGAGCGGCTGGGGCCGAAGCTCGGCCCGCTGCTGCTGCAGTTCGAGTACGTCGCCAAGGGCAAGGACCCCGAGGAGTACCGCACCGGCGCGGACTTCCTCGCGCGCCTGGGGCCGTTCCTGGAGGGGCTGCCCGGCGGCCACCGGTTCGTGGTGGAGGTGCGCAACGAGGCCTGGGTCGGCCCGCGGCTCCTGGAGCTGCTGCGCCGGCACGGCGTGGCGCTGGCCCTCACCGACTACTTCACCATGCCCCCGGTGGACCGGCTGCTGGAGCGGCTTCGGACCGCCGGCGGACACCCGGCGGAACTCGCTTACGTGCGCTTCCTGGGGCACCACCGGGAGATGGACCGGCAGGTGGCGGCGGCGGTCGGAGCCGGCACGCGCCAGCGGGAGTGGGACTCGCTGCTGGTGGACCGGACCCGCGAGATGGAGCGCTGGGTGCCCGCGCTGCGCGACCTCCTGGCCCGGCACTTCCCGGTCTTCGCCTACTTCAACAACCACTACGCCGGCTTCGCGCCGGGCTCCCTGGAGCTGTTCAAGCTCATCTGGGACCGGCTGGGGGCCGGGTAAGCCCCTCCCGCCGCGGCCCATGCGGCTCCGCCTGCCATCGCCGGGCGCCGCTATCTCAACAGGACGACCTTCCGCGTGAGCCGCGCGCGCCCCGCCCGCAGCTCCAGCACGTACACGCCGGCCGCGGCCCGGCCCCCTCGGTCCGACGTGCCGTCCCAGGTCGCCCGGCGCCCACCCGCCGGGAACTCCCCGTTCGCCAGGGTCGCCACCACGCGCCCGGCCACGTCCAGCACCCGCACCTCCGCGCGGCCGGCACGCGGCAGTTGGAACTCGACGTCCACCCGCCCGCGCGCCGGGTTCGGCCGTGGGGCTGCCAGCCGGAGCGCCACGTCGGGCGCCGCGGGGGGCACTCCCACCAGCCCCGGCAGCCACAGCGACCACAGGTCCCCCACAGAGGCGTAGCTGGTGCCCGAGGATTCGGCCCCCGCGTAGAGCAGCAGCCGGTCGGCCACCGCGTCGTAGCCCACGTTGTGTCCGAAGCGGGGCGTGGGCGGCGTCCCGGCCGGGGCCAGCTGGGTCCAGGCGGGGCTGCCCGAGAGCGACAGCGCCCAGGCGTCGCCGAGGAAGTGGTTGTGGTCGAACCAGTACCACCCACCGACCACCAGCATCCGTTGACGGCGGGAGTCGTAGGCGGCCGCGTGCCCGTCCCGGGCGTGCGGAGGTGTGCCGGAGGGGGACAGCTGGGTCCAGGCCGGAGTGCCCGAGAGCGACAGCGCCCACACGTCGTTGCGGGAACCGCCGTCGTCGCCCCCGAAGACGATCATGCGATCTCCCACCGGATCGTAGATGGCGCTGTGCTCGTAGCGGGCCGCGGGGGGCGTGCCCGTCGGGGAGAGGTGGGTCCATGCCGGCGGGCCCGAGAGCGAGAGGGCCCAGGTGTCGCCCAGGTAGTTCGGCTTGCTGTCGTAGTAGTAGCCTCCGAAGAGCACCATGCGATCGCGCACCGGGTCGTAGATGGCCGCCGCCCCGTCCCGCGCGGCCGGCGGCGTGCCCGACGGGGTGAGCTGCGTCCAGGCCACCGTGCCCGAGAGCGCGAGCGCCCAGGCGTCATTGTAGGGCGTGCCGCTGAACCCCCCGAAGACGATCAACCGGTCGCGCACCGGGTCGTAGATCGCCGAGGGGCGCATTCGGCCGGCGGGCGGAGTCCCTGACGGGGTGAACTCGGACCACGTCGGGGTGCCCGCCAGCGACAGCGACCAGGCGTCGTTCTGCATCCCCACGTTCATCGTGTAGCCGCCGAAGATCAGCATCCGGCGGTGGGTGGAGTCGAACGCGGCGGCGTGCTGCAGCCGGTCGGGAGGCACGGCCGCACTCGGAGCGAGCAGCAGCCAGTTGTGGAAGTCCGCGAGCGGCAGGGCCCATGCGTCGTTCGCGCACTCGAGCGACTCGGTGAGCCCGCCGAACACCACCACCTGCCGGCGGCCGGCGTCGTACGCCGCGGCGTGAGCCAGCCGGCCCCCCAGAGCGTTGTTGGGATTCACCTGCTGCCACCTGCCCGGGCCGGAGAGCCACAGCTCCCACACGTCGCCCCGGATGCCCTGGTCCTCGGTGTCGCCCCCCACCACCATCATGCAGCCCCAGTCGGACACGTACACCCCGGCGTGACCCTCCCGGGCGCTCGGAGCGGTGCCCATGGGGCTGAGCTGCACCCAGGCCGGGCTGCCCGAGAGCGTCAGGGCCCACGTGTCGTTGAGGTAGTGCGGCGCGTCCGAGTAGTAGTAGCCGCCAAACACCACCATGCGGTCCTGCGCCGGGTCATAGACGGCGCAGGCGTCGGTGCGCGCGGCCGGGGGGGCGCCCGTCGGGGCGAGCTGCGTCCAGGCCGGAGTGCCCGACAGCGACAGGGCCCACACCTCGTTGAGGTAGGACCCGTCGGCGCCGCCGAAGACCAACATCCGGTCGCGCACCGGATCATAGACCGCGTTGTGCGCGGACCGGGGGCTGGGGGGTGCGCCCGTCGGGGACAGCTGGGTCCACGCCGGAGTGCCCGACAGGGACAGGGCCCACACCACGTTGGACTTCGAGCCGTCCGTGCCGCCGAACACGATCATCCGGTCGCGCACCGGATCGTAGATCGCCGAGTGGTCGTAGAGCCCGTCGGGACCGGTGCCGGTGGGCGTGAGCCGCGACCACGCCGGGTAGCCGTGGCTCGTGAGGGACAGCGCCCAGGCATCGTTGAAGTAGAGCCCGGCCCCGTCGTAGCCGCCGAACACGATCATCCGCTGGCGCACCGGGTCGTAGATGGCCGTGTGGTGGTCGCGCCCGCGGGGGCCGAGCATCTCCTCCCAGCGGCCGTCCAGCGAGGCCTGCCCGGCGGGGCGCAGAACCTCGGCCCGGCCGGGAGATGCGCCCAGGACCCATCCGGAGAGACCTAGCGTCAGGACGAGCAGCGTGGGCAGGAGGCCGCGGAATCCCTGAGCGGTCATGGCAAGGCTCCTCGGGCGCGAACGCCGCGAGCCCGCCACCGGGCCAAGGTTGCCTGCCGGCGAAAGTGTGCCGGTGCGGCGACCGGTCGAACCGCCGCTGCGGCGCACAGCGTGGCCAGCGGACCGCCCTCGGAATGCCAACGCGGGGGGATGCCGGCAGGGCATCGGTCACGGGGCGAACCGGCTTCGAGGACGGCCAAGCGGCCGATAATGAGTTTACTGCCCCGAGCCCGGCACGACAATCGGAGCAGATGTCCCGGGCCGGGTGGGCCCCTGGCCCCCCGGAGGCGGGCGTTGCCCCGGAAGGCCCCGCTGCACAGCGCCGCAGCTGCGGCAGTCCGCCGCAGCCCCGCCAAGCCAGCGCCAAGCCGCGTCCGCACGGCGGATAGCGGCCGCCGGCGGCCCCGCCGCGTCCGCACGCGCCACGGATTCCCGCAGCTGGGCCCGGCCGGGGGCGCCACGCCTTTTCTTCCTCCGCCGTAACACCATGTCAATTAGAACGAAGACGGCCCTTGGAGGCACCCCCCCCGGTGGCACAAGTTGTGTATTGGAGAGAGCCCGTCGGACACACAGGGCGGTTCTGTCGCACGAAACCGAAGCGAGAGGGGGTGAAGTGATGACCTGGATCCGTTGTCGAGCCTGGCGCGGAGTGCTGATCGTGGCTGCGGTGCTGCTGGTCCTGCCCTCCCTGGCCCTCGCCGCCGGGCAGATGTGCCCGTGCTGCGCTCGGGCCATGAGCGCCCAGCTGGCCGCACACCGGGGCGCGATCGGCGCGCCGCACGCGCTGCGCGCGCCCGCAGGGGCCCGGCCCAGCACCTACAAGTGCACCTGCGGCACGCCCGGCTGTGTGATCGATGACTGCTACTGCCAGGGGCCGGTCACGGCCGTCCCTGCAGTGAACCCGTGGGGCCTGGGCCTGCTGGGGCTGGCCGCGCTGGGAGCCGGGGCGATCGCGGTTCGCCGGCTCATGCCTGACCCGTCAGCCTGACGCAGAGCAGCCTCGCACAACCCAACCCGTGGCGGCCTCGGTGGTCCTCGACCCCTCCGCGCCGGAGCCGCCGCTGGCAGAAAAGGAGAGCATCCCATGCGTAGAACCCTAACTTTCATCATGCTGGTAGGCCTGGCGTGCCTGATCAGCGCCGGCCCGGCCCTCTGCGGCATCGCCACTCTGCGCGTCTCGCCGGAGCAGGAGATGAACTTCAGGGCGCTGGTCGAGACGGTGAGCAAGCTCCAGACGCCCGCCGCCGACAAGTACCTGAGCGCGCTGTTCGCGACGCACGACGCCGCGGTGCGCAACGACCACGGTGCGTACCTGGCGGCGCTGTCCCGGCTCGGGGACGCCCAGTCCGGGCTCACTCCGCTGGAGCTGGGTCGGGTGCAGGCGTTTGCCGAGCGGGCGCCGCGGACCGCCACGCCGACCGACGTCGGCGGGATTGCCGGCGGGTCGTGCACGGTGTCGTGCGTGTTCGGCAGCTGCAGCATCACCTGTGACCCTGAGTACACTCCCAATTGCAGGTGCGTGTGGCTGTTCTGGCCCTCCTGCACGTGCGATCTGAAGGTGCCCGCGGCCAGCCCGTGGGGCCTGGGCGTGCTGGCGGTGGTCCTGGTGGGCGCCGGCCTGGTGGTGATCGGCCGGAGGAACTCGGCCTCGGCTTGAACGCCGGATTGATCAGGAACCCGAGCAGCTGGCGGCGGGTGGCCGCGCGGCTGGCGGGCCCGAGCAGGTGGCGCACGGCGCGCTGCCGAAGTCGGGGTCGCCGGGCCGCGGCCCCCGCCGCCCCCGTTTCCCCGCGCACGGGCGGGGCCGCCGCGTGGCTGCCGCTGGGCCTGGCGCTCCTCCTCGGCTGGAGCGGCACCGGGCCGGCCTGCGCTCCACCCGCCCCCGCGCCCCGGGCGGTGGTCCCGGACACCGTGTACGACGCCGGCCGCCTGAAGGCCGGCGATCCGCTGATCCACGCCTTCAAAGTCCTCAACACCGGCCGGGCCGCGCTCCACATCCGCAAGGTCAAACCCGGCTGAGGCTGCACGGTCGGCGAGTTCGCCGCCCTGATCCCTCCCGGGCAGGAGGGTCTCGTCCAGCTCAAGGTGAACACCCAGCGCCTGCGCGGGCGGGTGGTGGAGCGCGCGGACGTGTTCCTGGACGACCCCAGGCAGGGCACGCGCACGCTGTGCCTCAAGGCGGACGTCCAGCCGCGGGTGGACGTGCTGCCGGCCCCCGGAATCGTGATTCCCTTCGTCCGGGGCAAGCCCGGCGTGGGCGAGGTCACGCTGGTGAACCTGGACGACGTGCCGCTCCGCCCCTCGCTGGCGGCGCCTCAGCCTGAGGGCGTGCGGGCCACGATCCGGGTGGTGGAGGAGGGCAGGCGGTACGTGCTGGCCGTGGAGCCCGCGCCCGGGGCCCGCAGCGCCGGCATCTCCACGCTCATCACCGTGGCCACCGGGAACCCCCGGCTGCCGGAGATCACCCTGCCGGTCATCCTCGACACCCACGCGCCGGTGCGCGCGTATCCCGGCACCCTGGAGCTGGGGCGGATCCCGATCCGTCCGGGCCCCGGCGCGCCCGGCCTCGAGCGCCTGATCCTGGTGCGGGCCGACGCGGACAGCTTCCGGGTCCTCGGGGCGTCGAGCGATCTGCCGTTCCTGCGGGTGAGCGTGGTGCAGCCCGCCCCGGGGGACCGGAGCTGCGAGATCTCGGTGTGCGTGCGGCCGGAGCTTCTCAGGCCCGGCCGGTTCGCCGGCCGGATCCGCATCCGGACCACCCACCGGGATTGCCCGACGCTCGAAGTGCCCGTGACCGGCGGGGTCTTCTAGACCGCCGGGCCTAGCGGCTCCTCCGGAGCAGGGCCCGCCGCTCCCGGTGGCTGAGCGTGGGCCAGGGGATGGCCTCCGCGGCGAACTGCAGCCACCACAGCGCCACCGGCGCCACGCGCTGGACCCCCAGGGCGACCACGTGCACGCTCTCCACCAGGCTCAGGCCCGGCATCCCCCGGCGCCAGGAGAGCAGCATCGCGGTGGTGAGCAGCGTCAGCCACTGCATGAACAGCAGCACCCCCAGGCCTCCCACCACCCGGACCGGGCGAGCCGCGGAGGCCCGCCACGAGGCCGCGCACAGCCCCAGGTAGATCGACCATTCGGCGATCAGGAAGGGCAGCTCCCCCAGCGGCACCCGGCCGTCGTGGGCGCGGGCCAGGACCACCGAGCCGGCGGTGCAGGAGAGCGTGTGCGGAAGCCCCGACAGGAACTGCAGCACCGGGGTCGCGACCAGGCACAGCAGCCCGAGGTACAGCGAGCGCCCCACGCTCAGCAGCGCGTAGGTGGCCGCGGAGGCCACCGCGAACCTAGCCGCGGCCGCGACCCAGCGCATGCCCGCCGTCCTTCAGCATCCACAGCAGCCCCATGGCCAGGACCGCCCCGATCATGCCCACCTGCCAGACGTACTGGTGCACGGGCTCGACCGCCTCCGGGCGCAGGATCGTGAGCGGCACCAGGGAGTACAGGCGCACCAGGTTGAGCCCGGCCAGCGCCGGGACCATCCACAGCAGGGCCCGCCCGCGGCTGGTCCAGGTGGCCGGGCAGGCCCACAGCCAGGCGAGCAACACCTCCAGGAGCTGCAGGCCGTTGCAGGGGTCCCCGATCTGCAGGGCGCCGCCGGTGAAGGCCACCGTGTCGCCCTGCACGTTGCTGGGCACCCCGAGGAACGGGAGGGTGCGGCCCAACAGACCCGCCAGCGCCCGGTCGAGGCCGGCGTTGACCCCGCGCGCCCAGAAGTCCCCGGCGCTCAGGACCGCCCACGCGATCAGGAAGCGGAGCACGAACCGGGTGCTCTGATGAACCAGCGGCGAAGGGTGCGCCGGCAGCGGGGCCCTAGGCGCGGCGTTCGGCTTCATCCGTGCGGCCACGGCCCTGTCCCTCCGGTGCCCCGCCCGAGGCGGCGCCGCCGGCGCCCGGTTCCGCACCAGGCCGGTGGCCCAGCCCCAGCGACCGGAGCCTGCGGGTCAGCGTGCCCCGGTCAATGCCCAGGAGCCGGGCCGCGCGGCTGAGGTTGCCGCCGGCGCGCTCCAGCATCCGGCGGATGTGGTCGCGCTCGACCTCCCGCAGGCTGGTGCCGGTGGTGGGCGCGGGCGGGCCCGCGCGGCGCTCCAAGTCCCGGGGCAGGTGGCCCGGCAGGATGGAGCCCTCCCCCGCCAGGACCACCGCGCTGCGGATGGCGTTGCGCAGCTCCCGGCAGTTCCCCGGCCAGGAGTGGGCCTGCAGGATCTTCATGGCCGCCGGGGACACGCCCGGCCGGCGGCCCAGTTGCGCCCCGATCTCGTCCAGGAACTGGTCCACCAGCGGGGGGATGTCCTCGGGCCGCTCGCGCAGCGGCGGCAGCACCACCTCCAGCTGGCGCAGGCGATAGAACAGGTCGGCCCGGAACGCCCCGGCGGCCACCATCGCCCCCAGGTCGGTGGCGCTCGCCGCGATCACGCGGGCGTCCGCCGCGCGCTCCTGGGCCGAGCCCAGGCGCTGCACCCGCCCGCTCTCCAGCGCCCGGAGGAGCTTGGCCTGCAGCCCCAGCGGGAAGCTGTCCACCTCGTCCAGGAACAGCGCGCCGCCGTCCGCGAGTTCGAACAGGCCGGGGCAGTCGGCCGAGGCCCCGCTGAAGGCCCCGCGCACGTGGCCGAAGAAGACGCTCTCGGCCAGCTCCGCGGGGGTGGCGGCCATGTTGTGCGCGACGAACGGGCCGCGGCGGTTCGGGCCGTGCCCGTGGAGCGCCCGGGCCAGCACTTCCTTGCCGGTGCCGGTCTCGCCCAGGATCAGCACCGCCTCGCGGCTGGCGCTGAGGGCCGGGATCAGCCGGCGCACCTTCTCGATTGCCGGCGAACTCCCGGCCAGCCCGTAGGAGCGGACCGCCCCCGCCGCGGCCGCGCACTCGGCGGCGAAGCCCGCCACGGCCGCGCGCACCTGTTCCGGGAGCAGCGGCTTGACCAGGTAGTCGCGCGCCCCCAGCCGCAGCGCCTGAAGGGCGGCTTCCGCGGTGTTGCTGGCGGTCAGGACGACCACCGGCGGCGGGGGCGACATCATCTGCACCGCCCGCAGCACCTCGAAGCCGTCGGGCGGCGCCATGGACAGGTCCGTCAGCACCAGATCGAAGGGCTCTCGGGCCAGCGCGTCCAGCGCCTCCCTCCCGCCGGCGCAGCCCAGCACCGAGTGGTCGCGGCCCAGGACGTCGCTCACGTACTCGAGGGCCTGGGGATCGTCCTCCACGGCCAGGATTCGCATGGCTCCCCCTACGCGAGGACCTCCTGTGGGGCCCGGCTCGCGGGGAGTTCCAGCCGGCACAGCGTGCCTCCGGCGGGCCCGCGCCCGAGCGACAGGTTCCCGCCGGCGGCGTCCAGGAAGCGCCGGGCCGCCAGCAGCCCATAGCCGTGGCCCCCCTCCGACCGCACCGGCCCAGCCGCTCCGGCCAGCTCGGACGGCAGCCCCGGGCCGCCGTCCAGGATCTCCAGCACCACCCGGGACTCCCCGGCCTGCGCGCGGATCTCCACCGTGCCGCCGGGCGGAGTCGCGCGGCAGGCGTTGTCGAGCAGGTTGAACAGCGCGTGGATCAGCAGCCCGCGGTTGGTCTCCACGCACAGCTGGCGGTCCACGGCGGGCATCCGGACCTGGCAGCCCGCGGGGCTCAACAGCAGCAGCGCCGAGTTCAGGGTCTCGCGCAGCGGCACCGGCTCCCGCGGGGGCCCGGAACTCCCGGCCATCGCGAGCACGTCGTCCGCCAGGCCGCTGAGGGTGCGCAGCGCCCCCAGGTACTGCTCCGCCTTGGCCTCCGCCGCCGGGCCGACGCGGGCGTCTTCGAGCAGCCCCCGGGCCATGCCCATCAGCGCGTGGATGGAGTTCTTGATCTGGTGGGCCACGCACGCGGCGGCCTCCCCCAGGCGCCGCAGCGGCTCCTCGGGCGCGCGGTCCCGGGCCCGGGGCTCCAGCAGCAGGAACACCTGCCGCCCCTCCGGCGACGGACTCAGCCAGATCTCGGCGGTGACGCCGACCCAGCGCCCCGAGGCCGTCCGCAGCAGCATGGACAGGCCGCGCTGCGGCTCGCCCTCCGCCAGCGTGCGGGTGATGGCGCGGGCGCCGTCGGGGGTCGGGCGCAGCACCTCCTGCCAGGCCCGGCCGCGGACCGCATCCGCCTGGACCCCGAGCAGCGCGGCCCCGGCCGCGTTCAGGCCGGCCACGCGGCCCACCCCGTCCAGCCGCACCAGCGCGCCCCCGAGGTAGTCCCCCAGCAGGCGCAGCTCCTCCACCAGGCTGTCGGCGCGGGCCGAGAGCGCCGCGTGGGAGGCGCGCAGCCCCAGGCTCTGCCGCTCCAGGACCTCGATCAGGAACCACGTCAGCAGGGTGCTCACCGCGATGAAGCCCACCACCGCGGCCCACGCCCCCGGATCCGCCGGCCGATCCAGCAGCGCGGCGTGCGCCACGTAGGCGGCCGCCCCGGTGGCCCCCGCCAGGGTGCAGCCCCGCCGGCCCAAGGCCGCCCCGGAGAGCAGCGGTTCCAACAGGTAACCCACGAACAGCGGCGTGTGCGATCCGCAGGTGGCATGGGTGAGGCAGGTCCAGACGCCCGCGTGCGCCACCACGAACGCGGCGCGCGGGAACCGGCTGCCGGCAGGGAGGAAGAACTGGGCGAAGCCGACCGCGGCCCCGGCGAGGACGCCGAGGAGCAGTTGGTCGCGCTGCGCGTCGGACGCCGGAAGGAAGGCGCCCGAAGCCGCCACCACGGCCAGGGTCAGGAGCCTCAGTCCCAGCGCGAGGGCCGGCATCCGCGAGCGGATCGGGTCCGCCGGGGACGGATGCGGCGCTGCCGGGTCATGCCGATCCATGGGCGGCACTCCACATGGTACCGGGGGGGCTGCACGCGCACCTGGGCTGCTTGGGCCGGGTCTCCCGGCAGTTCCCAGCGCGGGGGTCGGCCGGCGCCCTCCGGTCCGCGAGGCCGGCAGGGCACCACGGGACGTCCCAGTCAACGCCGGCGGCCCGGTCAGGGGCAACCGGACGAATGGCAGGCTCTATCGAGGCAAGAACATCGAGAGTGCATTGAAATATAGTGCACTTAGAGCCTAATGTCAACCCGGTGGAGCGGGCCTCGCGGGCCGGAGCCGCCGCCGGACGCGGCTCCGCCTCGCCCAACGGCGCTCGCCGCTACCGCGCCGAGAGCAGCCCCCGCCCGCCGTCGATCGGCAGGGTGGCGCCGGTGACCCAGCCGGCCTCCTTGGAGCACAGGAACAGCACCGCGGCCGCGATGTCCTCGGGCTCCCCGACCCGCCCCAGCGGGTGGGTGCTCTTGCTCCGCTCCAGGAACGCCGGGTAGTCGGGCACCGCGCCGCTCACCGTGTGCAGCTCGCTGCGCACCACCCCCGGGTTCAGGGCGTTCACCCGGATTCCGTGAGGCGCCAGATCCAGCGCCGCGCAGCGCACGAACATGTCCACCGCCGCCTTGCTCACGCAGTAGGGCATCAGGTTGGCGTACGCCCGATAGCTGGTCACCGAGGAGATGCACACCACGGCGGCGGCGCGTCCCTTGCGGAGCAGCGGCACGGCGGCCTGGGTGAGCGCGAACAGCCCGCGCACGTTGGTGTTCATCTGGCGGTCCCATTCCTCCAGGGGAGTGTCGAAGACCGCCCCCGGCCCGATCACGCCGGCGGCGTTCACCAGGTAGTCCAGGCGACCGAAATCCCGCTCCACCGCGGCCACCCAGGCCCGCGCCGCCTCCGGGTCCCGCACGTCGCCCGCCAGCGGCAGCGCGCGGACGCCCCGGGCCCGGACCGCCGCGGCGGTCTCGTCCAGGCGCGCGGCGCGCCGCCCCGCCAGCGCCACGTGCGCCCCCTCCGCGGCGAACGCCAGGGCCGTGGCCCGCCCGATTCCGCTGGTCGCACCGGTGACGAACGCGATCTGGTCCTTGAAGCGCATGGCTGCCCCCGTTGCTGTGGGTGGTGGACCGGCCGTGGGCCGGAAGTCTCCGGAGTGTTCGGCAGGAGTGTAGTGGGGTGGGGGTGGCGCGCAAACGGAAACCGGCGCCGCCTGCGTGGCAGCGCCGGTCGAGAGGCCTGCGCGGGCGCCCCGATGGGGCGCGCTCCACGCAAATGCCGGGGCCGACGGCTCTTCCGGGAGCGCCCGGACTCTGTCGCCCGCGCGCCCGACGTGCCAGCCGGAAGAGCCAACGGCCCCGGACAGGATGCCGGACGGGCCTAGAGAGGTGCCCGCCCGGCGGACTCCAGACCCGAAATGCAGGCCGGAGAAAAGAGGACCGGCGCCGTCCTACCTCTACCCCGATTCCCGAAGGTCTCGGAGTGGACCCCTCCCGATAGGTCCAGCGCCGGTCTTTCTGTTGTGCCGGGCCAGCTCTGTCCCGCGGCCGCTGCGCTGAACTCGCGGGGACGCCAGCTCGGACTTGTAAGGTCTGGCGCCTCTCTGCCTCTACCCCGGTCCCCACGCCAGGGATTGTGGAGCATCCCTGGGGTGGGAGACCGGAGC
>DATKKS010000043.1:0-32664 GCA_035542815.1 Saccharimonadales bacterium (SeqCode) | reverse complement strand
CGCGTGCCGTGCGGCACGCGCGCCCCCGGGGCGCTAAGGTTCACCGTTTGCGGGACTGGTAGCAGTCCCGGCAGTAGACCGGCTTGCCAGGGGAGGGGTTGAAGGGCACCTGCGTGGGCGCGCCGCACTGCGAGCACGTCGCGCTGAACATCTCGCGCGAGGAGCCGCCTCCTCCGCCGCCTCCGGTCTTCTTGGTTTCCCTGCAGTTCTTGCACCGCGTCGGTGCGTGCTCGAACCCCTTCTGGCGGTAGAACTCCTGCTCTCCGACCGTGAAGGTGAACTGGGCGCCGCAGTCTTTACACGTGATTACCTTGTCCTGGAGTTCCATCGGAGAGCCCTTCCCGGGGAGAATGGAAACAGAAAACCCCCATGACGGTCTACGCCACGGAGGCCTTGGATATGCCGGCGGTCAACGCGCCAGCGGAAAAACTCGAATTCGGGGCGATTCCGCAAATGGAACAACCTGGACCGAGAAATCCTGAGGCGACCTATGCTTGCGCCTAGCTCGACGGTTCCTGGGCAACTGCACCCAAAGAAACCATATCTTATTCCAACCGCCGTGTCAAGGAACTTTGCCCGCCGGGGCCTGTTTGGAGTAGGCCTCCAGCCCCGACCTCAAGATGCCCATGGCCTGGGCCAGGGCGCGCTCCTCGAGCACGTAGGCGATGCGGATCTCGTCCTTGCCGCGGCCGGGGGTGGCGTAGAACCCGTCGTTGGGGGCCACCATCACCGTGGCCCCGCCCTCCTGGAAGCCCTCCAGCAGGAAGATGGCGAAGTCCTCGGCCGAGCCCACCGGCAGCCGGGCGCAGATGTAGAACGCCCCGCTGGGCTTGCGGCACACCACCCCGGAGATGCCGCTGAGGGCGTCGTACACCAGGTCGCGGCGGCGGCGGTACTCCTCGCGCACCCGCTCGGTGTACGCCTGGGGCACGTCCGGCAGCGCCGCGGCGGCGTACTGCTCGGCGCTGGGCGAGCACAGCCGCGCCTGGCCCACCTTGAGCGCCGCCTGCCACACCGCGGTGTTGCGGGTCACCAGCGCGCCCACCCGCGCCCCGCACAGGCTGAGCCGCTTCGACAGGCTGTCCACCACCACCACCCGGTCCTCGATCCCCGCCAGCGACAGCGCGCTCTGGGCCGGGGCGGGGCCGTCGTAGACGAACTCCCGGTAGGCCTCGTCCGACACCAGGAACAGCCCGCGGCGGCGCGCCAGGTCGCGCACCATCTCCCAGTCCTCGGGGCTGTACACCGTGCCGGTGGGGTTGTTGGGGGAGCACACCAGGAGCCCCCGGGTGCGGCCGGTCACGCGGGACTCGATCTCCGCGGCCGGCGGCAGCCGGTAGCCGTCCTCCACCCGGGTGGTCACCGGCACCAGGCGCACGTCCGCCATCACCGCGAAGCCGTTGTAGTTGGTGTAGAACGGCTCCGGCACCAGGATCTCGTCGCCGGGGTTGAACAGCACCAGGAAGGCGATCAGGGCGGCCTCGCTGCCGCCGGTGGTGACGAAGATGTTCTCGGCTCCCAGCTCGAAGCCCAGCTTGCGGTAGTAGCGGCGGAAGCCGTCCACCATCTCGGGCTGGCCCTGGGACGGCCCGTACGGGACGTACCGGCCGGGGAAGGAGCGCAGCCGCTCCATCACGATCTCGGGCGACTCAATGTCGGGCTGGCCGATGTTGAGGTGCAGGACCTTCACCCCGCGGGCCCGGGCGGCGTCGGCGTAGGGCGCCAGGCGGCGGATGGGGGAGGCCGGCATCACCCGGCTGCGTTCGGAAAGCGGTGGGCTGGTCACGCCACTGATGATAGGGCGGACCGCGGGCGGGGGTCAATCGGACCCGGCGGGCCGGGGGCCGAGCCAGGGCCGGGCACCTACTTCGCCTCCGCGCGCTGCCAGTTCAGGAGCACCGCCAGGTGCTGGGGCGGCTGGGGCTCGCCCGGGAGCGCCAGCAGGAAACGGTCGCCTTCCCGCGTCCAGCTGATGTTGTGGGCGTCCGGCGGGAGCCGGAACAGCTCCTGCGGCGGCCGGACCTGAATCTCGGCGCCGGCGGGGACCTCCGCCGCCATCACCCGGTTGTCGGGCGACACGAAGACGATCTCGCGGCCGCCGCGCGTCCACCGGCCGAAGCCGTTCTGACACCCCTCGGTGGAGACCCGGCAGGGGGCTCTGGGAACCGGGAAGCTCGTGATGTACAGCTCGAAGCGCCCGGTCTCGTCGGTGGCGTAGGCGAGCAGGCGCCCATCCGGCGACACGTCCCCCACGCCCCCCGTGCTGAAGGCCCCGCTCACGAGTCGCTGCGGACGGCCCGATCCGGAGATGGGCACGAGCAGCATCTCCCCTCGTCCGGATGCCCCCTGACCCTCCACCAGCAGGTGCTTCCCGTCAGGGGTGCAGCCATCCAGTGCCGCGTTCGGGGACGTGGCTGGCACGTACACCGTCCTCTCCGCCGCCGATCCCTCGAGGGTCAGAGCGTGGATCTCCTCGCGCCCCGGGGTGGACGCCTGGAAGTAGACCTCCCGGCCGTCCGGGGACCATGCGGCGCCGTTCCACCCGGTCACCCCGTGCGTGAGGATGGTGCCCAGGCCGCTCCTGAGGTCCACCAGCCACACCCGGAACCCGCCCCCGCCGGGATCGTCGAGCACGTAGAGCGCCCGCCGCGCGTCCGGAGAGACGTCCACCAAGGCACACATGGGCAGCAGCCCGCTGGCCGGCCCGAGCGGGCGGCCGGAGCGCCCGTACCAGTAGAGCCGGTCGCGCCCCGTCCAGCCCACCTCGCAGGTCAGCACGCCGCGGTTCGACACGGAGAACGTGGGCGAGCCGAGCTTCTGGAACGGCTCGATGGGACGTGCCGGAATCACGGCCCGGGGGGCGCCGGTGGCCCGGCCCGAGCGGGGGTCGAACGGGCGCGCCAGCAGGGCGTTCTCGTAGCGGTACAGGAGCTGGCCCGGGTCGGCGTACGCCGCGGCCGACGTGGCGTCGCAGACGCGACGTTGCACCGCTCCGTCCAGCGAGGCCCACCAGATCCCGGCCTCGTTGGGCCGCGCCTGACTGGTGGGCTCGCGCCAGTACAGGAAGTGGCGGCCGTCGGGCAGGAACCACGGAAAGCGGTGGCTGGTGTTCCCCGGCGACAGGTCTGCGTGGGTCACGGCAGCCGGCACCCCGCCCGAGGCGGACACCCGGAAGATCCCGGTCTTGCTGTCCGGGGCGAACAGGATGACGTCGTCGGCGCCCCAGGAACCGCCGCGCGAATCCTGCACGTCGCAGATCGCCAGCGGGGAACCGCCCTCCAGCGGAATGCGCCGGAGCTTGCCCCCGGAGAAGAAGCCGATGTTGCGGCTGTCAGGCGACCAGAACGGCATCAGGGTGTTGTCGCCCTCCGTGCCGGGGAGCGGTCTCACTTCGTCTCCCCCCATGCCGCGCAGCCACAGCCGTGTCGTGCCGGTGGAATCCGTGGCGGCGAACACCAACCACTCTCCATCGGGAGAGATGGCCGGCACCTCCATGAGCCGCAGGCCGTGCGGCAGGGCGATCTCGAGCGTCAGCCGGGGCAGCTTCGGGGCGCCCTGCCGGAAGAGGCCCGTGGTGAGGGCCAGCGCCGTTACCACCGCGAGGGCCGCCGCGGCGGCCCATGGCAGCCAGGCGAGTGGGGCAGCCTGGCGGCGCGGGGTGGCGGCGGCCGCGACCGCCCCCCCCTGCGAGGCCGACTCGCCAACCCAGCGCAGCTCCCGCGCCAGGTCGGCCGCTGCCTGCCAGCGCTGGTCCGGATCCTTGGCCAGGCACACGCGCACCACGTGCTCCAGGGTCGCGGGGGACAGCGGTTGCAGCTCCGCGAGGGGGCGCGGCTCGTCCTTCATGATCGCCGAGATGAGGCTCGCCTGGCTGGCGCCCTCGAACGCCCGCTGGCCCGTGGTCATCTCGTACAGCACGCACCCCAGCGCCCAGATGTCGGCCCGGGCGTCGGCCTCCTTCCCCTCCAGCTGTTCCGGGGCCATGTACTGGAACGTGCCGACGATGGTGCCCGCGGCCGTCAGCGGCCGGCTGACGGTTGGGGATTCGGTCAGTCCCCCGGCCACCGGCGCCAGGCCGGCCGCCCGCGCCAGCCCGAAGTCCATCAGTTTGGCGCCGGACTTCGTCAGCATCACGTTGCCCGGCTTGAGGTCCCGGTGCACCACCCCGGCCCGGTGAGCCTGGTCGAGAGCCTCGGCGACCTGTCCCCCCAGCCGGAGCACTTCCGCCACCGGCAGGGGTCCCCGCTCCAGCCGGTGGGCGAGCGTTTCGCCCTCGAGCAGCTCCATCACCAGGTAGTCGGTGTCGCCCTCGCGGCCCACGTCGAAGAGGGTGCAGATGTGGGGGTGGGAGAGCTGCGAGATGGTGCGGGCCTCGCGCTCGAAGCGGGCGCGGGTCTCGGGGGTGGCGGCGAGATGGGGCGGGAGCACCTTGATCGCGACGTCGCGGCCCAGGCGGGCGTCGTGGGCGCGGTAGACCTCGCCCATGCCCCCGGCACCGAGGGGGGCGAGGATCCGGTAGGGTCCCAAGGAGGTTCCGGCAGCCAGCATGGGGGCTCTCCCGACATCAGCTCGCGTTGAAGGTGGGAACGAAGCGTCCCGTAAGACTACACGGCCGCGCGGGCCGGTCAATGGGGGCGCGGGTCTGCGGATTCAGGATGCGGGTCGGTGACGTGGGGCCGCGGCGGGGGTCGGGGTCAGCGGCGCGGGAGCCGCCGGAAGCACACCAGGTCGCTCGGCAGGAGCCGGGTGCCGCGGGGCGGGTACACGCCCTCGTAGTCCGCCAGCAGCGTGTCGCGCTCCGCCAGGCTCCGGAACGGCTGGCCCAGGCCCGCAAAGGCGGTGTTCCCGTTCAGCATGGAGAGGCGGATCAGCAGGTAGTCCGGGCGCTCGCGGCGCACCACGTCGGTGTACCAGCCCGGGCCGCCGCGCCGGCGCTCCGCCACGCCGGGGGTCACGATGCCGGTCTCGTCCACCACGCGCATGCGGGTGGACCACCCGATCCAGCCGATCGGCTCGAGCATCACGCTCGGCGTCCGGGCCGCGCCGGAGAGGCCCCTTGCCGAGGCGTCCGCGGTCAGGAAGTCCGCCGCCTCGCCGAAGCGCTGCGGCTCGGTGCGCAGCGCGCTGCGGTACTCCGAGTTGATGTCGCTCCAGCTGCCCGCGGCGTACACCAGGAGACCCGCCCACAGGAGCGCGGGCAGCCGCAGCGACGCCAGGCCGATCGCGGCGCCCACCACCACGCTGGCCAGCGGGACGTAGAGATACCAGTAGAAGTAGTCCACCCCCAGCGCGGCATAGCTCAGCAGCATACCCAGTCCGGGCGCGACCAGCGCGGCCACCGGCGAGCGGCGCTCCCTCCACAGCGCCCGCACCCCGGCGACCGTGCCGGCGGCCAGGAAGATCCCCAGGGCGGTGAGGTAGCGCGTGCCCATCAGGCCGGGCAGGCGCCCCAGCGGGAACGGCAGCAGCCACTCGTACCAGAATCTGCCGTTCCAGGGGCCGGAGGCGCCGTAGGTCAGGGCCTTCGCCACCACGCTCTGCGGCAGCCACTGGCCGAAGTACAGGCGCAGCGCGACCCACACCGCCGCCACCACCGCGGCTCCCAGCAGCCGCGCCCGGCCGGACGCCCAGATGCCCACCAGGCCCGCCGCGAACAGACCCTCGGGGCGCACCAGGGCGAGGCCCGCCAGCGCCAGGCCCGAGGCCCACGGGCTCCGCCCGAGCGCCGCGCAGGCCAGCGCCAGCAGGCACCAGAAGAGGCTCGTCTCCATGCCCAGCGCGCCCAGCACGGCGAAGTAGGGCCACACCGCGAAGAACGCCGCGTAGGCGCGGGCGGCGGGCACCGAGCGGGCCGCAATCAGCCGATACCCGACCACCAGGCTCACCAGGTCGGCGACCAGCGCGAGCCCGCGCGCGGCCAGCAGCAGGTCCAGGTTCAGCGCGGAGGCCAGCGCCAGGAGTCCCGTCCACAGCGGGGAGGAGAAGCCCCACACCCGCTCGCCCGCGTTGTAGACGAGGCCGAACCCGTGGCCCCAGTTGTAGGCGTAGCGGAAGGTGATGTAGGCGTCCTCGGCGCCGCGGTCGAGCAGGCCGGCCGCGACCACCCGGGAGACCAGGAGCAGGACGCCCGCGACCGCCAGGGGCCACAGGTCCCCCTGGGGCGGGGCGGGAGCGTGAACGGACGGCTCCGCCGGGCCGGGCCGGTGGCGCGGTCGGGCCTCGCGTCGCCCGCTTCGGGCATGGGACATGGGCGAGATTCTAGGCGGCCGCGCCGGGCCGGGCAAGGCGTGCGGCCGCGTCAGCGGGCCGGCTGCGGCGGCGCCACCCCCGCGGGGGACTTGTAGACCGCGCCGCCCTTCATCACGAACTCCACCCGCTCCAGCTCGGTGATGTTCTCGAGGGGGTTGCCGGCCACGGCGATCAGGTCCGCGTACCGGCCCGGCGCCACCGAGCCCACCCGGTCCGACCAGCCCAGCAGGTCCGCGGCGTTCACTGTGGCCGCCTGGATCGCCTGCATCGGCGTGAGCCCGTACTTCACCATGTAGGCGAACTGCCTCGCGTTCCAGCCGTGCGGGTAGACGCCGGCGTCGGTGCCGAAGGCGATCTTCACCCCGGCCTGCGCCGCCCGCCGGAAGCTGTCGCGCTGCCGCTGGCCGACGGTGCGCTCCTTCTCCAGCGTCTCCTTGGGGAAGCCCAGGCGCTGGAACTCCGACAGGATGAAGTCGTCGTTGTAGATGTCGGCGACCAGGTAGGTGCCGCGCTCCTTCATCATCCGGATGGCCTCGTCGTCCAGCATCGAGCCGTGCTCCACCGACGCCACGCCGGCCCGGATGGCCCGCTTGATGCCCTCGGTGCCGTGGGCGTGGGCGGCCACCTTGCGGCCCCACATGGTGGCCTCCTCCACGATCGCGTTCATCTCCTCCTGGGAGTACTGCGGCCCCCCGACCGACTGCTCCCCGCTGAGCACGCCCCCGGTGGCCATGACCTTGATCACGTCCGCGCCGTTCTTGACCTCGGTGCGGATGAGCTTGCGGATCTCGTCCACCCCGTCGGCGATCCCCTGGAACCGGTCGAACCGGAGGTACGGCGAGAACCCCACCAGGTCGAGGTGCCCGCCGGTGCAGCCCACGTCCAGCGTGGACACCTGCATCCGCGGCCCGACCACCAGCCCCGCGTCGATGGCCTTGCGCAGCGCCACGTCGATGTACTCGGGGGCGCCCAGGTCGCGCACCGTGGTGAACCCGGCCTCCAGCGTCCGGCGGGCGTAGACGTGCGCCACCACCGCGATGTCGATCGGGCTGGTGCGGAACAGCCGGGTGTAGTAGTCGGAGGGCTGGGACGTGAGGTGGGTGTGGCAGTCGATCAGGCCGGGCAGCACCGTGGCGTCGCCCAGGTCGATCACCTGCGCGCCGGGCGGGATCGCCAGGCCCGGGCCCGCCGCGGTGATGCGGTCGTTCTCGATGAGGATGACCGCGTCCCGGACGGGTTCGCCGCCCCGGCCGTCGATCAGGCGCCCGGCGCGGACGGCGATGTGCCGCACCGAGTCGGGGGCCTCGGCGGCGCGGACCGGGCCGGGCAGCAGCGGCGCCCACGCGAGCCAGGCGGCGGACAACCACAGGGCGGCGCGTTTCATGGACATTCCCTCCTGGGCCAGGGCCTCGGGGCGCTCACCTCGGCCGCGCGGGATGCGCCCTCACCGGGCGTTTGGATGCAGGAACTCGTCCACCGCTCGGAGGAACAGCCCCGGCTGGTCCACGAAGGTCATGTGGCCGCTCTTGGGCAGCACCACCAGCTTGGAGCCCGGGATGAGCGCGTGCATGTCCCGGGCGATGGACGGGTCGGATTCGTCGTGGTCGCCCACCGTGATGAGCGTGGGCACGGTGAGCGTCTTCAGGCGGTCGGCGTACTCCACCGAGGCCAGGTTGCCGTCCACCACGAACTCGCCGTGCGAGCCCCACATCTCGCGGTACAGGTCCCACGACATGATGCCGTTCGCGACCGGGTCGTAGTTCGGGTCGGGGTGGTTCTGGTACAGGTAGGGGAAGTAGCCCTCGCCCCAGGCGGCGATCATGTAGCTGCTGGGGTAGCGGTTCTTCTCGTAGTCCTTGCCGTGGCCGTAGAGGCCGGCCGCCTCCAGGCTCTGGATCCGCAGCCGCAGCTCCGGCGCCATCTTCTGCTCCATCTGCCGGAAGACCGCGTTGAGCGCCTTGGTGCTGTGGAAGGTGCTGCACAGGACCAGGTGGTTCAGGTTGGCCTGGTACTTGAGCGCGTAGGCCTGCGCCACCACCCCGCCGCACGAGTGGCCCAGCAGGTTGATCTTGCCCAGCCCCAGGGCCTTCCGCACGGCCTCGACATCCTCGGCCATGTTCTCGACAGTGTACTGCTGGACGTCCTCCAGCTTCTCGGACTTGCCCGAGCCGCGCTCGTCCAGGAACACCAGCCGGTTGTGCCGGGCCAGCGGCACCAGGCACGGCAGGAAGTAATCGTGCGAGGCGCCGGGGCCGCCGTGCAGGATCACCAGCGGGTCGCCCTGCCCGAAGGACTTCACGTAGATCAGCACCCCTCCGGCGTCCACGTACTGCTCCTGAATGGCGTAGACGCCGGGCGCGGCGGCCTTCTCGCCGGCCGGGGCGCAGCCGGAGGCCAGGCCCAGTGCCCCCGCCAGCACCAGGGTCAGGGACAGCATCGAGGCGCTTCGAACGGAGGTCGGCCTGGAAGACCGGGTCATGGCGAGGCTCCATTTCTCGCCGGGCCGGCCCTGGACCGGCCCGGCAGTCCTGTCCCGAGGGGATCTCACGGCGACTGCGCCCGGCCGCGGGTGCACGGCGCGGGGGCTGGCCCGCGGTGAACGCGGGGAGAAACGTGCCTGCCGAGATTACCGCGCCCGGCAGGGTGGGCATAGGGGGATTCGCGCCTCCGGCGTCCTTCCATTCCGGCCGGCCGCCGCTCCCGCGAAGCGCCGGCCGCCGGCTCCTTTTGACCCAGCCGGCCCCCGCCTGTCATACTGAACGCCGCTTCGGCGGTCCGCCCGCGCCTGGCCGCGCCTCCAGGCGGCGCCGGGGAGCCGCGGAGCCGGATGCTGTTGCTCAGGCGCAGGTGAGGTGATCCGCCGTGAAGAGGATCCTCTTCCGGGCCCTCGCGCTGGTCCTGGTCGCCTGCCTGGGGAGCGGCTGCGGGCCGCTCCGCGCCGACGATGAGGCCACGGACGATGAGGCCAAGGTGGAGTTCTGGGCGTTCATGCAGGCTCCCCTCAGCATCGACATGCTGCGCCTGGATGTAGCGGACTCCTGGCGGACCTGGCACATCCTCCCATCCCAGTTCCAGGAGTACTATCCGCTCGACTACCGGGGGCCGACGCTCGAAACCCAGCTCTCGGGCGAGCTCACGGTGCGTGTGACGCTCCTCGCGCCGGGGGACACCGCGGTGATCGCGCAGGGGGATGTCCGTCTGCCGCTGCGCAGCGACTGGCGCTGGGATATCGAGATCTTCGCCGGCAAACCCGGACCCGGTTGCTTCGGCTGCATGGGTACCAAGGTGTTCTCCCTGGACCCGGCCTACCGGACGGACCGGGTCGATTCGCTGTACGTCGTGTGGGGCGGGAATTCCATCAAGCATCCGGTGGTGTACGGACCGCAGGGCTGGCCCGGCAGCGGCTTCCCATCGGACGCGATGTCCGCGCGCGGGACGATGGAGCGGCCATGACTCCGCTCGATTCCCCGATCCTCGACGCCTGGCGGATCAATGACCGCGTCACGGCATTCCTGGTCGAGCAGCTCCCGCCGGCCCTGTGGCGGGCGGCGCTGCCGTCGTCCCCGCGGCGCACCGTCGGAAGCATCTTCGCGCATCTGCACAACGCGCGCCGGATGTGGCTGCGGAGCCTGGGGGTCGGGACCCGGATCGCGATCCCGCCGCTGGCGGATCGCGCCGCCAGCCGGCGCGACCTGCGCGCCGCCCTCGGGGCCAGCGGCGCGGCGATCCTGGCGTTGCTGGAATCCGGGCTGCGGAACGGCGGCCGGTTCCCGGGCGTCACCAGCGCGTTCTTCTACGGCGCCATGCCGCGGGACACGATCCACTTCCTCGGCTACGCGCTGTCGCACGAGGCCCACCACCGCGGCCAGGTGCTGCTCATGGCCCGGAGTCTGGGGCACCGGCTTCCGCCCAAGGTCACCGGCGGCCTGTGGCAGTGGTCCTCGCGGCTGAAGGAGTCGCGGCCGAAGCGAGCCTCGAAGGCCTGACCCGCGGGAACACCGCGGCGTGCTCCGCCCCGGCTCAGTTCCCCCTGGGAGCCGCGTTCTTCCGGGCCGACTCGAACTCGTCCCCGGGATACCACGCCGGCCGCTGGTCGCGGTTGGCCACGTCGAGGCCCACGCGGTAGGCCAGGCGCGCGTCCTCGACCATGCCCGAGAGGTCCCAGTCCGGGCGCACCTCGTCGCTGGGCTGGTGGTAGTGCAGCCGCACGAACTCAGCCGCCTTCTGCCTGCCCCAGCCGGCCGGGCGCCCGATGTAGGTCTGGCCGGACTTGAAGTACAGCGCGGGCACGCCGCCGCGCGCGAAGCTCAGCTGGTCGGCGCGGTAGTAGTAGCCCTTGTCCGGCTCGGGCTCGTCCACCACCGTGCGGCCCTGCTCGCGCGCCCCGACCACCAGCCGCTCCTCCAGGTTGGTCCGGCCCTTGCCGATCACGGCCACGTCCGAGGTGCGGCCGAGCACGTTGCCCCCGTCGAAGTTGAGGTTGGCCACGATGCGGCCGGGCGGGCTCGGCGGGTGGGCCACGTAGTACTTCGACCCGAGCAGGCCCTGCTCCTCGCCGGCGGTGAACAGCGCCACCACGGTGCGCCGGGGGCCGGGCCGGGTCGCGGCGAAGGCCTCGGCCATGGCCAGCACCTGCGCGCAGCCGGAGGCGTTGTCCAGGGCGCCGTTGTGGATCCGGTCGCCGGTGGAGTCGGGCGCCCCGATCCCGAGGTGGTCGTGGTGCGCGGAGAAGACCACCGCCTCCTCGCGCAGCCCGGGGTCGCTCCCCGGCAGGATCCCGATCACGTTGGCGGTGGGGGTCTCCTTCACCTCGACGTCGAACCCGAAGGAGGTCTTCACCCCCAGCGGGATCGGCGCGAACTCGCGCCGGCGCGCGGAGGCGACGAGGGAGTCCAGGTTCTTTCCGCCCAGCGCGCACAGCCGGCGGACGGCGGGCTCAGTCAGCCAGCTCTTGAAGCCGATCCGGGGCTCGTCGCCGGCCGGGAGGTCGAACTGCGTGCCGGCCCACGAGCGCTGGACCACGTTCCACCCGTAGGCCGCGGACGAGTCGGTGTGCAGGATGATGGCGCCGGCCGCCCCCTGCCGCGCGGCCGACTCGTACTTGTAGTCCCAGCGCCCGTAGTACAGGCGCCGGGTTCCGGCGAACAGCGCCGGGTCCCAGTCGGGATCGTTGTTCATCATCAGCAGGATCTTGCCCTTGAGGTCGGCGCCCTTGAAATCGTCCCACTGATATTCCGGCGCCTGGATGCCATAGCCGACGAACACCACCTCGGCATCCTGAACGGAGACGCGCGGGGCCTGCACCCCGCTCCCGCCGATGAAGTCGTCCCCCCAACGGAACTCGGCCTCCCCGGCGGGCCCGGCGAACCGCCAGCGGTCGAAGTTCTTCACCGTGAGCCCGATGAAGTTGATGGGCTGCTCCCAGCCGCCGCCCGCGGCGCCGGGCTGGAACCCGATCTCCGTCAGCCGCCGGACCAGGTAGGCGCGCGCCTTGCGGTCTCCCGCGGTGCCGGGGAAGCGGCCCTCCATGGAGTCGGCGGAGATGGCCGAGATGTCGCGCAGCATCCCGGCGGCCTCGATGCGGTCCTGGGGGCCGGACGGGGCGGGCGGAGTTGCTCCGGCCACGGCCGCTCCGGCGAGGCCGAGCGCGAGCCCGAGACCGATCAGGGTCCAGCGAATGGTCGAAGTCATGTCCCCTCCACGAGTGCGTCTCACGGGTCCCGCGGCGGGGGCCCCGGGGCCGGGTCCCGAACCTGGAAAGCTACTTCGTCTCGCCGGCCGTGAACTCGACCCACGGCTGCGACGGGCGGCTGCGCAGAATGTCCTTCATCCAGTCGTACTGCGGGTACTTCGCCAGGAACGCGGCGGCGTCGAAGGCCATGCCGCAGCCCGATCCCCAGCGCACCGCGATGCTCATGCGCCGGGCCATCCGCGCGTCCACCACTTTGCCGTCCACGGTGCCGCTGGGCTCGTTGGGCTGCCAGTCGGGCGAGGCGGGGGCGTGGTCCAGCTCCCCGTGGGCGCACAGGGAGTGGATGCCCGGGCGTTCCTCTCCGAGGTACACGTCGTAGTGGTCGGCCTCGAAGCGCTTGGCGGCCTCCACGTCGATCTTGCCGGCGTATTGGGCCATGAGCTGCTTCCAGCGCAAGCGCCGGGCGGCGCCCGAGGTGCGGATGTCCGTCTCCTTGGTGTCCGTCTCCAGGCGCCGGACCTTGAGGTCCTCGGCCACGTTCGAGCCGCTGAACCAGCCGTCCCGCTTCCTCTCGAAGCCGACGTACCTGAGGCCCAGCTCGAGCCGGGCGATCTCGCGGGTGTTCACGTCGCCCAGCAGCCAGGCGTTGGCGTAGCCGCCGTTGTTGCCCTGGCGCATGATGGCGCACCACTGGCCGATGGAATCGGCGTCCTGGGTGGCGCGGCGCATCCGGACGAACTCGGGGACGCCGGTGGAGTCGAAGCCCTCGAAGCCGCCGAGGGTGGTCTCGGACCCCACCAGCCCGGCGTCGGTCACGAAGAAGTCGCTGCCGCTGTGGATCCAGCCCGGGACCGACTGCATCAGGATGCGGTGGCCCTTCTCCGGGGCCACGTCCAGGATGAGGTTCCCCGCCCCGGACAGGTCCGCGTAGCCGGTCATGCTGTTGTGACCCAGGACCACGTTGCCGTCGGCGGTCATGCTGCCGGTGGCGATGAACGAGCTGCAGCCCTCCCGGGGCGGGGGAGTGGCCGTGTCCTTGATCCTCTTGAGGTACTTGGGCCACCAGTACCCCGCCAGCTCGATGATGCCGTTGTAGGCGACGAGCTCCGCCCGGGAGGAGCGGACGCCGGCCGCGCCCAGGCCCTCGACCATGCCGTCCAGCTCGGCCAGGTCCTCCGGGTCGATCCTGGGGGTGAACATGGTGTCGGCCTTGGCCACCAGCCACTGCCAGTCCATGGAGCTCTGGTAGGTCCAGCCGAGGCGCGTGGCCCGGATCCCCTGCTCGATCTCCTGCGCCAGCAGGTAGCCGTGCTGGAAGCCACGCTCCCGCGGCGGGCCCTCGAGGTGCAGGTAGATCCAGCCCGCCTTCTCCCGCCGGTAAGCCTTGGCAACCCAGGCGCGCTGGGCGTCGGTCAGCTCCGCCGGGCTCCTCGTCGTGGCCTGGACGGTCATGGGCCCGGCGACTGCAGCCGCAGTGAGCAGGGCCAGACTCAGGATCGATGCCTTCATTCCACCCCCCTCACCATCGGGTCCCACGGCGGCAGCACCGTGGCCCGGGTCTGGAACACCGCCAGGATCTCCTGCGGCACGTACTTCTTGCGCACCACGATCACCTGCACGTAGTCGTCGAACCACTCGTCCAGCATGGCGAAGTAGCCGTTCTTGCCCCGGCTCTCGCCCCAGGAGTTCTCGACCAGCCACTTCTTCACCCGGCCGTCCACCACGTCCATGCCGGTGAGCACCATGTTGTGGTTGGGGGAGGCGGTGTAGGTCTCGAACAGCTCCTCGCGGGAGAGGCCGAGGTTCATGCCATAGAGCGACTCGTAGTCGTACAGCTGCGGGGCCATCAGGCCGCTGGCGGAGTTCGTCTGCTGGTCCACCGCGCAGCCGAACCACACTGCGGTGCTGTCCTGCAGCGACCGGCGGGCCAGGTCCTTCATCGCCGCCAGCGGGATGTTGACGAAGTTGAGGTTGGGCCCGTCGCGCAGCATCCGGTCGAGGTCGATCTCGTACTTCCGGTTGAAGTCCAGCGTGGGGATCGAGTACAGGGCACAGTAGTCGTCCAGGATGTCCCCGGCGAACTGGCGGTAGAACTGCTGCGGCGTGTAGCGGGCCGGCGCGGTGAGCTTCCGGTCCCGGGTCTCGTAGCGCCACTCGAAGTCCTTCGGGGGCCGGCCCAGGTTGATGACCAGGATCCGGTAGACGTCCTGGAGCGCCTGCAGGCGGAGCCCGGCGATCGCCTCGGCGGCCGGCGCCTTCCGGATGTCCATCGCCGCGCGCTTCAGCCGGAGCGCCAGGACCCGGTTCAGGTGGCCCGAGTGCGAGGAGCTGTGGGTCTCGGGCATGATCTCGTTGGGCACCACCCCGTACTTCCTGACCAGGTCCACGAAGCCGGTCCAGTTCTGGCCGTCCTGGACGGTGGTGCGCATCAGGAACTCCACGGTCCGGTCGGTGTAGGGCTTGTCGCGGGTCTGGGTGACGGCGTCCAGGAACAGGTTGGCCTTCTCGAGCTTCTCGAAGAACATGAGGTAGCCCTGCGAGAACTCGAGGTCCGGCACGCCCAGTTTCCGCGCGGCGCCGGGGCGCAGGAGGTTGAGCCCGGAGAACATCCAGCACCGGCCGGTGTCCCTCTGGTTGGTGATCTTCTGGTCCCGGAGGCGGAGCGAGAAGTACGGGTCCACCCCGATGATCCGCTCCCAGTTCTGGCTCAGGGTGTCGCCGTCCGCCTGCGCCAGGGCGTGCTGGGCGGCCCGCAGATGCGCGTCGGCCGCGCACGACTGCGCGAGCCGGTCGAGCGTGGCGGCGGTGAGGTCGCGCTCCGGCTGGGCGGCCGCCGGGACTGCGAGCAGCAGCAGCGCCGCGAGCGGCACGAGCCCGCGTGCGGTCATCGGAGCCTCCCGTACATCGGGTCCCACGGCGGCAGCACCGTGGCCTGGGTCTTGAAGACGGCGGCCAGCTGCGGCGGGACGTACTTCCGGTGCACCACGATCGCCTGCACGTAGTCGTCGAACCACTCGTCCAGCATGGTGAAGTAGCCGCTCCTGCCCCGGCTCTCGCCCCACGAGTTCTCGACCAGCCACTTCTTCACCTTGCCGTCCGCCACGTCCATGCCGGTGAACACCATGGCGTGGGTGGGCACGTCGGTGTAGGTCTCGAACAGGTCCTGGCGGGAGAGGCGGAAGCTGGTCCCGTACAGGGACTCATAGTCGTACAGCCGCGGGGCCATCAGGCCGCTGCCGGAGTTCGACTCCTGGCCCACGTCGCACCCGAACCACACCGCGCTGCTGTCCTGGAGCGACTTGCGGGCCAGGTCCTTCATCGCCTCCAGCGGGATGTTGACGAAGTAGAGGTTTCCCCCGTCGCTGGTGACCTTGTCGAGGTCGATCTCGTACTTCCGGTCGAAGGCCAGCGTGGGAACCGAGTAGAAGCAGTCGTAGTCGTCCAGCACCGTTCCGACCACCTCGCGGTAGAACTGCTGGGGCGTGTACGTCCTCGCGGCGGTCAGCTTCTTGTCCCGGGTCTCGTACCGCCACGAGAACTCCTTGGGCGGAGTGCCGAAGTTGATCGCCAGGATCCGGTACACGTCCTTCATGGCCGCGAGCCGGATCGCCTCGGCCTCCGCCGGCGCGGCGGCCCGCCGGATCTCCATCGCCGCCCGCTTCAGGCGCAGGCCCAGCACGCGGGCCACGTGCCGGGAGTGCGAGGAGCTGTGCGTCTCGGGCATGACCTCCTTGGGCACCACGCCGTACTTGTCCACCAGCTGGACGAAGCCGAGCCAGTTCTGGCCGTCCTGGACGTTCTGCTTGAACAGGAACTCGACCGTGCGGTCGGAGTACGGCCGGTCCTTGGTCCGCGTGACCTCGTCCAGGAACAGGTTGGCCTTCTCGAGCTTCTCGAAGAAGAACAGGTAGTTCTGCGACAGCTCGAGGTCCGCCACCCCCAGACGCTTCGCGGCGGCCGGCCGCATCAGGTTCAGCGCTGCGAACATCCAGCACCGGCCGGTCTCCTTCTGGTCGGTGACCTTCTCGTCCTTCAGCCGGAGGGTGAAGTACGGGTCCACGGCGGTGATCTGCTCCCAGTTCTCGCTGAGGGTGTCACCGTCCACCTGGGCCAGGGCGTGCTGCGCGGCGCGCAGCGGCGCGTCGCTGGGGCAGGACCGCTCCAGCTCCCCGAGCGCCGCCGGGGTGAGCGAGTGGGGCTGCTGGGCGGCGGCGGGGGCGGCGAGGGCGAGCACGAGCACGAGCGAGAACACGGGGAGCAGGCGTCTCATTGCGAGTCTCCTTGATGGGTGCTCTCTGACGTTGGTGGGGCGGATCGAACGCCGGGCGGGACGCGCGCGACAAGCCTACACCGCCGGGGGGGCCGGTCAACGGAAATGAGCGCCGGGGGGCGGCGCCCGGCGGCGGGCGGGCTGCCGCCTCAGCTTCGCGAGCGGATGCCCGCCGTCTCAGCTCCGCGCCGGCACCGTAAGCGCCATCACGGTGATGTCGTCCCCGGGCTCCGCCTCGCCCAGGAAGGCGTTCAGCTCCGCCAGGGTGCGGTCCACGACGCCCCGGGCGGACAGGCCCGGGGGCAGCGAGCCCACCAGCGAGACCAGGCGGTCCTCGCCGAACATCTCGCCCCGGGCGTCCAGCGCCTCGGTCAGGCCGTCGGTGTACAGCAGCAGCCGGTCCCCGGGGCGCAGGTCCACGCGCCCCTCGGCGTAGCTGAGCCCCTGGAACGCGCCGACCACGGTCCCGCCCTCCTCGAGCGTCTGGTGGCCCCCGGCGGCCCGGAACAGCAGCGGCGGGTTGTGCCCGGCGTTGGTGTAATGCATGCGCAGGCTCTCCCCGTCGAGGTGCGCCAGGAACAGCGTCACGAACTTGCCGGTGCCGCCGGAGCCGGCGGCCAGCGCGTTTACCTTCTGGGTGATCGCGGCGGGGGAGTCCTTTTCGCCGGCCTGGGTGCGCAGCGACGCCTGCAGCATCGAGCCCAGCAGCGCCGCGGGGATGCCCTTGCCGCTGACGTCCGCGATGGCCAGCAGCAGCGCGCTCCCGCCGGCCGGAACCACGTCGTAGAAGTCCCCGCTGACCTGCTTCGAGGGGATGTTCACCGCGTGCACGTCGAACCGGGAGCCGGTGGGGAAGCGGTCGGGCAGGAACGACTGCTGGATGCGGCGGGCCAGGTTCAGCTCCTCCTCGGCGCGGGCCTTCTGGAGCGCCTCCCGGTAGAAGTTCCGGGCGAACGCAATGCCGATGAACAGCGCGAAGAACAGCAGCGTGAAGGCCAGGAAGTTGGCCACGCCGGCGACGGAGTGCAGCAGGCGGATGCCCAGGGCCGCGTCCGCCACGAGGGCGGCCAGCAGGCACCCGGCGAGGGTCACCCCGCCGAAGAAGGCGATGGTCAGGGGCACCGACCGCGAGCCGTCGCTGCGGAGCCGCACGATCCGGCGGTACAGCAGGTGGTCGCCCAGCAGGACGCACAGGCTCACCGACAGGGCGAACACCCCGGCCACCAGGACGAACGCCGGCAGCAGACCGCGGGGCAGTCCGGTGATCAGCCAGAAGAACAGGCCGAAGCCCGCGGCCAGGAGGGGGGCGCGCCACAGGAGCGCCAACAGCCCCGGCAGCAGGCGGCTCCCGCGGCGGCGCGCCTTCGGTTCCAGGCTCACTCGTCAGGTCTCCAGGGGGGATCGGGTTGCGCGAATCCCGGCACGCCGGAGGGTAGCAGACCGGCGCCTTCGGCAGAAGGCGCGGCGCGCGCCGAGCGGTCGCGCCGTGCGGCCGCACGCAGGCGCGGGGCGCGCCCGACGGCGGCCCGGGTCATGTGGCAAGGGACTGCCTCGGGCGAGATCTATTTCCGCCGCAGCTCGGTGGCCCAGTTGGTGACCACGACGAGGCGCCCGGCGCTGCTTCCGCCGGGCGGAGTGCTGACCAGGAACCGCTGGCCATCGCGGGACACGGCCCAGCGAAAGCCGAGGAAGGGGCTCGGGGCGATCACGGTCTTGAACAGCGGCTTGGGGACACCTACCTCGAAGGTCGTGCCGGCGTGCACGTCCACGGCCAGGATGCTCTGGTCCGGCCCCTCGAAGAAGAGCTCCTTCCCGTCCGCGCGCCACTGGGGGAAGCTGCCGCCCGCCGTCGAGACCTGCCACTTGCCGCCGGGGCCGGGGTAGGGGATCACGTAGACCTCGTCGTGCCCGGACTCGTTCGAAGCGTAGGCCAGCCACCGCCCGTCGGGAGAGAGCCGGCCACCGCGCTCGTTGAAGGCGGACTGCACCACGGGCCGGGGCGGCTGCCGGCCATCCGCGGGCATCGCCCAGACGCTCCACACGCTTCTCGCCGAGACGACCGAGAGCACGATGACGTTCGCCGCCCCCGACCAGTCGGTCGGGCCCTGGTGGCTGTTCTCGACCCCCGGCAGCGAGTCCTCGCCCCCCACGCCGTTGGCCGCCCGGACGTAGGCGCGCGCCCAGTTCCCGCGGAACGCGCCGAACGCGATCCGGCTCCCGTCCGGCGACCAGACCGGAGCGAACTCGTCAGTGGGATCGAACGTGAGGCGCGAGCTGACGCCGCGGATCAGATCCCGCACCCAGATGTCGCGGGTGGCGGGCCGCTCGCCGACGACGCTGACCGCCAGCCGCGTGCCATCGGGGGACAGGGCCACGTCCTCGTAGTGGCCGGGCGGCGCGGCCTCGCCCAGGGGATGGCCGTCCCGGGCGATCCACAGCAGGCGGCCCAGCCCCTGGTCCATCACCGGCCGATAGGAGAGGACCCCGGCGCCCGAGACCGAGAACGACCCGACGCCTCCGGTCGCGAGCGGCTCGCTCACCGGCACGGGCTCCCCGGTGCAGCGGGCGGAGCGCACATCGAGCGGCTGGGCCACCAGCCGCCCGCCGTTCATGTACACCAGCCAGCCCGGGGGCGCGTACTCCGCGCGGCTCTCCGTCTGGCCGATGGGGCGGCTCTCCCTCGAGCCCAGCTCGCCGATGCGGATCTCGCTCGCGCCACCCGCCTTGTTGGCCACGAACAGGAAATGGCGGCCGTCGGGCAGGAAGAACGGCCAGGCGTGTCCGATGTCGCCGTGCGCGCGGTCGAGGAAGGTGACCGGCCGGGGGGGACCGCCCGCCTCCGGGACCCCCCGGATGGAGTCCGAGTCGGTGCCGTCGAAGAGGATCCAGCCGCTCCTTCCCCACGTGCCGTCGTAACCGCCGGGCGCGTCGCAGACGTCGATCACCGGCCCGCCGGCAGCCGGGACCTTGCGGAGCCTTCCCTCGGCGAGGAACGCCAGATACCTGCCGTCGGGGGACCAGAAGGGGCGGGCGTTCTCCGCCCCCTCCAGGGGACGGGCCTCGAGGGCGTCCAGCGGCCGCACCCACAGCTGCGTCGTGCCGGTCGAGTCCCGCGCCAGGAAGGCCACGGTCCGCCCGTCCGGCGACACCCGCGGCCAGAGCAGGTCGGTCGTCCCTTTCGGCTGGCGCACGTCGAATCGGATGACCTGGGGCGGCCCGCTGAGGCGCAGCGCCACCCACCCCATCGCCGCCACCGCCACCGCCAGGGCCCCCGCCAGCAGCCACGCCAGCCGCTCGCGGCTGCGGCGCCGCGCCGCGACCGGTGCCGGCACGCCCGCCTGGGAGCCGCCCGAGGCGACCCACTGAAGCTGGAGCTTCACGTCGTGCGCGGTCTGGATGCGCTCCTCGGCGTCCTTGGTGAGGCACAGCTGCACGACCTGGTCCAGCGCCGGGGGCAGCAGCGGAATCAGCTGGCTCGGAGGCTTCGGCTGGCGCTCCAGGATCGCCGCGATCAGCGAGGCGTGGCTCTTGCCCTCGAAGGCCCGCCGGCCGGTGGCCATCTCGTACAGCACGCAGCCCAGCGCCCAGATGTCCGAGCGGGCATCCACCTCCTTCCCCTCCAGCTGCTCCGGCGCCATGTACTGGAAGGTCCCGACGATCGTCCCTTCCGCGGTCAGCGGCCGGCTCACGGTCGGCGACTCGGTCAGCGCCCCCACCACCGGCGCGAGCCCGGCGGGACGCGCGAGGCCGAAATCCATGAGCTTGGCCCCGGCCTTGGTCAGCATCACGTTCCCGGGCTTCAGATCGCGGTGCACGACCCCCTCGCGGTGGGCCCGCTCCAGGGCGTCCGCGATCTGGGTCCCCAGGGAGAGCACTTCGGCCGCCGGCAGCGGCCCCTTCTCCAGGCGGTGGGCGAGGGTTTCGCCCTCGAGCAGCTCCATCACCAGGTAGTCCACTCCGTCCTGGTGGCCCACGTCGAACAGGGTGCAGATGTGCGGGTGGTTGAGCTGGGAGATGGTGCGGGCTTCGCGCTCGAAGCGGGCGCGGACCTCGGGGGCCGCCGCGAGGTGTGGAGCGAGCACCTTGACGGCGACGTCGCGCCCGAGGCGGGTGTCGTGGGCGCGGTACACCTCGCCCATCCCGCCTGCGCCGAGGGGGGCGAGGATCCGGTAGGGGCCGAGAGTGGTGCCGGCAGCCAGCATGGGCGCTCTCCGGGGCTGGGAATCCGCCTGGGGGACGCGAGAGCTTCATGGGAGAGACTACTCCGGGGCGGGCGGGGGTCAATGGGGCTGCGGCGGGGCGGGCGCATCGCCATGCGCCCGTACGGGGAAAGGCGAGGGGCGCACTGCCGTGCGCCCCTGCGCTACGCGTCGGTTGTCAGGCGTCAGTTGCCGCTGCGGGCCTGCAGCGGCTGGCTGACCGCGCCGGCCCAGTCGATGAGCCGGGCGGTCTCCAGGAAGCGGGTGCCCTTGGTGGGCGCGCCCAGCACCACCGAGACCAGCTGGCGGCCGGCCGCGCGCACCACGGTGGCGAAGCAGTAGCCGGCCTCGTTGATGAAGCCGGTCTTGCCGCCCATCACGTCGTAGTTCCCGTACAGCAGCCGGTCGGTGTTGGCCAGCACGTGCGCCCCGCGGCTGGTGCGGAACTCGTAGTGCGGGGTGGAGGTGACCTCGGCGACCAGCGGGTACTTGCACGCGGCGGCCATCAGCCGCGCGTAGTCGCGCACCGAGGACACGTTGCCCGGGTCCAGCCCGGTCTCCTCCTCGAAGCGCGTGCCGGTCATGCCCAGGGCCCGGGCGCGCGCGTTCATGCGCGCCAGGAACTCGTCGTGGGCGATCCCGCTGGTGCGCACCAGGGCGCGGGTGGCGGCGTTGTCCGAGACCATCAGCGCCAGCTGCAGCAGGTCCCGCTTGCGGATGCGCTCCCCGGCGCGCAGCCGCGTGCGGCTGGCGTCGTGGATGTCCTCGCGGGTCATGGCCACCACGCTGTCCCACTCCGGCTGGGTCTCCAGGAGCACCAGCGCGGTCATGATCTTGGTCAGGCTGGCGATGGGCAGGCGCTGGTCGGGGTTCTTCGCGTACAGCACCCGGTCGCTGTCGGGGTCGTACACGATGGCCGCCCGCGAGCGCAGCCGCGGCTGTCCGGTGCTGTCGAAGCCCAGGAACGCCAGCTCGCGCCCGCGCCGGTGGCGCCGCAGGCGGCGGCTGGCGTAGGCGCGGCTCACGTGGCGGTGGCGCTTCGCGCCGGCCAACTGGGTTCCGCCCGGGCCGGCCGCGGGCGCGGCCTGGAGGCTGGTCCGGCGCGACTTCACCCGGTGGGCGGACGAGTGCCGGTGGCGCGTGGAGTGCGCGTGGCTCTTGCTCTTGGCGTGGTGGTGTCGTCTTGCCGAGGCACTGCCTGCGGTGAGGGCCGCCGCGAGGAGCAGGATGATGCACCAGCAGGACGCGCGTCGAATCCTTCGACAGAGGCGGTCCATGGATGTGGTCTCCCTCATGGCTGAGTCGTTCTGGATCCCGCTGCAACTTCCCTGTTGCGCGCGAAGCTCCCGCACCTTAGCACGCCCCGGTGCGCGGGTGCAACCCGCATGGCCCACGTTCGTTGACACCCCGCCGGGGGGCACCTAGACTGGCCCCATGCGCACACCCACCTTCACGCCGCGGGCGGCCCACAAGCTCATTATCGGCTTGGCCGCCGTTTTGTTCACTGTGGTCCTGGCCGCCGCGGGCGCGCGGGCCGACCGGATCACCCTCCTCCACACCAATGACACCCACAGTCACCTGGAGTCCTTCGACAACTTCCACGGCGGGGTGCACGCCCCGCACACGGGAGGGGTGGCCCGGCGGGCCACGCTGGTGGCGGCGGTGCGGGCCGAAGGCCAGCCCGTCCTGCTCTTGGACGCCGGCGACGTATTTCAGGGTACGCCGTACTTCAACTTCTATCATGGGCGGCTGGACTACGAGTTGATGGACCGGTTGCACTACGACCTCGGCTGCCTGGGCAACCACGACCTCGACGACGGTTACGCCCACTTTCGGGAACTGCGTGGGCTGCGCCACTTTACGGTGCTCGCCGCGAACGTGGACGCCCCCGTGGCGGGGGGCGGGCCGGCCGGGCCGCTGGGCCCGCCGGACACCATTCTGACCGCCGGTTCGCACCAGGTCGGGGTGTTCGGCCTGACCACCGAGCGGCTCCTGGAGATCGTGAGCCGCAGCCGCAACCCCGGCCTCGAGGTCCACCCGGCGGCCCCGATTGCGCGGGCCGAGGTGCACAAGCTGCGGGCCGCGGGCTGCGACCTGGTGGTGGCCCTGAGCCACCTGGGGGTGGACGACGACCAGGCGCTGGCGGACTCGGTGGACGGGATCGACCTCATCGTGGGCGGGCACAGCCACACCTTCCTGACCGAAATGCGCCTGGTGAAGCACGCCGGCGCGGCCAACGGCTGGGGCGGCACCGGGATCGTCCAGACCGGCTGCTTCGGCATCAACCTGGGGCGCATTGACGTGGACTTCGACGGCGCCCGCCCGGTGACCGCCCGGTACCGCCTGGTGCCGGCGGACTCCACCGTGGCCGAGGATCCCGGAATCGTGGCGTTCATGGCCCCTTACAAGGCGGCGGTGGATTCGGCCATGAACGTCCAGGTGGGCGAGGCCGCCGGCGACTTCCGCAAGGACGTGCCGGGGCCCGAGACGGCGCTGGGCGACCTGGTGGCCGAGGTGGTGCGCCAGTGCTCGGGGGCCGACGTGGGGCTGGTGAACTGGGGCGGCATCCGCACCCCGCTGGCCCAGGGCCCGATCCGGGCCTCCGACGTCTACACCATGCTGCCCTTCGACAACGAGGTGGTGAGGGTGGAGATGAGCGGCGCGCAGCTCAGGGAGCTGTTCGACTTCATCGCCGGCCTCGGCCGCCGCGAGAGCGGGGGGCGGGGAGCGCCGGCGGGCGGTGCGGCGCGGCGGGCGGGCGTGGCCCGCGGCCAGATCGCGGGGGCCTCGTTCGTGGAGGGCGCCGCGGGCGCCGAGAGCATCCAGGTGGGCGGGGCGGCCCTGGACCCGGCGCGCACCTACACCGTGGGCACCATTGACTTCCTCAGCAGCGGCGGGGACGGCTTCGAGATGCTGCACCGGTGCAAGTCCAGCCCGGTGGGCAACGGGGTGTTCCTGCGCGACGCCATGATCACCTACCTCAAGCAGAAGGGCACGGTCACGCCGGCGACGGACGGCCGGCTGCGCTAGCTGCCCAGGCCCGGGCGGGGCCGGGAGGCCCCGTCCCCTCCGGTACAGGCCCGACCCAGGCGGTGCGTCCTGCGCCCCCGGACGGCCCCGGCCGGGCCCACCCGGCCCGCTGGTGGGCGCTTCGGCTCGCATTGTAATCATTTGTATTTCAACTGCTTGTCCATTCGACCGAATTCCAGGCCAGGGACCTGGCGGGGCCGGCCCGGCGTGGCACATGGGTTGCTCGAAAGGCGTCCAGCGGCCCAGCGCGCCGCCCGGTTCCGACCCAGCGACCCACTCCATTCGACGGAGGATTGCCCAAATGAAGCGCCTGACCCTGGTCCTGCTCGCCGCGGTTGCCCTGATCGCCCTGGGCGGCTGCGGCAGTTCCAACCTCTCCAGCCCTTCGAGCTCGAACCCCAACGTGGGTGACGCAACGCTGACCTCGATCCTGCCGCTCGACCAGTCGGACGACCCGCTGGCCTCGGGCATGCTTGGCGGCACGGACTCCGGGCCGGACGAGACCGTGGACGGCGCGCCGGGGCTCCTGCCGGGATCCGCGATGCTCCAGGACGTGCTGCCGGACAGCTCCAGGATCCTGTGGTGGCGCAAGGTGACCTCGTTCACCACCAACTTCTCCAAGAGCGGCACCCCCGACAGCGTCTTCGTGGTCGCACAGCGCACCAACACCGGCCAGTTCCTGGGCCTCGTGCACCTGGCCCACCCGCGCCGGGACTCGCTCCTGTACCGGAAGGACTACCAGATGTCGTGGACCCGCTCCGCCATCTACACCAAGCAGCCGGTCCCGACCGCGAACTGCGAGGAGAACACCCACTGGCTGCTCAAGAGCCTCACGCTGGCCGACGGCGTGACCCCGGGGGTCAGCTCGCCGGCCATCAGCCGGGTGGTGGTCAGCGGCAACGGCCAGAGCGGCCCGACATCGGTGACCTTCGACGACCCGACCAAGATGTACCAGCCGGGCTCGCTGCCCCTGTTCCAGATCGGAGACTCGATCCTGGTGCAGGTGTTCACCGACGGCAGCGACGCCAACCAGCGCGCGTTCATCCACTTCGACATCGCCGCCTCGGACAAGGGGCGCACCTGGCGCCGGCCGATGGCCTACAACCCGGCCACCGGGGCCTTCGAAGGCAGCTTCGTGGTGCGCGAAGGCTGGGGCAAGAACCACTTCGGCATGGTGCGGCCGCGCTCGGCGGTGTGGGTGGACGTGCTGAGCAAGGCCACCATCTACGACACCACGGCCCCGTACGCGGCCAACTGCTGGGGCGTGCCGTACCGGCTGTTCCGCCACCAGGGCGACGGCCTGGCCCTCAACTGACCCGCGGCCCGCGCAGTGCGGCGCGGGTGAGCGAAGCGCGCCCCCGATCCCGAGCCCCGGGGCCTTGCAGGCCCCGGGGCTTTGCTCGATCATCCCCGGTGTGAACCGCCGTTCGTTCCTGTTGCGCGCCGCGGGCCTGCTGCTGGCCGCTGTGGCGGCGCTGCCTGCCGGCGGCGCGGGCGCCCCGGCGCGGGTCCCGGCGGCGCCCGGGGTCCGGCCGGCGGTGGACTGGCGCACGCTGGAGCCGGGCCTGGAGCTGGCCTCGGTGCGCCTGCCGGGCGAGCCGGCGGGCGGGGCCTTCGCGGTGAACCTGCTGCGGGTGGACCCGTGGCGCTTCGAGCTGCGGCTGCTGTGCGCCCGGGCCGAGCCCGGGCACCGGGCGCGCACCCCGTGCCAGTGGTGCCGCGAGCGCGGCGCGCTGGCCGCCATCAACGCCGGCATGTTCATGACCGACGGCCTGACCGCCTGCGGGCTGATGCGCACCGCGGGCCACGTGAACAACCCGGTGCTGGGATCCGGCCGGGCGGTGTTCGTGGCCGATCCCACCGATCCAGCGCTGCCCCCGGCCCAGATCCTGGAAACCGACCTCCCGGCCTTCCGGGGCCTGCTGTCCCGCTACCGCACCGCCGCGCAGAACATCCGCATCGTGGCCTCCCAGCCCGCGCCGCACGGGGTGTGGCTGGACCGCTCGGGCTCCTGGAGCGAGGCGGCGGTGGGGCAGGACGCTCAGGGGCGGATCGTGTTCCTGTTCAGCGCCGCGCTGCGCAACCCGGCGCAGCTGGCGGCGGGGCTGCTGCGGCTCCCGCTGGGGCTGCGCTCCCTGATGCACGCCGAAGGCGGGCCGTCGGCCTCGCTGTGCGTTCGCGCCGGGGGCGTGGAGCGCGAGTGGGCCGGCAGCGCCGGCTCCGGCCAGGGCGACGCCGACGAGCCCGCGCCCGCGCAGCCCGTGCCGAACGTCCTGGCCATCTACCGGCGGCGCTGAGCGCGGGCGCCCGCACGGCGCCCGCCTTCGCTTCGCTCCTCCACGCCGCGCTCCCGGGTGCGATCGCATCGCGGCTGGCCCGGCGCGGCGGGGGAGGTGGAGGTGGGGAAGCAGCGTGCCCCGCGGGACGGATCGCCCGGGCTCCTTTCGCCGCAGAGGAAGGAAGAGCGCCGGGTGCTCCGTCAACTCCCGTCGGGCCAGGAGGCTAGTCCCGCGGGGCTGGACCCGGATCGCCCGAGGCGAGCCCCAGTGCGCCGGGCCAGGGAGGAGGACCCGCCCCCGGCAGCCCCCCTCGGCGTCGGAACCCCCCCTTTGGTTCCGGGCCGATTACTCTTTGCCGGAGACAGGTCCTTCCATTCGAAGTGACACCCATGCAGAGGGCAAGCGGCGTGCCGCGCGGGCGCGCCGCCTCAGCGTGGTCCTCACTCTCTTGCGGAGCATCGAGTTGGCCGACGGCCGCGCCGGGCGGCGCGGCGCGAGGTCTTGTCAGGCGGGCACGCCGGCGTCAACCCGGTGACGCACCGGCCGCCTGAAGTTGACGGGTTCCGGGTCGAAGCGCTGCGGCCCGGCTTCGCACGCGCCGGCGTCAGGCGGCGAGTGCGAGGCGCGGCGAGCGAGGCGGGCGGCTAGCGGGACTCCCGCAGCACCTGAAACGCCCCGGGCAGGTGGGCCACCATGTCTCCGGCCACCAGCGATTCCTCGCCCACCTCCTCGCGCGCCAGGTCGCCCGCCAGCCCGTGGAGGAAGGCCGCCAGCGAGGCCGCGTCGAAGGGCTCGAGGCCGCGGCCCAGGAGCGCCGCCAGGATGCCGGTGAGGACGTCGCCCGAGCCGCCGGTGGCCATGCCGGCGTTGCCGGTGGGGTTCAGGCGCGCGCGGCCGTCGGGGGCCGCGACCACGGTGGGGGCGCCCTTGAGCAGCACGGTGGCGTTCCAGCGCGCGGCGTAGCGCGGCGCAACCTCCAGCCGCCCCCGCTCCACTTCCTCGCGCGAGAGCCCGCTCAGCCGGGCGAACTCCCCGACGTGCGGGGTGAGCACGAGGGGCCCGGCGGCGCCCCGCAGCAGATCGGCGCGGCCCTCGAAGGCGTTGAGGCCGTCGGCGTCCAGCACCGTGGGCAGGTGCGCCCGCGCCACCAGCGCGCGCGCCAGCTCGGCCGCCTCGGGGTGGCGGGTAAGGCCCGGCCCCAGCGCCAGCGCGTCGGCGCCCTCCAGGTCCAGCAGCAGCGCGCCCGCCGCCCGGGCGGTGTGGGTGCGCTCCGCGGACTCCGCGAACAGCGCCGCGGTCGCCTCCAGCAGCAGCGGCGCCAGCGCGTCGTACAGCCCGTGCGGCGCGCACACCGTGGCCAGGCCGGCGCCGGAGCGCAGCGCGGCGCGGGCGGCCAGCGCCGGCGCGCCCAGCATCCCCGGGCCGCCCCCCACGATGCGGATCCGCCCGACGTCGCCCTTGTTGGCGGTGGGTGCGCGCCGCGGCAGCAGCGCCGCAGCCTCGCCCGGCGTCAGCACCGCCAGGCGCCGCTCGGCGGCGGGCACCGCGCTCTCCGGAATGCCGATGTCCACCACCTCCACCGCGCCGCAGTGGCCGCGCCCGGGGTACAGCAGGTGGCCGGGCTTGGGGAAGGCGAAGGTGACGGTCAGCGCCGCGCGCACCGCGTCGGGCTGCGCCTCGCCGGTGGTGGCGTCCACGCCCGTGGGCAGGTCCGCCGCCACCCGCGCCCCGGGCGCCGCGTTCAGCTCCTGGCAGGCCGCGCGCATGAGGCCTTCCAGCGGCCCGCGGGCCCCGGTTCCCAGCAGCGCGTCCACCAGCATGTCGGCCTGCTCCAGGCGGCGGGCGTGGCGGGCCAGGGCGGCCTCGTCCGGCACCTCGAAGCGCGGGATCTTGGCCGCCGCCAGGCGCGCCCAGTTGGTGCGGTTGGGTCCGGTCAGCTCGCGCGCGCGGCCCAGCAGCAGCACCGTCACCCGGCCGCCCGACTTCTTCAGGTGGCGGGCCGCCACCATGCCGTCCCCGCCGTTGTTGCCGCGGCCGCACAGGATCACCACGTGCTCGCCCCGGGGGCCTTCGAAGTGCGCGCGCAGCGCGCGCGCCAGGCCCGCGCCGGCGCGCTCCATCAGGGTCAGGACCGGGATCTTGAGCTTCTCGATGGCGTGCGCGTCGGCGGTGCGCATCTGCCCGGCGGTCAGCACCAGCATGGGGTCACCTCGCCGCGGTCACGGCTCCGTGAGCACCACCATCGCCACCGCGTAGTGGTGCGTGTGGGACAGGGTCACCTCGATCCGGGCCGCGCCGGCCAGCTCCGCCGCCCGCCCGGTGAGGCGCAGGCGCGGCCGGCCGCGCCCGTCCAGCATCACTTCCACGTCGGTCCAGCGGGGCGGGGGGCCGTCGTGCCCCAGCGCCTTGCCCAGCGCCTCCTTGGCCGCGAAGCGCGCCGCCCACGAGGCGGCGCTGCGCTTGGTGCGGCAGTAGGCGGCTTCGCCCTCGGTGAAGACCTTGTGGACGAAGTGCTCGCCGTGGCGCTCGAGCGCCGCGGCGATGCGCGGGATCTCGACCAGGTCCACCCCGACGCCGAGCCGGCCCACGTCACGCGCGCGCCGCGGGCCCGCCGTTCAGGCGGTCCACGACGTCCAGGAGGTCGCGGATGTCGAGCAGCTCGTAGTCGGCGCCGGAGTGCTCGGTGCCGAAGGTGTCGCCGTAGCGGGCGAAGGCCGTGAGCATGCCGATGCGCTTGGCGCCCACCACGTCCCGCTCGGCCCAGTCGCCCACCATCAGCGCCTCGGCCGCCGGCACGCCCAGCAGCTCCAGCGCGCGCTCGAAGGGCTCCGGCGAGGGCTTGCGGCGGCCGGTGTCCTCCCACGCCACCACCGCGTCGAACAGGTGCTGCAGCTGCAAGTAGGTCAGCCGCAGCCAGGCCTGCAGCCGGGGCGCGTCGGAGACCACCGCCAGGCGCAGGCCGCGCTTGGACAGCTCGATCAGGGTCTGGTGGGTGTGGGGGTAGACCACCAGCGCGGACTCCCGGGTGCGCCGGTAGCCCACGATCGCGGCGGCCAGCAGCTTGGGGTCGATCCGGCCCAGCTCGGTGTGCAGGAACTCGTCGAACACCCGCTGGTACTCGATGCCCTCGAGCCGGTAGATCTCGTAGATCTTGCGGTGGGCGTCCTCGGCGGGGATGGGCAGCCCGGCGTCCAGCATGGCGCCGACCGCGCCCTGCACCCCCATCTCCTTCATCTTCATGAAGTCCATGAGGGTGTTGTCGAGGTCGAAGACGATCGCGCGAACCATGGCGGGCGCCGCACCTCCCCAGGGCCCCGTGGAAAGCCCGACGCGGCCGGCCCTACGGGACCGACCGCGAAGCGAACGGGTGGGCCGGGACTACTTGGTGGAGGACCCGATGTTGCGGCCCACGCTGATCTCGCCGTTGTCGATGCGGAGGTTATAGCCGCAGATGGGGTTGGTGCACACCCACGCCTTGTAGGTGATCGGAGCGCCGTCGCGGCCGTAGTCGGACAGCGGCACCAGGGTCCCGTTATTGCATTTGCGGCACTCGGGGAACTTGTTGTCCATGACCCCCCCTCCCAGGCAGGAATCCTCGTGGCAGACGGCGGCTCGAAACGTGTGAGACTGATCTTCCGCCCGCTGCAAGGCAGTGTCAAGGCGGGATTGCCCCGTCCCGGCCGCGCGGCCCCGGGGGCCGGGCCCCCGGGGAGCTTCGGACGCCTCAGCCGCCGGCGCGCGCCGACAGGTCCACCCCGCGCAGCTCGCCCGTGGGGGCCAGCAGGCTGCGGACCTGGTCCAGCGGCGTGCCGGTGGCCAGGCACTGGATCACGGCGTTGGTGAACTGGTGTCCCAGGAGCAGCACCCGCGAGCCCGGGGGCGCGGCGGCCAGCTCGTCCAGCAGCGGGGCCACCCGGCGGGCCACGTCCAGCGCCCCCTCGCCCCCGGGGCAGCCGTGCCGCACCGGATCGGCCCGCCAGGCACGGAATGACTCGTCCGCCGCCAGCAGCTCCGCCTCGAGCCGGCCCTCGAAGGCTCCCATGTCCACCTCCGCGAGCCGCGGCTCCACCTCGAAGCGCAGCCCGGGCCGCGCCGCCTCCACCGCGGCGGCGGTCTCCCGCGCCCGGCCCAGCGGGCTCACCAGGGCCCGGTCCAGCGGCTCGCCCGCCAGCCGCCCGGCCAGGGCCTCCGCCTCGCCCCGCCCGGCGGCGTTCAGCGGCACCTCCGAGCGCCCCTGCAGGCGGTGCGCCAGGTTCCAGTCGGTCTGGCCGTGGCGGGCCAGCAGCAGGTGGACGGCGTTGGGAACCATGGGCCTCCCGGGATGGTGGTCGCGGGGCGGCCCGCCCCGCCGGCCCCGCTTCGCGCGGCACGCGCGAATGGCCTATACTGCCCGAGACCTCCCAGCCTGTCCACGCCCACGCCCGCGCGGGCCCCGCCGGCCCGCGGCCGCCCTTCACGGAGGTGCCCATGTCCGAATCCCGCCAGAGGAAGCTGGCCGACCTCGTCATCAACTACTCCATTGCGCTGCAGCGCGGCGAGAACATTCTGATCGAGTGCTTCGACGTGGGCGACGGGCTCATCGCGGAGATGATCCGGGCGGCGCACGCCGCGGGCGGGCGGCCGTACCTCTCGGTGCGCGCGGTGCGGCTCACCGGCGAGCTGCTGCGCGAGGCCTCCGAGGAGCAGCTGCGGGAGTGGGCCGACTACGACCTCACCCGGATGAAGAAGATGCACGCGTACGTGGGCGTGCGCGGGGCCCACAACGCCAGCGAGCTGGCGGACATGCCCCCGGCGAAGATGAACCTGTACAACAAGCTGTATCAGAACCCGGTGCACCTGGAGCAGCGCGTGCGCCACACCCGCTGGGTGGTGATGCGCTACCCCAGCCCGTCCATGGCCCAGCTGGCCAACATGAGCACCGACCGCTTCGAGGACTTCTATTACCGCGTGTGCACCCTGGACTACCGGAAGATGTCCCGGGCCATGGACCCGCTGAAGGATCTCCTGGACCGCACCGACAAGGTGCAGCTCAAGGGCCCGGGCACGGACCTGCGCTTCTCCATCCAGGGGGTCGGCTCGGTCAAGTGCGACGGCCACATCAACCTCCCCGACGGCGAGCTGTACACCGCGCCGGTCAAGGACTCGGTGGAGGGCACTGTCGCGTTCAACACCCCCTCGCTGTACCAGGGCGTGACCTACGAGAACATCCGCCTGACCTTCGAGAAGGGCCGGGTGGTCAAGGCCGAGTCCTCGGACCCGCAGCGCATGAACGAGATCCTGGACACCGACGCCGGCGCCCGCTACCTGGGCGAGTTCTCGCTGGGGTTCAACCCGCACATCACCGCCGCCATGAAGGACACCCTGTTCGACGAGAAGATCGCCGGCTCGCTGCACCTCACGCCGGGCAACTGCTACGACGCCGCTCCCAACGGCAACCACTCCGCCATCCACTGGGACCTGGTCCTGATCCAGACTCCGGCGTGCGGGGGCGGGGAGATCTGGTTCGACGGGAAGCTGGCGCGCAAGGACGGGCGGTTCACCCTGCCCGCGCTGGAGGGGCTCAACCCGGAGAGCCTGGGCGACTGAGCCGGGCGGCGGGTCAGCCGGCGCGCGAGGTCCCGCCGTCCACCAGGAGCGTGGTGCCGGTCATGTAGCCGGCCACGTCGGAGAGCGCCACCAGGATCACCCGCGCCAGCTCCTCCGGGGTCGCCAGCCGCCCCAGGGGCGCCTGCGCCGCCCAGGTGCGGTGGATCTCCTCGGGGGCCACCCCCAGCTCGCGGGCGCGGTGCTCGGACAGCTCGGCCAGGCGCTCGGTGGTCACCATGCCCGGGAGCACCGCCAGCACCCGCACGCCCCGCCCGCCGAGTTCCCGCCCGGCGTCGCGCAGGAAGGCGGCCGCGGCGGCGCGCAGCGCGTTCGAGGTGGACAGCGACTCGATGGGCTCGCGCACGCTGCGGCTCTGGATGGACACGAACGCCGCGCCCGGCTCGAGCAGCGGGGCGGCCGCCCGCAGCATCCGCACCACCGCCAGGAACGTGCCGTCGAACGCCTGCTGCCAGTGCGCGTCGGAGAGTTCCAGGGCCTTGCCCGGCGGCGGGCCGCCGGTGTTGGCGACCCAGCCGTGCAGGCGCCCGAAGGCCTCCTGCGCGGCCGCCGCCACCCGCGCGGCGCCGTCGGGGGTGGACAGGTCGGCGGCGCAGCCCGCGATCTTCTGCGCCGGGGAGGCCCGCTCGGAGAGCTGCTTCACTGCCGCCTGCACCGACGCGTCCCGCAGCGCGTGCACCAGCACGTGCGCGCCGGCGTCCGCCAGGGCGCGGGCGGTGGCCAGGCCCATGCCGTGGCCGGCGCCGCACACCACGTAGCGGCGGCCGCGCCACAGGTCGCCCCACGCGAAATTCGAAGGTGTCTGGCTCACGGGATCTCCTCCGCGTCCTCCGGGTCGTGGCCCGGGTGCAGGGCCAGGAACTCGTCCACCCGGCCCCCGATAAGGTCGCGGGCGCGGCGGAAGGCCCGCACCCGGTCGTTCTCCTTGGACAGGATGCTGGCCCGGCCCACCGGGTCGGGGATGTGCCACCGGATCGTGCCGCGCGTGCCGCGCAGCGCCGGGCAATCCACCTCCGCCTCGGCGCAGGTGGTGATCACGTACTCGAACGGGCCGGACAGCTCCCGGACCGACTGGGAGCGCGCCTGCGACATGTCCGCACCCACCTCCTGCATCACCTTGACGGTCAGCGGATGGACCGGGATGGGGTGCGTGCCGGCGCTCACCGGCTCGTAGCGGTCCCCGGCCCACAGCCGGAGCCAGGCCTCCGCCATCTGGCTGCGGGCCGAATTGCCGATGCACACGAACAGCACCCGGGGCTTGCCCATGGCCGGATGATTGCAGATGCCGGCGCCCGCGCCAAGCGCGCGAGCCGGGCGGGCCGGAGCTCCCGGCCCCGCGGG
>DATKKS010000042.1:0-4157 GCA_035542815.1 Saccharimonadales bacterium (SeqCode) | reverse complement strand
ACAGTGTTCGTGAACAAGACCCTGACCTACGACCAGAACCCGCCGAACAGCTACCTGAACAACCAGCTGCTGTTCGCCGAGGTGCTGTTCCCCAGCGACTACACCCCGGGGGCCCAGATCCTGTTTGACGGGGCCATCCTGGCGGAGGACGTGTCCGACTCGCTGCCGTCCTACAGCCACGTGGTCAAGCTGTACGAGGACAACGACCAGAACCTCTTCCCGGGCAGCATCTACGAGACCCGCGCCGCGGTGCTGGACTCCCTGAACGTGGGTTACAACCTGGCCCTGCACGTGGGGCACGGCTTCCGCAACACCATGTCGGTGGGGGCCGGCGCGCTGGTCAACGCCGACTGGCGGGCGCTCACCAACGCCCCGCGGTACTCCTACGTGATCTCGGTGGACTGCACCTCGGGGGCCATCGACTTCGACTGCATCGGGGCCGCCACCGTCACCGCCTCCGGCGGCGGGGCGTTTGCCTTCTGGGGCTCCACCCGGGAGGCGTTCCCGGCCACCGGGGAGAACTACCTCGACAAGTACATGGGCATCGTGAACGCCGACAGCATCGGCGAGATCGGGGAGGCGCTGTCGCTGGCCAAGCTGCCGTTCGTGGATGCGTCCCTCTGGGACAGCCCCGACCGCTGGACCCAGCTCTCCTACATCCTGCTGGGCGACCCCGGGCTGCGGCTGCGGCTGCGGCCGTCGAGCGTGCTGAGCGTGGTCGCGCCCGCCACCTTCGTGATCGGGGACCCCGGCTACACCGTGTCGGTCACCTCCGGGGGGGCGCCGGTGGAGAGCGCTCTGGTGTGCGTGCGCAAGACCGGCGATGACCTGCGGGCGGGCTACACCGACGCCACCGGGCACGTGACCCTGCCGTTCCAGCCGGACAGCACCGGCGCGTTCCAGGTGACAGTCACCAAGCGCAACAGCCTGCCGTACCTGGGGAGCGGGACGGTCCAGCCGCGGGGCGGCGCGTACCTGTACGACTACTCCGCGACCAAGGTGATCCTGGACGGCTCCATCCCGCCGCAGATCGGGAACGGGGACGGCGTGGTGGACGCGGGCGAGACCATCCAGCTGGGCGTGACCGTGGGCAACCACGGGACCTTCGGGGCCACCGGGGTGAACGCGGTCCTGAGCACCGGCCAGGCGGGGGTCTCCGTGACCACGCCGTCGGTCGCCTATGGCTCGATCACGGCGGGCGGAACCTCCAGCGGGTCGGGCTACTTCACGGTGAGCTTCGCGCGGAGCCTGCGCGACGGGCTGCAGGTCCCGTTCACCCTGCACCTGACCGACCTGCAGGGGGACGCCCGCGACGACTACTTCACCCTGTCGGTCCGGGCGCCGGTGCCCGAGCACTACGCCCAGACGTGGGTGGACTCGGTGAGCGGGGGGACCCACTACACCCTCCTCCGGGTGACCCTGCGGAACCTGGGGAGCGGGCCTTTCCGGGCGCTGTCCGGCACGGTGCGGCCGGTGGCCGGCAGCTACGTGCCGCTGGATACGTTGTCCTCCTACGGGAACCTGGCCTCCGGCGCCAGCTGGATCGGGACCAAGGAGATCCGCTTCCAGGGGCAGGCCACCGCGCTGAGCCGCTTCTACCTCTTCCTGACCGATGCCTACGGCGAGGCCGACACCCTGAACTTCGACCTCTCGCCCCCGGGCCCGGTGGCCAACCTGAGCGGCCTGGGCTCGCACAGCTCCATCTCCCTGACCTGGACCTCCTCGCCGGACTCGCCCAGCGTGGCGGGCTACTACATCTACCGCGCCGCGTCGCAGCTGGGGCCCTACAGCCGGGTCAACTCGCGGGCCACCGGGCCCACCGAGTACTTCACCGATTCCGGCCTGGCGCCGCTCACGCCCTACTGGTACTACGTGACCGCGGTGGACTCGGGCGGCCTGGAGAGCGCGGCCTCGACCGCGATCAACGTCAGCACCAACCCGCAGTACCACACCGGCTGGCCCATCCCCACCGGCACCGAGATGGCCGGCAGCCCGGTGCTGGTGAACTTCACCCACGACCCCAGCGGCCAGCTGGACATCGTGGTCGGGTCGGACGGCGTGTACATGTGGCACCCGGACGGCACCGAGCTGCGGGACGGCGACCACCAGCCGATCACCTCGGGCCTGTGGCTCCCCCGCGGCGGCGGCTACCCCGGCTCGCTGGCGGTCTCGGCGTCCCTGTTCGGCGACGGCCACTACTACGTCGTCGGGCTGACCCAGGACTCCAGCAACGTCTTCGTGTGGGACGAGAACGGCAACGTGATGCCCGGCTGGCCGCACCGGTTGCTGTCGGGCTTCCCGTTCGGCTCGCCGGCCATCGGGGACATTGACGGCGACGGCAAGCCGGAGATCGTGGTGGCCTGCGGCTCCTACGTGTACGCGTGGCACCGGGACGGCACCGAGGTGGTGGACGGAGACCACAACCCGTCCACCAACGGCGTGATCAAGGTGCTCACCGGCGCCGGCTACACCCCCGGCTCGCCGGCCCTGGCGGACCTGGACGGGGACGGCAAGCTGGACATCATCATCTGCGGCGGGGAAGGCAAGGTGCACGCCATCCGCTACGACGGGACGGAGTGCCGCGGCTGGCCGGACAGCATCGGGATCGGGCTGACCGGCTCCCCGGCGGTGGCCGACCTGGACCTGGACGGGCACTTGGAGGTGGTCTTCCCGTCCCCCGGCAACATGCTCTACTGCGTGAGCGACTCGGGCACCAACAAGCCCGGCTGGCCGATCCCCATGCACCTGGACCGCACCAGCCGCAGCCCCTCGCCGGCCCTGGCGGACTTGAACGGCGACGGCTACCTGGACGTGGTGGAGGCCACCACCGACGGCTACATCCGGGCGGTGGACCGCAACGGCGCGAACCTGCCGGGGTGGAGCAACGTGCGCTACGCCGTCGCGTACGCGGCCCAGGCCGGCACCTCGGAGAGCAGCCCCATCGTGGTGGACCTGAACGGGGACGGCCACTACGAGGTGCTGGAGGGGGCGGAGGACGCCAACTTCTACGGGTTCAACTACGACGGCTCGACGCTGGCCGGGTTCCCCATCCGGATCAGCGGGGAGATCCGGGGCACGCCCGCGGTGTGGGACCTCACCAACACCGGCCAGACCAACATCGTGCTCTCGAGCTGGGACAAGAACGTCTACGTGTGGGACTACCCCGGCGGCTTCAGCCGGTCGCGCGCCCCGTGGCCGATGTTCCGGCACGACGACGAGCACACCGGGCGCTACGCCAACGGGAACATCATCACCGCGGTGCTGGGGGCGGAACTCCAGGCGGTGGCCGAGGCCGACGGGATCCGGCTGAGCTGGAGCCAGCCCGCCACCGCCGGGGGCCGGGTCAGCTGGAACCTGTACCGGCGCGAGGACCCCACCGGCGGGCCGGGGGCCGGACCGGCGCAGCTGCTGGACCGGGTGCCGGCCGACTTCGCGCGGATCAACGAGGCGCCCATCCAGGCGGACGGCGGCTCGCCCTCCTACCTGGACCAGGACGTGCGCGGCGGGCGCACCTACGTGTACATCCTCGAGACCCTGGTGGAGGGGCGCCGCACCTCGCTGGTGGGCCCGCTGGTCCGCACCCTCTCGGCCCAGTTCCTGCCGGCGCGGCTGGCGCTGTTCCCGAGCGCGCCGAACCCCTTCCGGGCCAGCACCGCCATGCGCTTCCTGGTGCCGGCGGGCCCGGCCGGGTCGGCCCTGGCGGGCCGGCGGGTGCGCCTGTCGGTCCACGACATCTCCGGCCGCCTGGTGCGCCGGCTGATGGACGCCTCGTGCACCCCGGGCAGCTACACCCAGACCTGGGACGGCCGGGACGACACCGGGGCGCGGCTGGCCTCGGGGGTGTACTTCTACCGCCTGGAGATGGGTGGCGAAGCGCTCACCCGCAAGGTGCTGCTGATCCGCTGACCCCGCGGCCGTCGGACGGCCGAGCGGCCCGCGCCCGCGTTTGACCCCCGCGGGTGCGGGCCGTATTCTCTGCGCTCCGACGCGCCGGCGGCCGGTCTCCGCGCCGCCCGGCACTCGCGCTCGGCGCCGCCCGCCCCGCCGCGGCGGCCGCCTTCTCCTGCACCGCGAGGAGCGCCCGCATGTCCGAGGTCCGAGTCCGATTCGCCCCCAGCCCTACCGGCTACCTGCACGTGGGCGGGGCGCGCACGGCC
>DATKKS010000041.1:0-21636 GCA_035542815.1 Saccharimonadales bacterium (SeqCode) | reverse complement strand
CTCGGACGCCGCGAGGGCCGCGGCCCGGGCGTGGCAGGCCGGCCGCGGCGGGAGCGCGGCGGGCGATGCCGGCGCGGCCGCCCCGGCCGGCCCCGGCGGGCCGCTGGTGGCGCTGCACCCGGGGTGCCACCGGGTGCTGCGCCGGTGGCGGCTGGAGCGCTTCGGGGAGCTGGCCCGCCGGCTGCGCGCGGCCGGCGCGCGGGTGTGGGTCACCGGAGGCGCCGAGGACGCCCCGCTGGGGGCGCAACTGGAGGCCTCGGGGGCCGAGAACCTGGCGGGCCGGCTGAGCCTGGACGAGGCCGGCGCGCGGCTGGAGGCGAGCGACCTGCTGGTGGCCAACGACTCGGCCCCGATGCACCTGGCGGCGGCCGTCGGGACCCCGGTGCTGGCGCTGTTCGGCCCGTCGCTGCCGCACACCGTCGCGCCGGCCGGGGCGCGCCACGCCCACCTGCACATGCCGCTGCCGTGCTGCCCGTGCGACCAGCGGCGCTGCGTGCGCCCGGACGACTTCTGCCTGGACCGCATCTCGGTGGCGGAGGTGCTGCGGCGCGCCGGGGAGCTGCTGGCGGCGGGCCGGGGGGTGCTGGAGGGGCCGTGCGGGTGATGCTGCTGGATTCCGCCGCCCCCTCGCGCTGGGGCGGTGCGGAGATCTGGATGCGCCGCGCCGCCGGGCTGCTGGCGGAGCTGGGCCACCCGGTGCTGGCGCTGGCCCCGGCGGGCTCGCCGGCGCTGCCCGGGCCCGGGAGCGCGGCGGCGGCGCCCTCGCGGGAGGCCGCGCCCGAGGGGCGCGCGGCTGGGGGCGCCGTGGGCCAGGCCTGGTCCGGGAACACGCGCGGGCTGCGGCGCGCGGTCCACGAATTCCGCCCGGAGGTGGCGGTGGCACTGCAGCACCGCGATCTGCGGCGGCTGTGGTGGGTGACGCGGGGGCTCCCGGTGCGGCGCGCGATGGCCCGCCACCTGGCCTCCGAGCGGCCCAGCTGGCGCCGGCGCCTCTACTACGCACGCCTGTGCCACGCGGTGTGGACCCCCTCCGAGTACATGCGCGCGCGCCTGGTCGGGCTGGACCGCGTGGCGCCCCCGAAGGTCCACGTGGTGCGGCCGTCGGTCCCGGCTCTCCCGGTGCGGCCCGACCCGCCCGGGCCGCCCACGGTCGCGTGCGTGGGGCGGCTGGCGCGCGAGAAAGGGCAGGACGTGCTGCTGCGGGCGCTGGCCTCGGCGCGCGTGCCGGCGCGGCTGGTGCTGGTCGGTCGGGGGCGCGAGGCCGGCCGGCTGCGCTCGCTGGCGCAGTCCGTGGGCCTGGCCGCGCGCGTGGAGTGGATCGACCACCTGGACGATCTCGGCCCGCTGTTCTCGCGGGTCCACCTGGCCGCGCAGCCCTCGCGCCTGGAGTCCTTCGGCCTGGCCGCGCTGGAGGCGCTGGCCCGGGGGGTGCCGGTGGTGGCCTCGAGCGCCGGCGGGCTGCCCGAGGTGGTGGGCGAGGGGGGCGCGCTGGTGCCGCCCGGCGATCCGGCGGCGCTGGCGGCGGCGCTGGACCTGGGGCTGGGCTCGCCCGAGGTGCGCGCGGCCTGGTCGCGTGCCGCCGTGACGCGGGCCCGGGAGCACTACGCGCCCCCGGCCGAGCGCGCCGCGCTGCAGGCGGCGCTGGAGGGGACGCTGGGATGAGCACCGCCCCGCACGGCGCGGCCCCGACCGCGCAGCCCGCAGCTCCTGCGACCGACTGGTGGGTGGTCGGCCCGCTCTCGGCGGGCCTCCTGTGCCTCCCGTTGGCCCGGGCCGGCACCTCCGCGGCCTCCATCGTGCTGGCCCTGGTGCTGGCCTGGCGGCTGGTCCGGCGGGAACTTCAGATCCCGCGCGAGCTGACATTCGGAATCGCTTGTTTCCTAATCACCTGGGGGCTTTCGATCTCGGGATCACTGGACGACCGGGCGAGCCTCCGGGACTGGCTCGGATGGGTGGCGGTGTGCCTGCCGGTGCTGGCCGTGGCCGGGCGGCGCGCGGCCGGGCCGCTCCCCGCGGGGCTGCAGGCGGCCTGGATCTCGGTGTCGCTGCTGCTGGGAGCGTGGGTGGTGGCGGAGATGTGGCTCGGGCTGCACCTGCTGAGCGGGACCTTCCCGGGCCGCGTGTCGCTCCCGATGCTGCCCAACCCCAACGCCACGGCGCAGTACCTGCTGCTGCTGTTCGCGTGGTGCTTCGCGTTCGCCCTGCGCGCCCGGGGCCGCGCCGCCGGCTGGTGGCACGCGGCCTGGGTCCCGGCCGCGCTGCTGCTGTCCGGATGCCACACCCGGGCCTCGTGGCCGGCCTTCGCCGCCGTGGTGGGCTTCTCAAGCCGCCGGGCCCGCCGGCCGATCCTGGGGTGGACGGCCGTGGCGGTGTTCGTGGCCGGCAACTGGCTGCTGCGGGAGTCGCTGTGGCAGCGGGTGGTGGACCTGACCGCGCTGAGCGACGAGAGCATCCAGGGCCGGGTGCAGGGCTGGGTGGTGGCGCTGCGCATGATCGCGCGCCGCCCGTTCACCGGCGAGGGGCTGGGGGCGTGGAAGACGGCCTACGGCCTGCTGCGTTCGCCCGACTTCCGCCCGCTGTGGCCGCACGCGCACAACTTCTACCTGCACACCCTGGCCGAAACCGGCTTCCTGGGGCTGCTGGGCTTCGGCGCGCTGTTGTGGGGCTTCCGGAGGGTGTGGTGGGCCGGCTGGAGCGATCCCGAGCCGGCGGCGGAGGAGCTGGCCATGACCGCGGCGCTGCTGGGGACGGCGATGGTGGCGCTGTTCGACGTGACCTGGGGGGGCGAGGCGGGCTACGCGTTCCTGGTGCTGGCCGCGTTCGCGCTGCGGCGGCGTTCCTTGACCCCCGCCGAAGTCCGCGGTTAGACTGCACATAACAGAAAAGGGGAGCCGACGGGCATGAGCGGGTTTCTGGAGACCATCCTGGCGTTCCTGGTGGTGCTGCCGCCCATCATCTTCTTCCACGAGCTGGGCCACTTCCTGGCGGCGCGCTGGTGCGGGGTGCGGGTGCTGCGCTTCTCGCTGGGCTTCGGGCCGCGCATCGTCTCCTTCACCCGCGGCAACACCGAGTACCGGCTGGCGTGGATCCCCTTGGGCGGGATGGTCCGGATGGCCGGCGAGTCGCTGGAGGACGCCACCCGGATGTCCGCCCCGGACGAGTTCCTGAGCCAGCCGTGGTGGAAGCGCGCCGTGATCGCGGTGGGCGGGCCGGCCATGAACCTGGTGCTGGCGTTCCTGGTGCTGGTGGCCATGTACCGGGTGGGGGGCAAGTTCGAGGACTACCCGGCGGTGCTGGGGCGGCTCGACCCGCGGGCCTACGCGGTGCGCCTGGGGCTTCAGCCGGGCGACCGGCTGACCGCGCTGGACGGCCACGCCATCGCCTCGTGGATGGACTTCTACATGACCCTCACCGGTCCCGAGAGCGCCAAGCACCCGCGGCACGTGCTGGGCTACGCGCGGCCGTCGGCCTCCGGAGCGGCGGCGTCCGGACAGGTGAGCTTCCCGGACCGCGACCTCGAGGATTTCGCCAAGGACCTGGTGGCCCACCGGCCGCCGGTGATCGGCTCGGTGCTGGTGGGCGGGTCCGCGTACCTCGCCGGGCTCAAGGACGGCGACCGCATCGTCTCGGTCAACGGGCAGCCCATCCGCGAGTGGACCGATCTCACCGACATCATCTTCGTGAGCGCCGGCAAGCCGCTGCTGTTCCACGTGCGCCGCGGCGGGCGCGACCTGGACTTCCGGGTGGTGCCGCAGGCCCAGGAGGACGGGCCGCGCGGCGGCCGCGTGGGCATCGCCGCCCAGTCCACCGAGTTCTACTACTCCAAGGGCGCGCCGTGGCCCCGCGCGGTGGCCGCCGGGTGGTCCTCGGCGTGGTTCCAGGTGGGCCAGACCTACTCCGGCCTGGCCCGGCTGGTGACCCGGCCGCGGCAGTTCTCGCAGCAGGTGGGCGGGCCGATCATGATCGGGCAGCTCGCCGGCTACGAGGCCCGCCGCGGGCTGGCCGACCTGCTGTGGTTCGGCGCGTTCATCAGCGTGGCGATCATGGCCTTCAACCTGCTGCCCATCCCCATCCTGGACGGCGGCCACGTGCTGTTCGCGCTGGTGGAGGCGGTACAGCGCCGGCCGCTGTCCATCGCCCAGCTGCTGCTCATGCAGCGCATCGGCCTGGCGGTGCTGGGATCCATCCTGGTGTTCGTGCTGCTGAACGACTCCTGGCGCCTGGTGCAGCGCGCCCGGAGCGTGGCGTCCGGGGAGAGCGGCAGTCCGGCCGTGCCCCGCGGGGCCCCCTAGCCCGCGATGCGAGGTCCCGCCCCTCGGGGGTCCGGATAAGAGGAGCCCGGTGGCCAGGAGAAGTGCCGCAGCCGCCCTGCTGGGAATCGGGCTCCTTTTGGCCGGCCCCGCGTGGGGCGCTTCCGAGGTGGCCGGCGAGTTCCTGCGCGTGTCGCGGGTGGCCTTCGACGGCAACGAGCATTACGGCGCCGGCGAACTCCGCAAGTGGATCCGCACCCAGACCCCCTCGCTGCCATTTCACCCGTTCCGCAAGAGCCTGTACCGGCCCGACTTCATCCGCGGCGACGCCGACGCGCTGGTGGCCTTCTACCGGCGCAACGGCTACCTGGACGCGGCGGTGGAGGACCGCACCACCGTGGACCCCGAGGCCCGCGAGGTGGAGGTGGTGTTCACCATCAGCGAGGGGCGCCGCTACCGGGTGCTGCAGGTGGACTACCCGGGGGTCACCCGGCTGGCCGCGCCGCAGCCCCAGAAGGGGGCGCTGCTCCGGCCCGGCGAGCCGTACAACCCGTTCGCGCGGGAGTCGGAGCGCGAGCGGCTGCTGCTGCTGTACGCCGACCTGGGCTACTACCCGCAGGTGCGCGACACCGCCGAGGTGGACTCCCTGGGCGTCCGGGTGAGCTTCAGCGTCGTCGAGGGCCAGCCGGTGCGGGTGCGGGCGGTCACCTTCAGCTCCCCCGAGCCGCTGCACAACCGCCCCTTCGTGGTGCGGCGCGAGATCCGCCTGGCCCCCGGCAGCCTGCTGTCGCGCACCGCGCTGGAGGAGGACAAGGCCCGCCTGTACTCCTCCGACCTGTTCCAAGACGTGCAGATCGTGCCGGTGAACGGGGACAGCGTCCGGCACACGGTGGACCTCGAGGTGCGGCTGCGGGAGCGCAAGCCGTGGTGGCTGAGCGCCGGCGTGGGCTACGGCTCGCAGGACCAGTTCCGGGTGCTGGCCGAGAACGGCACCCGCAGCCTGTTCTGGACCGGCCGGCGGCTCTCCCTGAACTCGGTGCTGGGCTTCGGCCGGCGGCCGTACGTGAACAACAACGCGTTCGAGTTCCAGGACACCCGCCTGGACCTGTCGCTGGTGGAGCCCCACCTCTTCGGCACCGACACGCGCGGCGAGCTGGCGCTGTACTACGCGGCCCAGCCGGACACCACGCTGCCCCACTTCCGGCGCGGGGTCTCGGTGTACCTGCGGCGCGAGCTGTCCGCCAGCTCCAAGCTCACCGCCTCCTTCTCTCACGAGGGCGTCACCTCGCACCCGCGCCAGAGCCCCGCCTTCTACATCACGCGCAGCTTCAACCTGGCCTTCCAGCGGGACGTCCGCGACAACTCCTTCGAGCCCACCCGCGGCTCGTACCAGGAGGCCAGCGTGCAGGCCGCGGGCGGCGTGCTGGGCGGCAACACCGCCTTCCTGCGGCCGGTGGCGAGCGTGAGCCACTACCGCGCCCTGGGCTCGCGCCTGGTGCTGGCGATGCGCCTGAGCGGGGGCGTGGCCCTGCCGCTCACCCGGACCTCCGGCGACACCCTGGGCGTGCAGCTGCTGCGCACCGAGGACCGTTTCACCACCGGCGGGGCCAGCTCGGTGCGCGGCTACTCGGAGGGCGAAATCGGCGGCGACCTGGAGTCGGGGGCCAACATCCCGGGGCGCACCGACGAGGGCGCCTACTACGGCGGGCGGGTGCTGCTGTTGGCGGGCACCGAGCTGCGCTTCCCCCTGTGGGGGCTCATCTCGGGGGTGTTGTTCCTGGACGGCGGGGGCGTGTGGCGCTCCCCGGGCGACCTCACGCTCAAGGTGTTCGCCCCGTACGCGCTGCGCGGCAACGCCAGCTTCGACCGGTTCCGGTACTCCGCGGGCGGGGGATTGCGGCTGTCCACCCCGGTGGGCCCGTTCCGGGTAGACTATGGGGTGAAGCTCAACCCGCCCGAGGTGCCGGCGGCGGCCGCCCGCCCGCGCACCGCGTGGCACTTCAGCCTGGGACAGGCGTACTAGATGAGCGACGATCTCACCCCCTCGAGCCCCGCGCCCGGCCGCCGGCCGCCCGGCGCCCGCCGCGCCCCGGTGCTCCGCTGGGCGCTGCTGGGCGGAGCGCTGGCGGTGGTGGCCGCGGGGGTCTGGCTGCTGCGCTTCGGCGAGCTGGACCGCATCGCGCGCGGCTTCGCCAACCGCCAGCTGGCCGGCGCCACCAACCTGCGCCTGGGCTGGCGGGCGCTGCAGGGCAACCCGCTCCGCCGGGTGGACGTGGTCGACCTCACCGTGGACCTGCGCGACGCCCGCGGCCGGTGGCACCGCTTCCTGTCCGCGGAGCGGGTCACCGCCGACGCCGGCGTCCCGCAGCTGCTCCAGGCGGCCCGGCTGAAGCTGGCCGTGGAGCGGCCCACGGTGGTGCTCACGGTGGACTCCTCGGGCTCGGTGTTGCTGCCGGAGATCCGGAAGAAGTCGGGCGGCGGGGGAGGCGGCGGGCTGGAGGTGGCCCCGCTCGAGGTGCGCGGCGGTTCGCTGGTGGTGGCCGAAGCGGGCCGGCCTTCGGTGACTTGGGGCGCGGAGCTGGACGGCCGCTTCCGGGTGGAGCTGGGGCCCGCCACCCGGGTGGCCGTCGAGGCGCTGCGCGGGCGCATGGCGCCGCGCGCGCTGCGGGTGGAGCGCCTCACCGCGGACCTGTCGCTGGGGGACCGCGGCTGGGAGTTCCACCGGCTGGAGCTGGCCGGGCCGGGCGTGGGCGGGCGGGCGGAGGGCCGGTTCGCCTCCGCGCGTGACTTTCTGCTGGACGCCCGGGTTGACTCCCTGGGGGATGCGCTGATCTCCCCGTGGCTGGCGCACCCGCTGCCCTACGGGGCGTTCGCCGGCCGGGTGCGCCTGCGGCAGGCCGGGGCGCGGCTGAGTTTCGACGAGGAAGGCCGGCTGACCCGCTCGCCGCTGGGCCCGGCGGCGCTGGCCGCGCGCGGCGATTGGTACCACCGGCGGGTGCACTTGGCCGACTTCGCGGTGGAGCTGGCCGGGGGCCGCGCCTCGGGCAGCGGCGACATCGACCTGGAGGGGCAAGCCCGCCTGGAGGTGGCCGCCAGCCAGGTGCAGCCCGAGCGGCTGGCCTTCCTGCCCGCCACGTGGCGCGTGCCGCGCACCGTGGTCAACGGCACGAGCACCCTGCTGCTCGACTGGCGCAGCGCCGGGCGGACGCAAGTCACCGGGCGCGCCGAGCTGGGCCAGCTGCGGGTGCTGGGGCAGCGCGTGGAGCGCGCCGCCGGGGTGTTCGAATTCGGGCCCGGCGTGGCGCGCGTGGATTCCCTGCGGGTGCGCACCGGGGCGGGCCAGGCCGGCGGGTGGCTGGCGCTGGGCCCGGGCTCGGCGCTGCGCGGGGCGGGCTCGCTGGAGGTCACCCTGGACTCGCTGGAGGCGCTGGAGCGGGCCTCCGGGGAGCACTTCGGCGGGCGCCTGGGCGGGGGCTGGGAACTCGCCGGGAGCCTGGAGCGTCCGGATGTGTCAGGTCAGGTGGAGCTGAGCGGATTCCGCTGGCGGGGGGTGGGGGCGGCGGCGGCCTCGGCGCGGGTGCGCTGGCAGGGCCCGGGGGTGTCCGGGCTGGTGGCCCAGGCGACGCTGAAGGGGTTGCACCTGGGTGACGTGGAGGTGTCGGGAGCGGAGCTGGAGGGCTCCGGCGGGCCGGTCACCCGCTTCCGGCTGAGCGCCACCCAGGGCGACAGCTCGGTCTCCGGCACCGGCGAGGTGGACTGGCGGGCGCGCCGGGTGACCGTGGAGAGCGGCGCGCTGGTGCTGGGGGAGAAGCGCTGGGACCAGCGCGGCGTCTCGTGGGTCTCGTGGGCCGGCGACAGCGTCGCCTGGAAGGACGTGCGCTGGCGCTCGCCGGACGGCGACTCCATCGGCACGTCCGGGTCGTACCGGCCCCGGGACGGGGCGGTGGCCCTGGACTTCCACGCCCGGCGCTGGGACCTGCAGGCGCTGACCGCGCACTTCCTCAAGGAGCGCGCGCCGCGCGGGCTACTCTCGGGGGAGATCCACGCCTCGGGCTCGCTGGCGCAGCCCCGCTGCGTCCTGGACGCCCAGGTGGAGGGCGGGGAGTTCGGGGGCCACCCGGTGGACCAGGTACAGGTGGACGGCACCCTCCTGGAGGGCCGGCTGGACTTGGCGCGCTGGGAAGTCCAGCACGGGGGCAGCCGGCTCGAGGGCCAGCTCCGGATCGATCTGCCGCGGGTGCGGGCGCGCGGGCTCCGGGCGCTGACCGAGGCGCCCGACTCGCTGCTGCGCGGGGCCACCGCCGAGGGGCGCGCCGACCTGCAGGCGCTGGAGCTGGCCGCGCTGGGGGACTTCTCCGAGGCGCTGCGCCCGCTCACCGGCCGGGCCACCGGCTGGGTGAAACTGCACGGCGGGCTGGCGGAGCCCCGGTTCGAGGCCGAGATCACCGGCGAGGAGGTGGCCCAGAGCGACCTGCGCCTGGGGCAGGTGCGGCTGGCCCTGAGCTATGCCGGGGAGCGGCTGACGGTGGAGCAGGCTTCGGCCGAGGCCGCCGGGGTGGTGTCCACGGTCACCGGCGCGGTGCCCTGCCGGCTGTCGCTGGACCCGCCGCAGCTCCGCTGGCTGGACCGGGACATGGAGCTGGCGGTGCACGTGCCCCACGCGGACCTGGGCCTGATCGCGGGCCTCTTCCCGAGCGTCATCGCCTACGCCAGCGGCGGGGTGGAGGTGGAGGCCCAGGTGCGGGGCAGCCCGCTCCACCCGCGCTTCCAGGGCACCGCCCGGCTGGCGGGGGCCACGCTGCGCCTGGCCGGCCGGGAGGAGGTGTTCCGCGACATCGTGGGCGAGGCGGTGCTGGAGGACCAGCAGGTGCGGGTCAAGAGCCTGCACGCCGAGTCCGGCCGGCGCGGATCGGTGGACCTGTCCGGGAGCCTGGCGTGGGACGCCGGGGCGGTGCGCAGCTACCACTTCGACGTGTCGGCCCGGGACGTGCCGATCAGCGACCAGCAGAACTACTCCGGCCTGGTGCGCGGCACCCTGCAGGTGGACCCGGTCTCCGCGCACGACCTGAACCCGTTGGTGCACGGGGCGTTGACCGTGAGCGAGGGGCTCATCCTGATGGAGTTCGGGCAGACCCCGCCGACGTTGCAGGAAACCCGTGAGAAGCCCACGTTGCGGTGGTACTATGATCTGGACGTGCAGGTTCCGGGCGACCTGTGGTGGAAGAACAGCCAGTCCAACATCGAGGTGGCCGGGGACCTGCGGGCCCGGAACGGGAACGGCTTCAACGAGGGGCAGGGCGAGTTCGACATCCAGCGCGGTACCTTCGACGTGTACGACACCTCGTTCCGGATCTCCGAAGATCCCCCCGGCCAGGTGGTGTTCAACGGCCCGCTGGAGAACCCCACCCTCACCGTGACCGCCACCGCCCAGGTGGGTGACCGCACCGTGGAGTTGAACGTGCCCGGCACGCGGGTGTCGGAACTCAACTCTCCGGGCAAGTTCCACCTGTCCGCGGGGGACGCCAGCGAGGCCGCGCTGGTGAACTGGCTCACCGTGGGCCGGTTCCTGGGGGAAGCCGCCCCGGACACCGCGCACGAGGCCGGCCGCGAGGCGCAGCCCGGCACGCCCGGTGCGCCGGGCCGCACGGGGATCGGGGTGCCGCTCAGCAACCTGCTGCTGCTGCGGGTGCAGCGCGAGCTGGGCATCGGGTTCAGCCGCTTCCTGGACGTGTTGGAGCTGGGCAGCGACCCGACCAGCGAGCGCATCGGGGTCTCCCGGGTGGGGGTCGGCAAGTACGTGACGCGCGACGTGTTCGTGCGCTACGGGCAGAGCCTCACCACCAAGGAGGAGCGGGACCTGTCGCTGGAGTGGCGGCTGAACAAGTACCTGTTCCTGAAGGGCCAGACCGCCCGCCGGGCGCTGAACGCGAACGACCCCAGCAACTCGCTGGAAACCGACTACAACATGGACCTGAAGCTGAAGTTCGACTACTAGGACCCCCGGAGGACGCCACCGCCATGAAGCTGCACCGCGCCGGAGCCGTGTTGGCCCTGGGCCTGCTGTTCCTTTCCCCCCAGGCCGGCGCCCAGACCTTCGGGAAGAACAAGATCCAGTACAAGCAGTTCCACTGGGAGGTGCTCAGCTCCCCGCACTTCGACGTGTACTTCTACGAGGGCGGGCGGAAGGTGGCCGAAGACGTGGTGGCCATCGCCGAGCGGGCCAGCCTCAAGCTGAGCCACGACCTCGACCACCGCCTGAGCAAGAAGATCCCGATCATCCTGTACAACTCGCACAACGACTTCGCCCAGACCAACCTCACCGACGAGCTGCTGGACGAGGGGGTGGGAGGGTTCACCGAGCCGCTCAAGAGCCGGGTGGTGGTGCCCTTCACCGGCTCCTACGAGGAGCTGCGCCACGTGGTGGTGCACGAGCTGACCCACGCGTTCATGTTCGACATCCTGTACGGCGGCACGGTGCAGTCGCTGTTCTCCAGCGGGGCCTTCATCAACGTGCCGCTGTGGCTGGCCGAGGGCCTGGCCGAGTGGGAGTCGCTGGGGATGGAGCCGGGCTGCGAGCAGTTCATGCGCGACGGCATCATCCACGACTACCTGGTCCCGCTGCAGTACGACCCGGGCGGCTACCTGGTGTACAAGGAAGGGCAGGCCGCGATGAGCTTCATCGTCCGCCGTTACGGGCGCGAGAAGCTGTCCGAGCTGGTGCGCCGGGTGCGGACCTACCACAGCACCGACCGGGCGGTGGAGCGGGTGCTGGGGGTGGAGGTCCAGAAGCTGAGCGAGGACTGGGCCAAGGACCTCAAGAAGCAGTACTGGCCGCAGGTGGCCAGCCTGGACGACCCGGAGAAGTTCGCGCGGCGCTTGACCGACCACGAGAAGGACCACTCGAACCTGAACACCTCGGCGGCCATCTCGCCCGACGGCGACAAGGTGGCGTACCTGTCGGACCGCCGGGTGTACACCGACCTGTACCTGATGTCGGCGCTGGACGGCCGGGTGCTCTCCCGGCTGGTGCACACCGCGCAGAGCAAGCAGTTCGAGAACATCCCCAGCTTCCAGAACTCGGTGTGCTGGACGCCCGACAGCAAGCAGCTGGTGTTCGTGGCCAAGTCCGAGGGCTCGGACGTGCTGTACGTGTACGACGTCAACTCCGAGAAGGTGGTCCGCGAGCTGCCCTTCGAGTTCGACGCGGTGGCCTACCCGGCGGTCTCGCCGGACGGCCGGAGCCTGGCCTTCGAGGGGCTCAAGGGCGGCCGCAACGACATCTACCTGGTGGACCTCGCCTCCGGCGCGCTGCGGCGCCTGACCGACGACGACTACGACGAGAAGGACCTGGTGTTCGCGCCCGACGGGCAGCTGACCTTCTCCTCCGACCGGCACGCCTCGGTGGTGGACCTCAGCGCCGCGCACCGCGCGGGCGAGGCCGGCACCTACGGCATCTTCAGCCTGGACCCGGCCACCGGCGCGGTGCACGAGGTGCTGTTCACTGGGTACGACGACTCCTCCCCGGCGTGGTCCCCGGACGGCAAGAGCCTGGCGTTCGTGTCGCTGCGCGACCACGGCCAGAACCTCTACCTGTTCCACCCGGCGGACTCCACCATCACCCAGGTGACCCAGCTCATCGGCGGCATCTACAGCGTGTCCTGGGCGCGGCGCGCCGACCGGCTGGTGTTCTCGGCGCTCAACAAGGGCGGCTGGGACGTGTTTGCCTCGCGCGATCCCCTGGCCTCGGACAGCGTGGTGGCCCGGCTGCGCACCGCCAACCCGGCCGAGAGCTTCCGCCTGGCCGACTTCGCGCTGCGCCCGGCGGCGGCCGCGCCGCCGGCCACCGCGGCCGCGGGCGGCCCGGCCGGCCCGGCGCCCGCGGGGGCGCCCGCGGCGGCTCCCTCCGCGCCGGCCCTCGCCGCGCCCACTCCGGCGGCTGGCTCGGGCGCGCCCGGCTCCGCCGCGCCCAGCTCCGCCCCGCCCCGGCCGGCGCTGCACCTGGCGCGTTCCGACAGCGCCTCCACCGCCCGGCCGGCGCTGCACCTGGCGCGTTCCGACAGCGCCTCCACCGTTCGGCCGGCGGCGGCCGATTCGGCCTCCGCGCGCCTGGGCGCGGCCCCGGTTCCGCCGGCGGCGCCCGATTCCGCGGCCGCGCGCCTGGCGGCGGCCGCCCCGGGCGCGGTGGCGGTGTCCGCGCCGCCGCCGGGCCCGGACTCGCTGGCCGCCGACACGCTGGCCGCGCCGCGCTGGGCGCTGACCCGCGCCGACACGCTCAAGGCCGAGGGCGCGGCGGACTCCGCGTTCGTCCTCAAGGCCCAGCCCTACCACGCGCACTTCTCGGCGGACTTCCTGTCCGGGGGGTTCGCCTACAACTCCCTGGTGGGGTTCGGCGGCAGCACCCAGATCGCGGTGAGCGACTTCCTGGGCAACGACCGGTTCTTCCTGGCCACCGACCTGTTCACCGCCTCGCTCAGCGAGACCAACTTCCTGGCCCTGTACAACTACCTGCCGCGGCGCACCGACTTCGCGGTGGGCCTGTTCCACTTCAAGAACTACTACTTCTCGCGGGTCAACAGCCTGGGCGAGCAGTTCACCAACCCCAACTACTTCTCGGAGCGCAGCTACGGCCTGATCGGCAACGTGAGCTACCCGTTCAGCAAGTACAAACGGGCGGAGCTGGACCTGTCGCTCCAGGGGCTGTCGCTGGGCTACCTGAGCGTGGACACCACCGGCTACTTCCTGAACACCGACACCTCGATCACCTACGTGATCGCTGCCCCTACCATCTCGCTGGTGTCCGACAACACCCTGGACGGCTACTTCGGTCCGCTGGACGGGAGCCGCTGGATGCTCTCGGCCACCCAGGCGCTGCCGCTGGGGGACCGGAGCCTGAGCTTCACCACCCTGTCGATGGACTACCGCCGCTACTTCCACCTGGGCGGCGGCTACAGCGTCGCGTTCCGGACCCTGGCCGTCGGGAGCTTCGGGCGCAACCCCCAGCCCACCTACCTGGGCGGGGCCACCACCCTGCGCGGCTACGACAACATCGACAACACCACCGACGTGTCGGTGGACGTGCTGAGCGGGCGCAAGGCGGTGCTGTCCACGCTGGAGTTCCGGTTCCCGTTCATCCGGCACCTGGGGCTGGGGGCGCCGCTGCCGATCTCCTTCTTCAACATCGAGGGGGTGGCGTTCGCGGACGTGGGAGCCGCCTGGAACGACGGCCTGCGCGTCTTCAGCAACGACGGCGGATCGCTGCACCTGGTGGACCCGCGCGCCAGCTTCGGCTTCGGCATCCGGGCGGCGGTGGCCTACTTCCTGGTGCACGTGGACGTGGCCTGGCCCACCCAGCCCACCACCACCAACCCGGACAAGCATCCCAGGTGGCACTTCTCCATTGGCCCCGAGTTCTGAGCCGCAGCCACACCTGAACGATCGCCAGGAGCAGGCGGTCCGCCACCCCGGCGGGCCGCTGCTGGTTCTGGCGGGCGCGGGCAGCGGCAAGACCCGGGTGCTCACCTACCGGGTCGCCTGGCTGATCCGCGAGCGCGGCGTGGACCCCGAGCACATCCTGGCCTTCACCTTCACCAACAAGGCGGCCGGCGAGATGCGCCAGCGCCTGGAGGGCCTGCTGGGGACGCTGCGCGGGCTGTGGGTGGGCACGTTCCACGCCACCGGGGTGCGCATCCTGCGGCGGTGGGGGAGGGAGATCGGCGTGCCGCGCGACTTCTCCATCTACGACGACGACGACCAGGTGAGCCTGGTGCGGGGGCTGCTCCGCGAGGAGGGCGCCCCGGCGGAGCGCGAGGCCAGCCCGCGGCAGGTGCTGGCGCGGATCTCGGAGGCCAAGGAGGCGGGCGTGGGGCCGGCGGAGCTGGAGGGCCACGCCCGCGGGCCGCTGGACCGCCGGGTGGCCCGGCTGTACGCGCGCTACGAGGAGGCCCTGGGGCGCGCCGGGGCGCTGGACTTCGACGACCTGATCATGAAGACCCTGCGGCTGCTCCGCGAGCGGCCGGGGGTGCTGGAGCGCCTGGCCCGGCGCTTCGAGCACGTGCTGGTGGACGAGTACCAGGACACCAACGCCGCCCAGGCCACGCTGGTGGGGCTGCTCGCCGGCCACCACCGCAACCTGTGCGTGGTCGGCGACGACGACCAGGCCATCTACAGCTGGCGGGGGGCCGACCCGTCGCACATCCTGAAGTTCGACCGGGTGTACCCGGATGCCACGGTGATCCGCCTGGAGCAGAACTACCGCTCCACCCAGGTGATTCTGGAGGCGGCCAACGCGGTGATCCGGAACAACCTCTCCCGCCGCGGCAAGGAGCTGTGGACGGAGAATGCGCGCGGCGCGGAGCTGGAGTGGCTGGAGGCCCGGGACGAGGAGGAGGAGGCGGAGCTGGTGCGGGCCCGCGTGGCCAGCGCCGCGGCCGCCGGGTTGACCCCGGGGGACATTGCGGTATTCTATCGCACCAACGCCCAATCCCGGGCTCTCGAGACCGCGCTGCGCCGCTCCGGGGTGCCGTACCAGCTCGTGGGCGGGGTGGCGTTCTATCAGCGCCGGGAGGTCAAGGACCTCCTGGCCTACCTCCGGCTCCTGCTCCACCCCGAGGACGACCTCGCGTTCCGCCGCATCGCCAACGTGCCGCCGCGGGGCCTGGGCGAGGCGTTTTTCGAGCGCCTGGACGCCGAGGCTCGCGAGGGCCTGGCCCCGCTGCTGGTGGCGCTGCGGCGGCAGGCCGCGGAGGAGCGCCTGGCGGCCCGCCACGCGGGCGCGCGCCGGCTGCTGCAGCTGCTGGACGGGCTGGCGCCGCTGCGCGCGGACAGCATCGAGGTGCTGGTGGCGGAGCTGGTGGAGCGCACCGGGTACCGCCGCTACCTCGAGGAGTCCGACCGGGACACGGCCGAGGAGCGGCTGGCCAACGTCGAGGAGCTGATCGCGGGGGCCAGCGCCTTCGCGGCCCGCGCCGAGGAGCCCACGCTCGAGGCGTTCCTGGCGGAGGCCGCGCTGCTGGCGGACATCGACCGGATGGCCGAGGACACCGCGCGGGTCACCCTGATGACGGTGCACTCGGCCAAGGGGCTGGAGTTCCCGGTGGTGTGCGTGGTGGGGCTGGAGGAGGGCCTGTTCCCGCACTCGCAGTCGCTGCTGGAGCCGGGGCGGCTGGAGGAGGAGCGCCGGCTGTTCTACGTGGCGCTCACCCGGGCGCAGCGCCAGGTGGTCCTGGCCCGGGCGCGCTACCGCCGCCGCTTCGACCTGCCCGGGCCCACCGTGACCTCGCGCTTCGTGGGCGAGATCCCGCCGCAGCTGGTGCGCGGCGGGCGGCCCGTGGGAGCGCGCGCGCCGCTGCCGGAGCGCCGCCGGGCGGTGCCGCGGGCGGCGCCGGCGCCGCCGGCGGTGGGCGAGGGCGGCTGGTGGGTGGGCCGGGAGCTGTTGCACGCGCAGTTCGGGGCGGGACGGGTGGTGGAGCAGGAGGGCCAGGGCTCGTCCGCCAAGCTGACCGTGGAGTTCGCGGGCGGGGTGCGGCGCAAGATCCTGGCCCGCTACGCGGAAGAGCACTTCTAGTAGGCCGCCGCAGTCCGCCCCGCGGACCGCGCGGCGCCGAGGACCCATGAAGCTGACCCCCGAGGACATCCGCCACGTGGCCGAGCTGGCGCGCATGGAGGTGAGCGACGCCGACGTGCAGGCCTGCCTGGGCGAGCTGGGGCGGATCCTCGAGTACATGGACAAGCTCCGCGAGCTGGACACCGCCGAGGTGCCCCCCACCGCCTCGGTGGGGGTGGAGGCCCTGCCGCTGCGCCGGGACGAGCCGCGCCCCGGCCTGTCGGCGGCCCAGGTGCTGGCCAACGCGCCCGAAGTGCGTGAGGGCCACTTCCGGGTGCCGCGGGTGGTGGAGTGATCCCGGGCGCGGCGGAGCTGGCGCGCCGGCTGCGCGCCGGGCGGATCCGGCCCACCCAGGTGGCGGAGGAGGCGCTGCGCCAGGTGGCCGCCTGGGACGGCCGGCTGCACGCGTTCCTGAGCCTGCGCCCGGCGGAGGAGCTGCTGGCCGAGGCCGCCCGCCTGGAGCGGCAGCCGCGGGACTCCTGGGGGCCGCTGGCGGGCGTGCCGGTGGCCCTCAAGGACAACCTGTGCCTGTCCGGGCTGCCGTGCACCTGCGGCTCGAAGATCCTCGAGCACTACCGCCCGCCGTTCGACGCCACGGTGGTGGCGCGGCTGCGGCAGGCCGGCGCCCTGGTGCTGGGGAAGACCAACCTCGACGAGTTCGCCATGGGCTCGTCCACCGAGAACTCGGCCTTCGGCCCCACCCGCAACCCGTGGGACCTGGACCGTGTGCCCGGCGGCTCCAGCGGCGGCTCGGCCGCGGCGGTGGCCGCGGGCGTCGTGCCGCTGGCGCTGGGCTCGGACACCGGCGGCAGCGTGCGCCAGCCCGCGGCGCTGTGCGGGGTGACCGGCATGAAGCCCACCTACGGCCGGGTGTCGCGCTACGGGCTGGTGGCGTACGCCTCGTCGCTGGACCAGGTGAGCCCCTTCGGGCGCAGCGTGGAGGACGTGGCGCTGCTGCTGCAGGTGATCGCCGGCCCCGACCCCCTGGACTCCACCTGCATGGCAACTTCCTGGGCGATGGACCCGGCCGAACTGGGGGCGGGGGTGGCGGGGCTGCGCGTGGGGGTGCCCGAGAACCTGCTGCGCGAGGGGCTGGACCCGGAGATGCAGGCCGCCTTCCACGCGGCGGTGGACGCCCTGGGCCGGCTGGGGGCCGCCCGCCGCACGGTGGAGCTGATGGACCCGGGGTACGCGCTGTCGGCCTACTACATCGTGGCCCCGGCGGAGGCCTCCTCCAACCTGGCCCGCTACGACGCGGTGCGCTACGGGCTGCGCCTGGCCCCGCAGGACCTCCGCGGCATGTACCAGGCCACCCGCCGCGCCGGCTTCGGCGCCGAGGTGCGCCGGCGCATCATGATCGGCACCTACGCCCTGAGCGCGGGGTACTACGACGCCTACTACCTGAAGGCGCTCAAGGTGCGCACCCTCATCCGGCGCGACTTCGAGCGCGCCTTCGGCGAGGTGGACGTGGTGGCCATCCCCACCTCGCCTACGCCGGCCTTTGGACTGGGCGAGCGGGTGGCGGACCCGCTGGCCATGTATCTGAGCGACGTGTTCACGCTCTCCGTGAACCTGGCCGGCCTACCGGGGATCTCGGTGCCGTGCGGGTTCACCGCGTCCGGGCTGCCGCTGGGGCTGCAGCTCATCGGGCGCTGGGGGGAGGACGGCCAGGTGCTGCGGGTGGCCCAGGCCTACCAGCAGGCGACCGAGTTCCACCTGCGCGAGCCGCGGCCGGCGGGAGGCGCGGCGTGAGCTTCGAGACCGTGGTGGGCCTCGAGGTGCACGCCCAGCTGAGCACCCGCACCAAGGCGTTCTGCGGCTGCGCCTACCGCTACGGCGAGCCGCCCAACACCCTGGTGTGCCCGGTGTGCACCGGCCAGCCCGGCACGCTTCCGGTGCTCAACGCCGAGGCGGTGGAGCTGGCCGGCCGGGTGGCGCTGGCGGTGGGCGCGCGGGTGCGCGAGCGCAGCGTGTTCGCGCGCAAGAACTACTTCTACCCGGACAACCCGAAGAACTACCAGATCTCCCAGTACGACCTGCCGTTCTGCGAGGGGGGCGGGCTGCCGATCGAGGCCGGCGGCGGGGCCCGCCGCATCGGGCTCACCCGCATCCACCTGGAGGAGGACGCCGGCAAGCTCATCCACCCCGAGGGCGGCCTGGACCCGCAGGCCTCGTGGGTGGACTTCAACCGCGCCGGGGTGCCGCTGATCGAGATCGTGAGCGAGCCGCAGATGCGCTCCGGCGAGGAGGCGCACGCCTACCTGGTGCAGCTCAAGCAGCTCTTGGAGTACCTGGAGGTGTGCGACTGCAACATGGAGGAGGGCAGCCTGCGGTGCGACGTGAACGTCTCGGTGCGCCCGGCGGGCGCCACCGAGCTGGGGGAGAAGTTCGAGATCAAGAATCTGAACTCGTTCCGCAGCGTGCAGCGCGCCATCGAGTGCTACGTGCGCCTGGCCACCGGCGAGGACCGGGACGGCGACGCCGGCGAGCACGACCTGGCCCACCACCTGGACCGCGGCTCGCACACCCTGGCCTACGACCCGGCGGCGGACCGGCTGACGGTCCTGCGGAGCAAGGAGGAGGCCCACGACTACCGCTACTTCCCCGAGCCCGACCTCCCGCCGCTGGTGGTGACCGCCGGCGCGCTGGAGCGGACCCGCGCGGCGCTGCCGGAGCTGCCCTGGGACCGCCGGGCGCGCTTCCAGGAGCGCTACGTCCTGCGCCCCTACGACGCCCAGGTGCTCACCGCCACCCGCCCGCTGGCCGACTACTTCGAGGCGGCGGTGGCGGCCGGGGCCGAGCCGCGCGCCGCCTCGAGCTGGATCCAGACCGAGGTGCTGGGCTCGCTGGCCCGGGAGCGGCAGGACTTCTCGGAGTTCCGGGTGCCGCCGGCGCGGCTGGCGGAGCTGCTCGGGCTGGTCAAGGCCGGCACCCTCTCGGGCAAGATGGCCAAGGACGTGTTCGCGCAGATGGCGGCCACCGGCAAGGCCGCGGGCCGGCTGGTCGCGGAGCAGGGTTTGCAGCAGGTCAGCGACCCGGGGGCGCTGGAGGCGGCGGTGCAGCGAGCGCTGGCGCAGCATGGGGATGCCGTGGCATCCTACCTCAAGGGTAAGGAGAAGTCCTTCACCTTCCTGGTGGGGATGGTGATGAAGGAAACGCAGGGGCGGGCCAACCCGGCCTTGGTGCACGAGGCCCTGGCGCGGGCGCTGGACGCCTTGAGATCCCACGACTAGAGGAGTGCGGTGATGAGCTGGAGGCTGAAGTACGGCGACACCGCGGTGACTTTCACCGCCCCGGGCGAGGTGCCTGCCACGCAGCTGGCGGCGCCGGCGTTCACGCCGCTGCTGGATCCCCCGCAGGCGGTGCGCGACGCGCTGGACGCCCCGGCCGGCTCGCCCCGGCTGCGCGACCTGGCGGCCGGCGCCCGCAAGGTGCTGCTGGTGGTGCCCGACCTGGCCCAGCCGGCGGGGCTCCCGGTGGTCCTGCTGCAGGTGCTGGACGTGCTCCAGGACTCCGGGGTGGGCCTGCGCCAGGTGGAGATCCTGGTGGCGCGCGGGATGCGCTCGCGCCTGGAGGCCGACGAGGCCGAGCGGCTGATCGGGCCGGAGGTGTGGAACCGGGTGACGGTCCGCCAGCACGACCCGGAGGACCGCGAAGCGCTGACCGACCTGGGCGAGACCGAGCGCGGCACGCCCCTGTGGCTCAACCGCTGCACCATGGAGTCCGGCCAGCTGCTGATCCTGGCGGGATCCATCTACCCGGAGGCGGCGACCGGCTTCTTCGGCGGGCCGGCGCTGGTGCTGCCGGGGCTGGCGGGCCAGGACTCGGCGCTGGCCAACCGGCGCTTGGTGCTGGCCGAGCCGCCGGTGCTGGGCTTCCACCCCGATTGCCGGCCCGGGGAGCTGGAGGGCAACCCGGTGTACGAGGACTCGGTGGAGGCGGCCGACAAGGTGGAGCCGGACTTCCTGGTCCACACCGTGCTGGACGAGGACGGCCGGATGGTGCGGGTGGTGGCGGGCGAGTGGCGGCGGGCCTTCGAGAACGGCTGCACCTGGCTGCGCGGGAAGCTCCGGGTGCCGGTGAACGAGCCGCGCGCCTGGGCGGTGGCCTCGGCCGGCGGCGCGGTGCGGGACCACGATTTCGTGCGCGCCCACGGCCCGCTGGGGGTGGCCGCGAGCTGCGTGCGCGACGGCGGGCACCTGGTGTACCTGGCCGAGTGCGCCGCGGGCCTGGGCTCGAGCGAGCTGGAGGCGTGGATGGCCCGCGGCAGCGCCGCGGCGGTGGAGGCGGCGCTGCGCGAGGCGTACCACCCGGACGGGCACGTGGCGCTGGCGCTCAAGCAGATCACCGAGCGGATCCAGGTGCACCTGGTGTCGGCGCTGCCGGAGGAGCAGGTGGCCGGGCTGGGGCTGCGCCCGCATGCCACGGTGGAGTCGGCGTGGGCGGCGGTGGCGGCGGAGGTGCCGGAGGCCGCCCCCGGCTTCGTGGTCCCGGCTCCGGCCAAGGTGCTGCTGGGCGTTCCCACGCCGCGCGAGCCGGTGGTGGGGGAGCACACCGTCGCCTGAGGCCGTCGGGTTGACACAGTCCGCGGGCCGCCCCTAGGCTGGGCGGGGCCGCCGAATTTCAGCGCCTGGAGGATGCATGGAGGGAAGAACGACGTCGCAGGGTCTCGAGGTGGGCAGCCCCGCCCCGGACTTCGAGCTCCCGGCTACCAACGGCGAGACCGTACGGCTCTCGGACTACCGGGGCCGCAAGCACGTGATGCTGGTGTTCTACCCGCTGGACTGGTCCCCGGTGTGCAGCAACCAGCTGCCGGCCCTGGAGGGCGAAAAGCAGCGCTTTGAGGCGCTGGACACCCAGATCCTGGGGATCTCGGTGGACAGCCGCTGGTCGCACGACGCGTTCGCCCGCAGCCTGGGGCTGAGCTTCCCGCTGCTGGCCGACATCCACCGCACCGTCCTGAGCCAGTACGGCATGCTGCGCGAGAAGGACAACATCTCCGAGCGCGCGATGGTGATCGTGGACAAGAAGGGCATCCTGCGTTACCGGCACGTGTTCGACATCGGCAAGGTGCCTTCGCACGACGAGGCGCTGCGGGTGCTGCAGTCGCTGAGCTAGCGCCCGCGGCAGCCGCATCCCAGCCGGAGGCCCGCCGCCATCGGGCGGGCGCTCCGGCTGGCTTTTTTGGGGCGGCCCGGCGGGCCGGGGCGGTCCCGTGGGCGGGCCCTCCGGGTCTGGCGTAGGCAGGGAAGGGGAGCCGTGGGAACCACGCGGGTGTTGCTGGTGGGCGGCGGGGGGCGCGAGCACGCGCTGGGCGAGGCGCTGCTGCGCGGCCCCGGGCGGGTGGAGCTGGTGGCGGCCCCGGGCAACGCCGGGCTGGCCCGCCGCGCCCGCTGCGTGGCGCTGCCCGAGGCCTCGCCCGACGCGCTGGTGGCCCTGGCGCGTGAGGCCCGGGCGGACCTGGTGGTGATCGGCCCCGAGGCTCCGCTGGTGGCCGGGGCGGCCGACGCCCTGCGCGGCGCGGGCGTGGCGTGCTTCGGGCCAGGCGCGGCCGGGGCGCGGCTCGAGGGCAGCAAGGCGCGCGCCAAGGAGTTCCTGCGGCGCCACCGCATCCCCACCGCCGACTTCCGGGTCTTCGAGAGCTACCCCCACGCCCTGAGCTACGTCACCCAGGCCAGCGGTCCGTGCGTGGTCAAGGCCGACGGCCTGGCGGGCGGCAAGGGCGTGTATGTGGCGGACTCCGGCGCCCAGGCGGCCCGGGCGCTGCACCAGCTCATGGTGGAG
>DATKKS010000040.1:0-23714 GCA_035542815.1 Saccharimonadales bacterium (SeqCode) | reverse complement strand
ATGCGCAGCTGGATGTGCCCGGCGATCTTGCGCTCGGCCCAGATCAGGTACATGACGCAGCCCAGGAACGCGGCGATGACGATCGCCCCCCGCAGCACCGCCAGCAGCAGCACCTGCAGCAGCTCCGGCATCATGACGCCCGCACCGTGGCCCCCAGCGGGACCAGCTTGAGGTCGGCGTACGCGGCGTCCGGGCCGATCAGGCGGTTGGCCTCGGCGCCCGCGAAGTGGTCCGGAAAGAACGCCACTCCCGGCGCGGTGGCCCGGTCCACCCGCACCCGCACCTCCAGCTTGGCGCCGGCGCCCTCCAGCTGCGCCAGGTCGCCGTGCTCCACGCCCAGGCGCGCGGCGTCCGCGGGCGACACGTACAGCGTGGGCGACGGGAGCAGTCCCACCAGCACCGGCGCGTGCCGGGTGAGGGTGCCGTGGTGGAAGATGGCGTTGCCCGCCTCCACCCGCAGCCGCCCGTCGGCGGGCGCGGGCACGGGCCGGCCCTCGGGTACCGGCAGGATGCCCGGGAGCGCCGCCCCGGGCAGCGCCCACACCGGCGCCGCCGGACCCACCCGGTGGCCCAGCGCCGCGTACAGCGGCACGCGGGCGCGGATCTCGTCCTGCACCGCGCGCACGCTCGGGTAGTCCCAGCCCGCCCCCAGTGCCGCCGCCAGCCGGGCCAGGATCCGCCAGTCGGGCAGCGCCTCCCCCGGGGCCGGGGCGGCCGGGCGCAGCGCCTGGATGCGCCGCTCGGCGCTGGTCACGGAGCCCTCGGCCTCGGCGTAGGAGCAGGCCGGCAGCACCACGTCCGCCTCGGCGGTGGCCTCGGTGTCGAAGAGCTCCACGGCCAGCACCAGGTCCGCCTTGCGCAGCGCCGCCTCCGCCAGCTTGCGGTCCGGGTGGTGGGCCAGCGGGTTGGCTCCGATCAGCAGCAGCACCCCCACCTCGCCCGCGGCGGCGTGCCGCAGGATCTGGCCCGCGTCCCAGCCGCCCGCGGGCGCCGGGGCGTAGCCCGGGGCCAGCCCGGGCAGCACTCCCATGTCCACCGCCCCCTGGCTGTTGGCCCGGTCCCACAGCGGCACCAGGGCCGCGCCGGCCAGCTGCGCCACGTCCATGAGCGCCGCCACCACCGCCTCGGCCTCCGGGCTCGCCAGCACCCGGGAGCCGAAGTACGCGATCCGGGGCCCGGGCGCGAAGAAGGTGGCCGCCGCGCGCTCGAAGCGCTCGCGGCTCAGGCCGCACCCCGCCTCCAGCGACTCCCAGCTCCACCCGCCGGCCACCCTCGCGGCCGGGGCGCGCAGCGCCTCCGCGGACTCCGGGTGGGCGGCGCACGCCTTGAGCAGCCCGCGCGCGGCCGCCAGCTCGGCGCCGCTGCGGTAGGCCAGCGTGGCCGCCGCCTCGGCCAGGCGCGGGACCGCGCGGGAGTGGGCCACCACCAGCGGCAGGTTGCGGTAGTTGAGTTCGCGCAGCACGCTGGTGCCGTAGAGCGGCTGCTCCTCGGACAGGTCCTCGCCGAAGACCAGCACCGCGCCGGCGGCCTCCAGGGCCGACGCCGGCGGCGCGTCGAACGCGGCCAGGCGGCGCAGGGTCTCGCCGGAGAGCGGCGCGCGCGCGCCCAGCCGGTGGTCGAGGTGGGCGGAGCCGAGCACCTCGCGCACCAGGCGCTGCAGCAGGTACAGGGCCTCGTTGCTGAGCCGCCCGGTGGCCAGCGCGGCCACCGCCTTGCCGTCCCGGCGGGCCGCCTCGACGCCCCGGGCCCAGACGTCCAGGGCGGCGTCCCACTCGGCCCGCGCCAGCGCGCCGTCGCGGCGCACCCGCGGGTGCTCCAGCCGGCCCTCCGAGCCCACCACCTCGTAGCCGTAGCGGCCGCGCACGCACAGGAAGTCGCGGTTCACGCCGTGGGAGCGCTTGGCCCGGGCCCGCAACACCTCGGAGCCCAAGCGGCCCAGGTGGTAGGTGCAGCCGTTCGAGCAGAAGTTGCACACGGTCTCGGTCTGCTTCAGGTCCCAGGGGCGCGCCCGGAACCGGTACGGGCGGCTGGTGAGGGCGCCCACCGGGCACACCTCGATGCAGTTGCCGCACTGCTGGCACTCCAGCGGGCCGCCGTTCAGCGAGTTGATGCGGCTGTGGAACCCGCGCTCCTCCATCGCCAGCGCGGTGTCCCCCATGATGTCCTGGCAGTAGCGCACGCAGCGGGCGCACACGATGCACCGGTTGCGGTCGAGCACCACGATCGGGCCCAGGTCCACCTGGTCGAAGGAGCGCTTCATCTCGGCGAAGCGCGTCCCGGTGATGCCGTGCTCGTAGCTGGTGTCCTGGAGGTCGCACTCGCCGCCCTCGTCGCACACCGGGCAGTCCAGCGGGTGGTTGGCCAGAAGGTACTCCATGATGCCGGTGCGGGCCTGGAGCGCCATGGGGCTCTGGGTCTTGATGACCATGCCCGCGGCCACCACCTCGGTGCACGCCGGAATCGGCTTGGGCACCCCGACCTTCTCCACCAGGCACATGCGGCAGGCCCCCAGGGGCTTCAGCCGGTGGTGCGAGCAGAACACCGGGATGACGATGCCCAGGGTGCGCGCGGCGTCGGTCACCAGCGTGCCCTCCGGCACGCTGACCGGCCGGTCGTCGATGGTGAGGGGGATCATCTTGGGCTCGGGCATGCGCTCCTCACCTCGTGCCCGCCAGGGCGGCCTCGCGGACCGTGCAGCGCCGCTCGCGGATGTGGGCGTCGTACTCCTCGCGGAAGGTGCGCACCGAGCTCTCCACCGGCATGGCCGCGGCGTCGCCCAGCGGGCAGAAGCTGCGGCCCAGCAGCGTCCCGCACAGGTCCAGCAGCAGGTCCGGGTCGCTGGGCTGGCCCAGCCCGTGCTCGATGCGGTCCAGGATCTTCTCCATCCAGTAGGTGCCCTCGCGGCACGGGGTGCACTTGCCGCACGACTCGTGGCGGTAGAACCGGGTCAGGTTCAGGGTGGCGCGCACCATGCACATGCGGTGGCTCATCACGATCACGCCGGCGGAGCCCAGCATCGAGCCGGCCGCCTGCAGCGACTCGAAGTCCAGCCGCGTGTCCACCTTCGAGGCGTCCAGCACCGGAACCGAGGAACCGCCCGGGATCACCGCGCGCAGCTGGTGGCCCTCGCGCATCCCGCCGCACACGTCCTCGATCAGGGTGCGCAGGGAGACGCCCAGGGGCAGCTCGTAGTTGCCGGGGCGGCGCACCGGGCCGCTCACCGAGAAGACCTTGGTGCCGGGGCTCTTTTCGGTGCCGAACTTGCGGAAGGCCTGCGGGCCCTCGCCCACGATGTAGGGCACGTTGCACAGGGTCTCGACGTTGTTGATCACCGTGGGGCCGCCGTACAGGCCCTTCACCGCCGGGAACGGCGGCTTCAGGCGGGGCTGGCCGCGGTAGCCCTCCAGCGAGTCGAGCAGCGCCGTCTCCTCGCCGCAGATGTACGCGCCCGCGCCGCGGTGCACCACCAGCTCCAGCTCGTAGCCGGAGCCGAACACGTTCCGGCCGAAGTAGCCCTTGGCCCGCGCCTCGGCCAGCGCCTGCTCCAGGATCCCGGCCACCTGCACGAACTCACCCCGGATGTAGATGAAGGCCAGGTGCGCGCCGATGGCGTAGGACGAGAGCAGGATCCCTTCCAGCAGCAGGTGCGGGTTCTTCTCCATGAGCTCGCGGTCCTTGAAGGTGCCGGGCTCGGATTCGTCCGCGTTCACCACCAGGTACTTGGGCTCGGCGGTGGCCTTGGGCACGAAGCCCCACTTCATGCCGGTGGGGAAACCCGCCCCGCCGCGCCCGCGCAGGCCCGACTGCTTGACGGTCTCGATGATCTCGGCCGGCGCCACGCGGTCGCCGAACACCCGCCGGGCCACGGCATAGCCGCCCACCTCGGGGGACTCGTAGCCGGCCAGGCCGCGCAGGTCGGGCCGGTGGATGTGCCGGAACAGGATCTCGTTCATGGCAGCGAGTCCAGAATTCGGTCGAGTGCCTGGATGGTCAGGTTCTCGTGGTACACGCCGTTGATCTGCACCGCGGGGCCCGAGCCGCACGCGGCCAGGCACTCCACGTTGCGCAGGGTGAAGCGGCCGTCGGGGGTGGTCTCGCCCGGATCGATGCCCAGGCGCTTGCGCAGGTGGCTGGCGATGTCATCCGCGCCCATCAGCGCGCACGACAGGGTGCGGCACACCTCCACCACGTACTTGCCCGGCGGCTGCCGGTGGAACATGGTGTAGAAGCTCACCACCCCGGAGACCTCCTCGGGGTGCAGCTCCAGCAGCGCGGCCACCAGCTCCTCGGCCTCCTGGGGGACGTAGCCGAACTCGCGCTGCGCCACGTACAGAACCGGCAGGATCGCGGAGCGCCGGCGCGGGTAGCGGGCGATGATCCGCCGGCACTCCTCCAGGGCCTCGGGGCGCAGCTCCAGGGCCATCAGCGATCCACCTCGCCCAGCACGATGTCCACCGAGCCGATCGCGGCGACGACGTCCGCCACCAGCCGCCCCTCCACCATCGCCGGCAGCGACTGGAGGTTCACGAACGAGGGGCCGCGCACGTGCACCCGGTACGGGTTGGGCCCGCCGTCGCTCACCAGGTAGAAGCCCAGCTCCCCCTTGGGCGCCTCGATGGCCTGGTACACCTCGCCCACCGGCGGGCGGAAACCCTCGCTCACCAGGCGGAAGTGGTGGATCAGCGCCTCCATGCTGCGGTGGACGTCCTCGCGCGGGGGCAGCACGTACTTCGAGTCCCGGGCGCGGTAGTCGCCCGCGGGCATCCGATCGATGGCCTGCTGGCAGATGCGCACGCTCTGGCGCATCTCCTCCAGCCGGACCAGGTAGCGCTCGTACACGTCGCCGGCGGTGCCGGTGGGCACGTCGAAGTCGAAGTGCTCGTAGGAGGAGTACGGGCGCGCCTTGCGCAGGTCCCATTTCACGCCCGAGGCCCGCAGCATCGGCCCGGTGACGCTGAGCGCCAGGCACTGCTCGGCGGTGAGCACGCCCACGCCCTGCGTGCGCCGCAGCCAGATGGGGTTGCGGGTCAGCAGCCGCTCGTACTGGGCGATGTGGCGGGGCATCTGGTCCACGAACTCGCGCGACGCCTCCAGGAAGCCGTCCGGCAGGTCCAGCATCACCCCGCCGATGCGCACGAAGCTGGCGGTGAGGCGCGCCCCGCAGATCATCTCCTGCAGCAGCTGGAACTTCTCGCGCTCCCGGAAGCAGTACAGGAACACGGTCTGCGCGCCCAGGTCCATGGCGTGCGTGCCCAGCCACACCAGGTGGCTGGAGATGCGGGTCATCTCGGTCAGCAGCACCCGGATGTACTGCGCGCGCAGCGGCACCTCGATCCCCAGCAGCTTCTCCACCGCCAGGCAGAAGCCCAGGTTGTTGGAGATGGCCGCCAGGTAGTCCATGCGGTCGGTGGTGGGGATGAACTTGGAGTAGTTCTTGCTCTCGCCCTGCTTCTCCATCCCGGTGTGGAGGTAGCCCACCACCGGGGTGCACCGCACCACGGTCTCGCCGTCCAGCTCCAGCACCAGCCTCAGCACCCCGTGGGTGGAGGGGTGCTGGGGCCCCATGTTGATGGTCATGGTCTCGGTGTGCAGATTGGCGACGTCAGTAGGCATCCGTGTAGTCCGGGCTGATGATCACGGGGCGGGGCTGGTACGTGTCCAGGTTGTGGGTGAACGCGACCTCCTCGCGCCCCAGCGGGTACTCCTTGCGCAGCGGGTGGCCTTCCCAGTCGTCGGGGCACAGGATGCGGCGCAGGTCGGGGTGGCCGTCGAACGGGATCCCCATCAGGTCGTACACCTCGCGCTCCATCCAGTTGGCCCCCGGCCACACCCCGGTAGCCGTGGGGCAGGGCTCCGCGTCGCGCACACGGGTCTTCACCCCCAGGAAGCGGCGGTGCACGGTGGAGGTCAGTTGGTAGACGACCTCGAAGCGCAGCTCCTCCTCCGGCCGGTCCACCGCGGTGAGGTCGCTGAGCAGGTCGAAGCGCAGCCGGGGGTCGTCCCGCAGGAACGTGAGCGCCTCCACCAGGCGCTCCCGGGGCAGCGTGACGGTGAGGTCCCCGCGGAACTCGTGCTCCTCGAGCAAGGCCTCCCCGAGGCGCTCCCGCAGCGCTCCCCGCACCGTCTCCAGGTCCTGGCTCACTCCCCCTCCCACGGCTCGAGTCCCCGTCGGCCCGGCCTACGCGCCGGCCGCGCGCCGCCGCAGCGCCCGCTCCGCGCTGGGGCGCACCGACTCGCGGCGGATCTTCTCCTGGAGCTTCATGATCCCCTGGATCAGCATCTCCGGGCGCGGCGGGCAGCCGGGCACGTACACGTCCACCGGCACGATGCGGTCCACGCCCGGCACGATGGCGTAGTTATTGAAGACCCCCGCGCACGAGGCGCACGCGCCCATGGCGATCACCCACTTGGGCTCCGAGATCTGGTCGTACACCTGCCGCAGCACCGGGGCCATCTTCACGCTCACCCGGCCGGCCACGATCATGAGGTCCGCCTGGCGCGGCGACGCGCGGAACACCTCCGCCCCGAACCGCGCCAGGTCGAAGCGGGCCGCGCCGGTGGCCATCATCTCGATGGCGCAGCAGGCGAGCCCGAACGTGCACGGCCAGATGGAGTTGCTTCGCGCCCAGTTGACCATCTTGTCCACGGTGGTCAACAGCAGGCCTTCCGGGATCTTCTCCTCTATTCCCATTCCAGGGCGCCTCTCTTCCAGATGTACACGTAGCCGGCCAGCAGCAGCGCGATGAACACGAGCATCTCCAGCAGCCCGAACATCCCGAGCTGACCGAAGGCGACCGCCCACGGGTACAGGAACACGGCCTCGATGTCGAAGATGATGAACAGCATGGCCACCAGGTAGAACTTGATCGAGAAGCGCTCCTTGGCCGACCCCACCGGCTCCACGCCGCACTCGTAGGGCATGTTCTTCTCGCGGGTCGGCCGCTGGGGGCCCACGAAGCGCGACAGGGCCACCGTGAGCCCGGCGAAGCCCACCGCCAGGACCAGCAGGGTCAGCGCGGGCAGGTAGTGCCGGGCGAGTTCGTGAAGCTGCTGGGCGAGTTCGGGAGGCATGCGGGTTCCCTAGCGGCCGTCGAGTTTGCGGAGCTGCTCGGTCAGGGCGGGCACGACCTCGAACAGGTCGCCCACCACGCCGTAGTCGCTCACCTTGAAGATGGGGGCATCGCCGTCCTTGTTGATGGCCACGATGCAGCGCGAGCCGCTCATGCCGGCCAGGTGCTGGATGGCCCCCGAGATGCCGCAGGCCACGTACAGCTTGGGCGAGACGGTCTTGCCGGTCTGGCCCACCTGGTCGGCGTGCGGCCGCCAGCCGGCGTCCACCGCGGCCCGCGAGGCCCCCACCACCCCGCCCAGCGCGCCGGCCAGCTGCTCCAGGATGCCGTAGCCCTCGGGCCCCTTCATGCCGCGCCCGCCGGAGACGATGATCTCGGCCTCGGTCAGGTCCACCTGGCCCTGGGCGGCGGCCACCGTCTCCACCGCGCGCACCTTGAGGTCGGCCTCGGACACCGGGGCGGGCAGCGTCTCCACCGCCGCGGAGCGGCCGGCGTCGGGCGGCAGCGGCTCGAAGATCTTGGGGCGCAGCGAGGCCACCTGCGGCGGCCGGTCCCAGGCGACCTCGGCGAACACCTTGCCCGCGTACACCGGGCGGGTGGCGATCAGCTCCCCGCCCTCCGCGCGCAGGCCGGTGCAGTCGGTGGCCAGGCCGGCCCCCAGCCGCGCCGCCACCCGGGGGGCCAGGTCCTTGCCCATGGCCGAGGCCGGGAAGAGCACCGCGGTGGCCGCGACCTTCCCCGCGGCCTCGGCCACGGCGGCGGCGTAGCCGTCCGGGGTGTAGCCGCGGAAGTGCGGCGCGTCGTACACCAGCACCCGGTCGGCGCCGGCGGGCCCGAGCGCGGCCACCTCGCGCACCTGGTGCCCCGGGAGGACCGCCACCACCGGCGCGCCCCCCAGCCCGGCGGCCACCGAGCGGGCCGCCCCCAGCACCTCCAGGGAGACCCTGCGGATGGCGCCGTCGCGAGCCTCGATGAACACCAGGATGGCCATCGCGTCCGCGCGCGTCAGATGACGCGCGCCTCCTCCCGCAGCACCCGCACCAGCTCCGGCACCGCCTCGCGGCCGGTGCCCACGATCCGCCCCGGCTTGCGCGCCGGCGGCGGGCTCACCTTCCGGACCGCCAGCCCCGGCGCCGGGAGCGCCGTCTCGACCTCCAGGATCTCCTTCTTCTTGGCCGCCATGATGCCCTTGAGCGAGGGATAGCGCGGGTCGTTGAGGCCCTTCTGGGTGGTGATCACCGCCGGCAGGCTGCACGCGCACACCTCGAGGCCGCCCTCGACCTCGCGCTCCGCGCGCACCCGGCCGTCGGTGACGGTCAGCCCGGTCACGACCGTGACGCACGGCAGTCCCAGCAACTCGGCCACCCGCGGCCCCACCTGGGCGCCGTCGTCGTCGATGGCCTGCTTGCCGAACAGCACCAGGTCGGGGGCCAGCGTCTTGAGCTGCGCCGCCAGCGCCTCGGACACCGCCCGGCCGTCCGCCTCCGACGGGTCGGCCTTGAGGAGCACCCCGCGGTCGGCCCCCATGGCCAGCGCGGTGCGCATGGTGGCGGCGGCCGCGGCTGTCCCCAGCGTCAGCACCACCACCTCGCCGGCCCCGGCGGCCTCCTTGAGCTGAAGCGCCGCCTCGAGCGCGAACTCGTCGTACGGGTTCACCACCATGGACACGCCGGCGAGGTCCACGCGCCGGCCGTCCGCGCCGACCCTCACGCGGGTCTCCGAGTCCGGCACCTGCTTCACGCACACGACGATCTTCAAGATCCTCGCTCCGCGGTTGTGAAACCGTTCACGAAGGGGGAAACACCAACGAACACGGGGCTACCCTGCTGGATGAGCGCATTCTGCGGCCTGCCCCGGCGGCTGTCAAGACGCCGGGCGGCGCGGGCGGGGAGGCGAGGGGGGCGGTCGGGTGCGGACGCACTGCCGTGCGCCGCCACGCAGGCGCGGGGGGCGGCTTGCAGGCGCACCGCGGTGCGGCCCCCGCGCACGCGTCGGGGGGCGGCTTGCGGGCGCACCGCCGCGCGCCCCCGCGAGCGGCGGCGGGGCGGCGTCCGGGGCCACAAAAAGGGACGGCGCCATCATGGCGCCGTCCCCCCGGAAAGGCTTCGGAGCAGATGCAAATGATACTGAACGGGCGGTTGGCCCGGCTGGCTAGAAGTGGACGTTCAGCGACACGCGATGCGCGTTGCCAAAGCCCTCCACCTTCTCGCCGGTGAAGGCGTAGTCCGCCTCCAGCTTGCTGACCTTCACGCCCAGGCCGGCGTTCATCTTGGTGTCGTTCACGCCCGCCCGCAGGAAGGCCATCGCGTCGTCGCCGAACTTCACGGCGTACTCGCCGCCCCCGTGGAACAGAGTGGACTGGTTCTCGGTCCGCTCCACGTCCAGGGCGAAGCGCAGGTGCTCCATCGGGAACACGCCCGCGCCGATGCGCACGGTCACCGGCATGCGGTTGTCGCCGCCCAGGTTGCCGCCGATGTCCTGCATCACGCCGCCCAGGGTGAGCATGTCGTTCACCTTGAACTGCACGCCCGCGTCCAGGCCGACGCCGTTGCGCTGCTCGCTGTCCAGGCCCTGGAAGTAGCCCTTCAGCGTGAAGCCGAAGGCCGCCTTGTCGGTGCCCATGCCCGCGGACAGCCCGACCATGTTCTCGGACAGCCCGAAGGTGTTGACGTAGTTGCCCGTGCCATCGTAGCCCAGGACGTCGCGCACGCCGGTGTTCACCCAGGTGGCACCCAGGGCGAAGTTGCTGAAGCGGTGAGCCACCGCGACGTAGTTCTGGAACACGTCGTTCTCGAGCCCGGTGGTGTACATCGAACTCAAGCTGGTGGCGCCTTCCGCCATCATGTACAGGCCGGCCGGGTTCCAGTACCCGGCGGCCGCGTCGTTGGCCACGCCGACATAGGCGCCGCCCATCCCGAGCGCGCGCGCGTCGAAGCCGCTGTGCTCGAGCGCGAACACCGTCTTCGCGTCGTTGCTGTCATCGGCCCAAACGGGCACGGCCACCGCCAACAGCGCCAGGCCGGCCAGCAGGACCAGGGAGCCTTTCCGGAACATCTTCACTACCTCCTTGTCTGTCATCGCCAAGGTCATCGGCGGGTGGGGGGCCCGGTCGCCCGGGCCCCCTCCTCCATCGTTACCGGGCCACCGCGATCTTGATGATCGCCGCAGCGGTGCGGGAGCCGTCGCTGGCCTTGATCCGGCCGAGGTAGACACCACGTCCAACCGTCTTGCCTTCGTCCGTACGACCGTCCCAGACCCAGGTGGTCGCCGGCGTCGCGTTGTCGATGTGCTTCGACCGGACCAGACCGCCCGCCAGGTCGTAGATGTTGATGTCCACGCTGGCGTTCTTGGTCAGGCCGAGCACGATGGTCGTCATGGGGCTGGTGCTCGACGACTTGTTGTCGAACGGGTTCGGGTAGTTGTGCGGGCTGCTCATCGCCAGCACCGAGGACTGCGTCACCCCGCGGAAGGTGCCGATGTTGCCGACCGCGTCGGTCACCGTCACCACCAGCGTCTTGCCGTAGCCCGGGTTGCTGATCGTGATCCGGTGGAGACCCGCGTCGTAGGTGAACGACACGGCCTCACCGTCCACCATGACCTGGATCGCCGAAGCGTCCACGATGTTGTAGGTGTTGTCGCAGCCCATCGACGTAATGTCCAGCTGGATCGAGCCGTCGGAGATGTTCGTCCCGGTCGTCAGGGCGATCACCGGCGGCGTCGCGTCCACGGTGAAGTCGTAGGTCCGAACGGTGAAGTTCTTCGGCGTCGCGTTGTCGCCCACCGTCACCACGGCCTGCAGGTGCACCCCGTCGGCCAGGTTGAAGGTGGTGTGGTCGATCAACGTGTCGCCGTGGACCACGATGTCCGGGGTCTTGTGCGTCGCCAGCGTCGCGCCGCTGGCCACGTTCCGATACGTGATGGACGCGGTGGCGAGGTCAATGCCGTTGCCGGCATCGTCCACGAGCACCTTGATCACCGCGTTCGGACCGACGCACACCGACGTGGCGCTGCTCACGTTCGGCCCGAGAGCGTTCAGGTTGATGTTGGTGAAGATCTCCAGCGGCGACCCGCCGTTGTTCAGCGAGTCCTTCACGCCGCCCGCCGCGTAGTACTGGCGAGCGCCGTCCGTGTACTTGTAGGTCGAGTCGTTGAACCAGTCCGACGCGAGCCCGCCGTACACCACGGCCCGGATGTTGTCGCCGTCCTTGAACGTGATGTTGGACTTCGCCGAGTAGTAGTGCGTGAAGCCGTCGGCGCTGACCGAGTCCTGCAGGATGTTGGAGTTCGACCACAGCGTGCCCTTGTAGTACGGGTAGATCTGCGTGGGCTGCGCCGGGTCGTACTGCATGATGAACAGGTCCACGGCCTGCCGCGACGAGCTCACCCCGGCCCCGTTGTCGAACGCGCTGTAACGGATGACCGGGAACTGACCCTGCTGCGGCGGCGTCATGTTGCGGACCAGCGGCCCGATGGCGTCCACGTTGAACATGGTGCTGTCCGCGGCGTAGTCACCGGTGATCGAGGTGGCCGCGACCTTCAGCCAGTAGTTGCCGTTCTTGAGCGTCGGGAAGGCGCCGTCGTCGCTGCCCGGGTTCTGGTCCGTGCAGCCCTCCTCCTCGATGTTGTAGCACACGTTCATGAACCCGCTGCCCGGCTCGTACCCGCCCTCGTGGCTGAGCCCGCAGTGGACGAACGACGTCTTGGTGTCGAGGATCTGGATGTAGTGGCCGCCGACCGGCTTGATCCACGCCATCACGTCGTCGATCTTGTCGTTCCCGAACGTGTGGTTGACGATCGCCGAGAAGCACGGCCGCGAGTCCACGTACCCGTTCACCGGAACCTGCAGGTGAGCCGGGAAGGTGGCCGGGCCGGGCAGCGCCTTGACGTCGGTGATGCTCAGGGGGCCGGCAGGGGCGGAGTTGTCGACCTCCACCACCGCGTAGCCACCCGGACGGATCACCCACGCCGTGGCCAGGTTCTGGGTCGGGTCAATCGTGTTGCGAACCACGCTGGTGAAGTCCCACTGGCCCATCTCGTAGTCCCAGCGAGCCACCATCAGCGCGTTGGCGGTGTTCGGGCCCTTCGGCGTGCCGTACTTCAGGGTGATCAGGACCGGCTTCAGGTAGTCCATGACCTCCTGCGTCGCGCCCGCCGCCTTGACCGCGCCCTTGCCCAGCGTGACGCGCTTGGCGCTCGTCTGGGCCGCCGTCTTGACCTTGTCCAGGAACTGGCAGTCGCCGAACAGATAGAAGTTGTTGAACGGCGACAGCACTCCGCGGACGCGGTTGGCGTCCGGCTGCGGCTGCGGCATGTCGGTCGGGAGCAGGACCACGTTCGTGCTGTACGGCACGGAGGCCGGCGGGAACATGATCTGCGCGACCGGCAGACCGCCCACCTGCTCGATGCTCTTGATCGTGGTGTTGGACCCGAGCGACGGCGTGACCGGGTACAGCGTCAGGCCGGACCACTCGAGGTTGGTCACCAGCGCGCTGTTCAGGCCGGCGAACACCCACGCGGTCCCGCCCAGGGTGGAAATGTCGTCGAGCGGCACCGAGCCCACGAAGAACGTCGTGGTCTGGACCGTGTTCGCGTGCATCGCCACCGCGTGCGCCAGGTACGCGTTGTCGGGCTGGTTGATCGGCAGCTCGGCCACGATGACCGCCGGGATGCCGCCGGTGCCGTCGGTGACGACCGACACCAGCGCGCTGTCACAGGTGGTCTCGTTGGCCGAGAAGGAGATCGAAGCGATCTGGTTCCCGTTCACCGGGGCCGCAGTCCACGTGGCCACCCCGCCGCTCACCGTCAGCGCGGCGTTGGCGACCGGGGCGAGGCTCGGGTTGCTGTTGCCCGCGGTGTCCACCGGGATCGCCCGGAACTGGAAGGTCCCGGAGCTGTAGAGCGACGCGTCGTACGTCGTGGACCACAGGGTCATGGCCACGCCGCCGTTCGCCAGCCTCCGGGCCACGTTGCGGCCCAGGCGCTTGGCGGCGTCGGCGTTCAGGCGACCCTTGAAAATCCGGGTGCTGATCCCGACGTTGGTCCACGTCGAGGCCCCGTTCGGGCGCACCTGGAACTGCATGTCCGTGACGTCGTTGTCGTAACTCACCGCGTACAGGAGCTTCGGCAGGACGCCCGCGATCTCAGCGGTCGGGGCAACCTGGTCGATGACCTTGACCGCGGTGGAAACGAGGTCACTGTAGTTGTGCAGCAGGTCCCACGACTGGAACTGGACCGTGTACACGCCGGCCGCCAGGCCGGAGGTGTTCCAGTAGGTCGTGAACGCGCCGTTCACGCCGGCGCTCGCCGGCATCTTAACGTCGAACATCTTGGTGTTGTTGGCGTTCAGCACCGTGAACTGGACCGAGTCCAGGCCCACGTTGGTGATCGCCGTCGGCACGTCATCGAAGGTCGCCGCCACCAGCGGGATGTTGGTCCCACTGGTCACGTCGATCGGCTGCGAGGTCACCGCCACGCTGTTCACCGTCTGGAAGAACGCGCGCGGCGAGCTGAAGTCGATGAAGTACCGGCCGGTGTCCGGCGTGGCCACGGAGCGGGCGCCGGTGCACGCCTGGTCGTACACCAGGGCGCGCAGCTGGACCTGCCCCACGCTGCCGAACTTGTTGCTCCAGGTGGTCTGGGTCCCGCCGTTGAACACGTAGCTCAGCGCGTACGGCGGGTTGGCGTCGGTGCCCAGGCTCATCCAAGTGCCGGTGATCAGGGTGGACTGCGGCCGGACCGGCTTGTTCGGGTCGGTCACGAGCTTGACCTGCCACTCGACGTGGTCCAGCGGGGCCACGCCCGAGGCGGTGGCCGAGAGGCCCATCACCGGGTTGATCGGGGCGTTGTTGCCACCGCCGATCCACCGGCCGCCGCCCAGCGGCTCCACCACCGGGCCGAGCGTCACGCTCGGGCCCTTGTTGTCCAGGATCACCGACATGGTGGCCGGCGAGCCGTCAATAAGGCCCACCGAGTCGATGGCCACCGCGCGGATCAGGTACTGGCCGTCGGCCACCAGGCCCTGGGTGTGCCAGGTGCCGGTGTAGGTCACGCCCTGGTACACGCCGGAGCCCACGACGCTGGCGTTGGTCGTCAGCATCGAGTCGAACGGCGTGAAGTTGCCGCCCGTGACCGGCTTGTACTCGAAGCGCACCTTGCGGATCTTGCTGGCGTCCACGACCAGCGCGTTGAACATGTTGTCGCCCCACACCACGCACCCGCTGACCGGGCTGGTGATCACCGCCTGGCTCGGGTTGACGTCGGTCACACCGAGGTGGATCGCGTCCTGCGTGGTGAGGTTGCCGAACTTGTCATAGAGCTTCAGCGTCAACGTGCCCTGCCAGTAGCCGTAAGCCTGCAGGTAGCGCTGCAGACCGACGATCCGGCTCAGGCCGAAGCCGAAGTTGTACGGGCTGGTGGTCACGTGGCCCAGCAGCAGGTTGGCCGCCGGCCCGTTGTCCCCGGTCGGGTTCCCCAGGTTCAGGCCGTTCAGCCAGTACTCCGCGTAGGAGTCCACGCCCGAGCCGGTGTTGTCCTGCGGGTTCACGAACAGCGAGTCGGACCCGTTGGCGTAGGCCCAGCCGCTGCCGCCCAGCATGGTGCTCGGGTAGTACACCAGGGTGGAGGTCACGTCGGTGACCTTCCAGATCGCGAAGGACGGGCTCCCGGCGGTGTAGAACTGCACGCCGCTGGGCGGGTTCGACGCCAGGGCCTGTGCGAAGGTGCCCGGATCGAAGGTCCCGTCGCCGTCCGAGTCGTACGCGACGTTGCCCACGGCGTCCACGCCGATCACCCGAACGTCCACCGAGTCAGCGCTCGGGAAGCCGTTGTAGGTGATCCAGTAGGCGCCGTCGCGCAGCGTGGTGACGTTGTAGCCCGCGCCCATCGTCTGCCAGCCGGGGTTGTTGTAGACATCCGGCTGGATGCGCTTCTTCCAGTAGAACCGCGCGGCCACCACGTCCGTCGCGAACGGACCGGTGGGCGTGGCCGAGAAAGTGACCGTGGTCGGCATCACCGTCTTGCCGCCGATGGTGACCGGGTCCGCGATGGCCAGCTTCAGCGTCGGCGCCAAGGCGTCGAACTGGAAGGTGGTCAGGGCGGTGACGGTGTTGCTCGCCAGGTCGTACACCGTGGCCTTGATGTCGTACAGGCCGTCATTGGCCATGCCCACGACCTTCGCGTACAGGTGGTCCTTGTTCCAGTTGTAGCTGTACGTGTAGGAGGTGGACGGCTGGCCCTGGCCCGGCCGCGGCACGATCCCGATGGAGTCCATGAACGCGCCGCCGTGCGCCCACAGCGTCAGGACTGCGGCGCCCAGGCCGGCGTTGTCGCTGGCCGCCACCTGGATGGTGTACGGCAGGTGCAACCGGGTGTTCACCAGCGGCGTTACGAAGTGCGCCACCGGCGGAATGATGTCCTTCAGGTAGAAGCTGGCCGAGGACGAGCACTCGTTGTTGGCGCTGTCCTTGACCGACACCGTCGCCGTGCCGATCAGGCCGCCCGGGGTCGCCGAGCTGGCCACGATCGCCGAGGACGGGTACTTCAGGACGACCTCGTGGGTGATCGGGTCGGTGTGCAGCAAGCCGTAGGTCCACAGCCCGCCGCCCATGTCGAGCCTGAAGTAGTACGGCAGGTTGTACTTGTCGTTCACCGCGTCGGTGACCCGCACGGTCAGCGACGTGGAGTCGCCGGTCGTGGTGACCGTCGGCAGCGTGCCGCTGCTGGTCTCCTGCCCGTTGATCTTGAGCAGCTCACACACCGGGCTCACGTCGTCCCAGATGAAGCACAGGTTGTTGCCCCGGTTGTAAGAGTGGTCCGGAGTCTCGGTGTTGCCGTGGTTGTCGGTCGCGGTGACCGTCAGCTCGAACTCGTCCTGCAGGTTGAGCGTGTCCTTGACCGAGGAGATCTCGTACATGTACCAGTACGAGCTCCCGATCTGGGTCATGCTCAGCGGCAGGCTGCCGAGCGGGTGGTTGTCGATCTTGATGTTCGGGTCGTCCCACGGGCCCGGCTGGTTGCCGGCCAGGGTCGGGTCGATGTCCCGCGCCCGGACGTGCAGCTTCACGCTGCCGCCCGCGATGTCCGGCCCGTTGGCGCTGTCCACCGCCGCGTACACGAACAGGTGGTGGTTGATGATGAGGTTGCTCGGGCCGTACACGCCGCACTGCTTGGTCGGCGAAATCAGGTTCACCGTCGGGGCGGTCGTGTCGGCGAAGGTCGAATAGTAGAACGTGTTCAGCTCCAGGTTCCCGCCGTTGTCGCGGGTCCGGATGCCGAACAGGTAGTCCTGGTTGGCGTTGAACTTCACCACGTGGGTGGCCGGGTTGCCGCCCGTGCCGAACAGGTCACGGATGGCGTGCTTGACCGTGTGGTTGGTCAGCGTGTCGGTCCACGGGATGGTGTCGATCGCGGTGGCCCAGTTGATGTCCCCAGTGGGCGCGCCGGACAGCCAGTTGCTCTGCGCGTAGATGAGGTACGCGCCACCGCCGGCGTTCTTGCCGGTCGGACGCATGCCGCTCCCCGGGCTCGCGATCACGTGGCCGTCCTTGGTGCCGTCGGCCGGGTCGAACTGGATGTCCAGCTTGCCGCTGTCGGCCTCGGCGAAGTTCACGCCGGTGATCCGGCTGGGCAGCCAGGTGTCCACCGGGATCTGCGCGTACGGCCCGGCGTAGCTGTCGCCCGGGAAGCCGATCGGGGCCCACCCGGAGTCGATCTGCGCCACGCCCAGCACGGTCCGCGAGTAGGCGTACCACTTCGGGAAGGCCATCCCGGTGATGGCCCCCACGTTGGCCACGCTGTACGGACCGTCCGGTTCCGCCAGGAAGCCGGTGTTGCCGTTTGCGGCGGTCACCGTCGGACGGTTGTACGTGTCCGCGGCGTACCGGTCACGGCTGAACGCCCCGCCGAACACGTCGTTGTAGGCGGCGTTCATCGGGTCGCGCACCGCGAAGGTGTCGGACCACACCGTGTCCGTGCCCAGCGGCCGCCATCCGCTCTTCGGCACGTTGTAGCGCATCCGCTGCCCGAAGGCCCGGAGGTCCACCACCAGCGAGTCGATGTCGGTGGAGGCGTTCTTCACCTTCACCTGCGCCAGCTCGTAGGCCAGCGCCTTGCCCGCCAGGTAGGTGGAGTCCCCGAGGTCGATCAGGCCCTTCACCAGCAGCGTGTGCATGTTGTTCATGCTGTCGGGAAGGGCATTGGCATGGAGCGCCCGGTTGGTCGCCAGGGTGTCAATCCACACCGTGAACGGCAGGGCCAGGAAGGTGACCTGGGCCGAGTCCACGGCGATGTCCACCGGTGGCGTGTAGCCGGTCACGCTTCCGAGGATGTCGAACTGGGCGATCTTGACGTCCAGCACGTCCCCGTTGTGCGTCCGGCCGACCGAGTTCAGGTCGTAGGTGACCAGGAAGTTGCGCACCTGGTTGAAGACGAACCGGCTGTTCCCGTTCGCCTTCACCGCGCCCACCCCGGTGCCCGTGCCGACGGTCAGGCTGGCCTTGCCGGAGGCGTTGAACGCCGAGACCCCGGCGGTGCCGCCGACCACGGCCATCAGGGTGTCGCCGGTCTCCAGGGTGTCCGCCGTGTTGGCCGGGCCCTTGAGCCACAGCTTCACGGTCTTGACGTCAATGTCGTTGGTGTTCTCGCTGGTCACCGTCACCGTCACGAGCGAGTCGAACAGGTTGCCCTTGAACGCGCCCAGCCCGGCGGCGACCCGCGTGGAGTCACCCCGGCCGAACAGGTGCAGGCCCGCGGCCGGGCCCGGGCTCTTCAGCGAGGCGAAGCCCGAGTCGGGCGCCTGCAGGCCGAAGAACAGGATCGGCACGTTGGCATCGTTCTGGCTGGCGTGGTTCACCGCCGGCTGGCCGATCGCGAACAGCGACGGCGACCAGTAGTGGCTCGCCTGGGCCCAGGGCTTCATCCGGTCCTGGGTCACGGTGTAGGTCGCGCCGGTGTAGACGGTGCCGGGGGTCACCGGCGGGGTGGAGCCCATGAAGCCGGGCACCGTGGTGGTGCTGTCGTTCTGGAGCGTGGAAATGAGCCACGCGCCCGTGCCGGCGTTGAAGATGCCGTTCAGGGCGTTGGTGGAGTCCTGGAAGACCGAGCTGAGCACCAGGCCGCTGCCGCCCGCCTGGAAGGCGGTCCGCAGCGCGCTGCCGTTGGTGACCTGCTGGGCCATCTTGTAGACGATGAACAGCGTCAGGTGCGGGTCGCTCTGGGCCAGCGAGTCGCCCGCGCCGGTGGCGATCGGCCACGAGCCGGCGACGTTGCTCTTCCAGTGGCTGTTCGCCGGGACCGTCAGGACCTGGCTGAACGAGGTGAACGTGGCGATGGAGTCCGTGGCCGGCGGGCCGGTGAAGGCCAGCCCGGCGGGGTTGGAGGCCACCATGGCGTCGCCGCTGTCCCAGAGCCCATTGGCGTTGGAGTCAATGTAGATCTGGACCTCGTCGATGTTGGCGATCGCGTCGTTCTTGTCGGTGACCTTGACCGCCTTCACGGTGTCCTGGACGTTCGAGTAGATGTCCAGCCGTCCAATGCAGAACGACTGCCGGTTGTGGACGACGTACGTCGCACTGTCCTGGACCGAGCCGCGGGAGAAGAACGCGCGGGACAGCCGGGTCAGGTAGGTCCCGACGTACCCGGAGCGCACCCCGTGGTTGCTCAGGGGGGTGACGTACTGCTGCGCCGACTGGGCGATGGGAACCAGCCCAACGGCACAGACCAGGGTCAGCACCAGAGCACCGACCAGTTTCCGCCAGCCATTCATTCCCGAACCTCCTTGTGGATGAACCGGAATTGCTCTCACTTGCTCTCTAGACCTGGGTGGCCCTGCCGGGCCAAGCTCGTTGCGTCTTCCTATCTCACACACCGCCTGCTGTATCGCTCCAGGCGGCCAAGTCCGGTGGCTTGCAGTCGTTCGGTCTCCCCCTCCACCGGGGCCGGTCGCTGACCGGGGGGGCCTCAGCACACTCATCGGAGCCCCCTCCCGGACCGGGTTTCCCACGCGTTGATCCCCCCTGCGCTGGCGCATCGGGGACGGCGAGGAGCTGAGATCATCGGAGCACCTCTCTCAGAGACTGCAGGCCTGAAAATCGTGAAGGACGCAATGAGGCCACAGCCCCTGCGTCGAGACTCTTGCGGACTCCCTTTTTCGACTTGCCGGCCGCGGCCCCAAGTCCCGCCGCGCCGTGAAACCCGTGAGAGTTGTAGCCAAGCGATCGCCGGGCTGTCAACCCGGTCCGTACTTGGTGCTCCCATATCCAGAAGCGCTCCCTCGCTTCTGCCCTCCCGGTGGTCGTGTGGCTCGGGGTGGGGAGGGCGCCGCCCGGTTCGCGAAACTCCCTTGCACGGGATTTCAGCCGACACACGGGAAGCATTGCGGCCGTGAAGGGACGGATGTAGCGCTCCGTTGCCCGCGCACAGACGACTCGGAACAACCGCGCGGAACCTAACACCCGCCGGAAGAACGTGTCAATGAAAAACTGACGCCACAACGCTCTCAAGTATTCGTCCAGGCGGCGCTCCTTCTTCAGTCCGGCATGCGTTGTGCCACTTTCTTCGTTCGCCACAACGCACTAGCATTGCCAGGGGCTGATGAGCAAGTTGTGTTCCAGCGTCTGGGGATTCTCACACAATCAACCTTTCGACTTCGGCTTAGAGTGCGCCGTGGAGCGGTGCGTCGGCATGGTTGTCAACGGAGTGGACAGCGGAGTGCGGTCAATTGCGTTGCAGTGCGCATCCCGGCATTCGACAATAATGTAGAAATCGAACTGAGGGCGCACAGTCGCGGCGGGCCGCGACCTCAGTGGGCGTAGGCGGTGGGCGCCTCCGGCTCGGCCGCGGCGCGGCCCCGAGCCGGCTGCTCCAGGGCGTGCTCCAGCACCTGGTCCATGGTCTCGACCGGCACCAGCTCCAGGTCCCGGCGCACCTCGCGCGGCAGCTCCTCGATGTCCTTCTCGTTGCCCTTGGGGATCAGCACCGTGCGCAGCCCCGCGTGGCGGGCGGCCACCGTCTTCTCCGGCAGCCCGCCCACCGGGAGCACCGCCCCGCGCAGGGTGATCTCGCCGGTCATGGCCACGTCCCGGCGGGTGGGGATCCCGGTCAGCGCGGAGATCAGCGCGGTGGCCATGGTGATCCCGGCCGACGGCCCGTCCTTGGGCATGGCGCCCTCGGGCAGGTGGACGTGGATGTCCATGTCCCGGTAGAACCACTTGTCGAGGCCCAGGCGCGCCCACCGGCCCCGGGCGTAGCTCATGGCCGCCTGGCCGGACTCCTTCATCACCTCGCCCAGCTTGCCGGTGAGCACCAGCTCGCCCTTGCCCGGCAGGATGGTGACCTCCACCGTGAGCACCTCCCCGCCCACCTCGGTCCAGGCCAGCCCGGTGGCCACCCCGACGCGGTTGCGGGCCTCTACCTGGCTGTCCAGGAAGCGCGGCGGGCCCAGGAACTTGCCCAGGTTCCCGGCGGTCACGGTCACCGCCCGGCGGCCCTTCGCCTCGGCCTTGCGGCGGGCCACCCGGCGGCAGATGCGGGCCAGCTCCCGCTCCAGGCTGCGCACCCCGGCCTCGCGGGTGTACTCGTTGATCAGCTTGCGCAGGGTGGGCTCGGAGAACTTGAGGTCCTCGGGCTTCAGCCCGTTGGCCTTCAACTGCTTGGGCACCAGGAACTGGCGCGCGATCTGGACCTTCTCGGTCTCCAGGTAGCCCGGCAGGCGGATGATCTCGGTGCGGTCCTGCAGCGCCGGGGGAATGGAGAACAGCGCGTTCGCGGTAGTCACGAACATCACGTCCGAGAGGTCGAAGTCCACCTCCAGGTAGTGGTCGTTGAAGGTGTGGTTCTGCTCCGGGTCCAGCACCTCCAGCAGCGCCGCCGCCGGGTCGCCCCGGAAGTCCGTGCCCAGCTTGTCGATCTCGTCCAGCAGGAACAGGGGGTTCCGGGTGCCGGCCTTGCGGATCGCCTGGATGATGCGCCCCGGCATGGACCCGATGTAGGTCCGCCGGTGGCCCCGAATCTCCGCCTCGTCCCGCACCCCGCCCAGGGACATGCGCACGAACTTGCGGCCCAGGGCGGTGGCGATGGACTTGCCCAGGGAGGTCTTGCCCACCCCCGGCGGGCCCACCAGGCACAGGATGGGGCCCTTGAGCTGGCCCTGGTTGAGGCGCATCACGGCGATGTACTCGACGATGCGCTCCTTGACCTTCTCCAGCCCGAAGTGGTCGCTGTCCAGCTGCTTCTGCACCGCCCGGACGTCGGTCACGTCCCGGGTGCGCTTGACCCACGGCAGGGCCACCAGCCAGTCCACGTAGCTGCGGACCACCGCGGCCTCGGGAGACATGAAACTCATCTTGGCCAGCCGGTCCAGCTCCTTCATGGCCTTCTCGTGGACCTCGGCCGGCATGCGGGCCTTCTTGACCGCCTGGGTGAGCTCCTCCACCTCGCCCGAGAACTCGCTCTGGTAGCCCAGCTCCTTGCGGATGGCCTTGAGCTGCTCGTTGAGGTAGAACTCCTTCTGGTTCTTGTGCACCTGGCTGCGGACCTGGCCCTCGATCTTCCGCTCCAGCTTCACGATCTCCAGCTCCTGGGCCAGGATCTTGGAGAGCTGGCGCAGCCGGCCCAGGGTGTCCTCGATTTCCAGGATCTCCTGCTTGGTCGCCACCTTATTAATGAGCAGGTGGGAGGCCACGGTGTGGGCCAGGCAGGAGGGGTCGGCGATGTTGTTGGCGGTCAGCAGGACCTCGTCCGGGATGCGCCGGTTCATGCGCACGTAGTCGTTGAACGCCGACAGCACCATCCGCGTGAGGGCCTCGACCTCGGAGCTGGCCGGGGTGTCCTCGGCCATCATCTCCACCTGCACCAAGTAGTAGTCGTCGGCCGGCAGGAAGCGCTTCAGCCGGGCCCGGGCGATGCCCTCCACCAGCACCCGCATGGTGCCGTCGGGCAGCCGGAACAGCTGCAGCACCCGCACCACGGTGCCCACCTTGAACAGCCCGTCCCGGCCAGGGTCGGCCACCTCGGGCTTCTTCTGGGCCACGCAGAACAGGATCCGGTCGCGGGCCACGGCCCGCTCGATGGCGTTCACCGAGGGGGCCCGGCCCACCAGCAGCGGGGTGGTCATGTAGGGGAAGATCACGACATCCCGGAGCGGCAGCAGCGGCAGCCGCTCCTGGATCTCGAAGACTTCGTCCCCGCGTTCGACGATGGCGATCTCGCCTTTGGTCTTCATGGCTCGTTGTGGTTCCCTGGTGGCATGGTCGGCTTCACGGTCCGGTGGTCAGGCCGCGCCCCGAGGCCGCAATGCCCGGAGCGGGTCCGCCCCGGGCATCCCAGTCCCCCGCGCTCGGACGGCTAAGCTTCCTTGCGCCTTCGCTCCCCGCGGAACGTCAGCGCCGGCGGAGTGCGCTCCAGGATGGCCGAGCGGGTGACGGTGCAGGTGAGCACGTCGGGCGTGGACGGGATCTCGTACATCACGTCCAGCATCCGCTCCTCCAGCACCGCGCGCAGGCCGCGGGCCCCGGTGCCGCGCTTGCGGGCCATGCGGGCCACCTCGCGCAGCGCCTCAGGCTCGAACTCGAGCTTCACTCCCTCCATCTCAAAGAACTTCTGGTACTGGCGCACGATGGCGTTCTTGGGCTCGGTCAGGATCTGCACCAGCGACTCCTCGCCCAGGGAGTCCAGCGTGCCCACCACCGGCAGTCGGCCCACCAGCTCCGGGATCAGCCCGTAGCGGAGCAGGTCCTCGGGCTCCACCTGGGCCAGGATCTCGCCCACCTGGCGGTCGCGCTTGCTCTGGATATCGGCGCCGAAGCCCATCACCTTTTGCCCGGTCCGCCGCTCGATGATCTTCTCCAGGCCCTCGAAGGCCCCGCCGCAGATGAACAGGATGTCCTTGGTGTTGACCTCGATGTACTTCTGCTGCGGGTGCTTGCGGCCGCCCTGGGGCGGCACGTTGGCCACCGTGCCCTCGAAGATCTTCAGCAGCGCCTGCTGCACCCCCTCCCCGGAGACGTCCCGGGTGATCGAGGGGTTCTCGCTCTTGCGGGAGATCTTGTCGATCTCGTCCACGTACACGATTCCGTGCTCGGCATTGACCAGGTTGAAGTCGGCCGCCTGCAGCAGGCGCACCAGGATGTTCTCCACGTCCTCGCCCACGTAGCCCGCCTCGGTCAGGCAGGTGGCGTCCACGATCGCGAAGGGGACCTTGAGGAAGCGGGCCAGGGTGCGCGCCAGCAACGTCTTGCCGGTGCCGGTGGGCCCGATCAGCAGGATGTTGCTCTTTTCCAGCTCCACGTCGTCGGTGGAGGCGGGCGAGTAGATGCGCTTGTAATGGTTGTACACCGCCACCGCGAGGGTCTTCTTGGCGCGCTCCTGCCCGATGACATAATCGTCCAGGATGCGCTTGATCTCGCTGGGCTTGGGCAGCGCCCCGCGCTGCACCGGCTGTTCGCGCTCCCCTTCGCCCTCCAGGATGTCGTTGCACAGCTTCACGCACTCGCTGCAGATGTACACCGAGGGGCCCGAGACCAGCCGGGCCACCTCGTCCTGCTGCCGTCCGCAGAAGGAGCAGCGAATGGGATGCGGGGATGCCACGCGCTTCTTCATGAGCAGTGTCTTTCCGCTGCGCCGACTACTGGCGCTTGACGAAGACCTCGT
>DATKKS010000039.1:0-7722 GCA_035542815.1 Saccharimonadales bacterium (SeqCode) | reverse complement strand
GCCGCCCGCCGCTGCGGCCACTATGCCTGCCAGCCATGCGAATCCAGTCCCCCCGGCGCAGGGTCCCGCCGCACGTCGTGCAGCTCGGCGGGACGCTTCTCTTCCTGGTGCTGGTGCTGCTGGTGGTGAACGCCGCCGGCTGGTTCTACTACCGCACCATCCGGGCCAGCTGGGAGCGGGAGCTGAACCGCAGCCTGACCGCGGTGGCGGTGACCGCCGCCTCGCGGGTCACCTCCGACGAGCTGGACGACCTCCTGCAGAAGGGCGAGTACGGCTACGCCTACGCCACGCTCCGGAGCCAGCTGGAGCGCACCCGGACCATCACCGGGTGGATCCGCAACGTGTTCATCTTCGACCGCAACCAGAGGACGGTGCTGGACCTGGACGCCGACCCGCCGCTGGCGGCGCGCCCGCCGGCGCTGGCGCTGGACCGCGCCGCGCCGGCCGAGGCGCTGCTGGGCCGGGCGGGGGCCAGCGCGCTGTACGAGGTGGGCGGGCGCCACTACAAGGCGGCCTACGCGCCGGTGCGCCCGGACTCGGGCGAGGTGCGGGCGGTGCTGGCGGTGGACGCGGACGCCGGCTTCTTCGTCGGCCTGGAGCGCCTGCGGCGCGACCTGCTGCTGGTGGCGGGCGTGTCCACCCTGGCCATCCTGCTCCTGGGGGTGTTCTTCAGCCGCGCCACCCGCGGGCTGCTGCGGGCCGAGGAGCGCGCCCGGCGCAGCGAGACGCTGGCGAGCATGGGCCAGCTCGCGGCCACCATGGCCCACGAGATCCGGAACCCCTTGGCCATCATCCGGGCCACCTCGGAGCGGCTGAAGGGAGCCCCGCCGCAGGACGAAATCTGGCACTATATCCCGGAGGAGGTGGAGCGGCTGAACTCCATCCTCTCGACGTACCTGGACTTCGCGCGCAGCGACCCCGACCGGCCCGAGGTGCTGGACCTGAAGGAGTCGCTGGAGCGGGTGCGGATGCTGTGCGAGCCCGACCTGGGCAAGCGCGGCATCCGGGTGCTCACCCGCTACCCGGACGGCGCGGCCCTGCTCCGGGGCAGCCCGGCGGGCATCCGCCAGGTGCTGCTGAACCTGGTGCTCAACGCCGAGGACGCCATGCCCGAGGGCGGCGAACTCACGCTGGCCCTGGAGCGGCGCGACCGGAGCTGGGTGTGCGAGGTCCGCGACACCGGGCACGGCATCCCGCGGGAGGAGCTGCGCCGGGTGTTCGACCCCTTCTACTCGCGCAAGGAGCGCGGCACCGGGCTGGGGCTGGCGGTGGTCGAGCGCATCGTGCGCGAGCACCGCGGGCGCATCGAGGTGGACAGCCGCGAGGGCCGCGGCACGGTGTTCCGGCTGATCTTCCCGGCGGCGGAGGCGGCAACGGCGTGAACATCCTCCTGGTGGACGACGAGCCGCGCCTGGCGAAGCTCCTGGGCGACACCCTCTCCGAGGAGGGCCACGCGGTGCGGGTGGAGCACTCCGGGGCGGCCGCGGTGGCCGCGCTCGAGGCGTGCCGCTTCGAGCTGGTGGTGACCGACCTCCGGATGGACCCGCCCGACGGCCTGGAGCTGCTGCGCCTCACCAAGCAGCGCTGGCCGGAGACCGAGGTGATCGTGCTGACCGCGTTCGCCACGGTGGCCGCCGCGGTGCAGGCGATGCGCGACGGGGCGTTCGACTTCCTGAACAAGCCGGTGCAGCTGGACGAGCTGCGGGTGCGGGTGCGCAAGGTGGCGGCCCGGGTGGAGGACCGCCGCGAGCGCGAGCGGCTGGCCCGCGAGAACGCGGCGCTGCGCGAGAGCCTCGGGGCGGCCACCGGCTTCGAGGGGCTCCTGGGGCGCTCCCCGGCGCTGCTCAAGGCGGTGGCGCTGGCCGAGCGGGTGGCGGCCACCGACGCCACGGTGCTGCTGCGCGGCGAGTCGGGCACCGGCAAGGACGTGCTGGCGCGCGCGATCCACTTCCGCAGCGCGCGCGCCCAGGGGCCGTTCGTCAAGGTGAACTGCGGCGCGATCCCCGAGAACCTGCTGGAGAGCGAGCTGTTCGGGCACGAGAAGGGCGCGTTCACCGGGGCGGTGCGCCAGAAGCCGGGACGGTTCGAGGTGGCCCACGGCGGCAGCATCTTCCTGGACGAGATCGGCGACCTCAGCCCGGCGCTCCAGGTGAAGGTGCTGCAGGTGCTGGAGGAGAAGACCTTCGTGCGGGTGGGCGGCACCGAGACGCTGGCCTCCGACTGCCGCATCCTGGCCGCCACCAACCGCGACCTGGAGGAGGCCATCGCCCGGAAGGAGTTCCGCGAGGACCTGTTCTACCGGCTGAACGTGTTCCCCATCCACCTGCCCCCGCTGCGCGAGCGCGCCGGGGACGTGGGGCTGCTGCTGGAGCACTTCCTGGCCCGCCACGGGGCGAGCCTCGCCCGGGTCGCGCCGGAGGCGCGCCGGCGGCTCCTGGAGCACAGCTGGCCGGGCAACGTGCGCGAGCTGGAGAACCTGGTGGAGCGGCTCATCATCACTGCCGGGGACGGGCCCATCGGGCCGGAGCACCTGCCGCCGCTCAAGGAGCGCGCGGCGCCGGGCGGATTGGACGTGGACATCCCCCCCGGCGGGCTGGTATTGGAGGAGCTGGAGAAGGACCTGATCCTCAAGGCGCTGGCCCGCGCGCAGGGCAACAAGAGCCAGGCGGCGCGGCTGCTGGGCCTCACCCGGCGGACGCTCTACTCGCGCATGGAGCGCTACGGGCTGGCCCCCGGCGGGGGCGAGCCGGAGGAGGCGGTGGAGGCATGAGGGCGTTCCTGGGCTGGGTGTTCAGCAACTGGGGCGTGAAGCTCATGGCGCTGGTCCTGGCGGTGCTGGTGTTCGCCCACGTGGCCACCGACCGGGAGCAGGACCTGAACTTCCGGGTGCCCTTGCGCCTGGTGAACCTGTCCGACACGGTGATCGCCCTGGGGCGGGTGCCGGAGGACGCGATGGTGAGCTTCCGCGGCAAGGGCCGCGACATCTACCTGTCGCTGCTGCGCGGCACCTGGGTGCAGTGCGACCTGGCCCAGGTGGGGCCGGGCACGCTGCGCCACCTGCTGTCCCCGCGGGACGTGAAGCTGCCCGTGGGGCTCAACGTGACCGCGTCCCGGGTGGCCGAGCCGGAGACGCTGGCGTTGCAGCTGGACCGCCGGCTGCACCTGCGCCTGCCGGTGCGGGTGGTGGCGGAGCCGGCCGACTCCACGCTGGTGGCCCGGGCCGAGCCCGAGTCGGTGAGCGTGGACGGGCCCGCCTCGGTGCTGGCGCGGATGGCCTGGGTGCCCGCAGCGGCGGTGCGGCCCCGGCACCCGTCCGCGGGGGCCTCGGGCGTGGTGCCGCTCAACCCCGGATCGCCGTACGTGGTCGTGACCCCGCCCCAGGTGCGGGTGCGATGGATGACCCCCTGACGGGGGCCCGCCCGGCGGGCCCGCGAGATTGGGATAGCCGATGAGCGAGGAATTCAGCGAGCGGGAGTCCAGTCCCGAGACCTGCAACAACTGTGCGGCGATCTTCGATCCCGCGTACGGCTACTGCCCGCACTGCGGCGCGGTGATGCCCGAGCTGGGGGAGACCTGCGCGGAACACCCGCGGCGCGAGGCGATCGCGCGGTGCGTGGCCTGCGAGACCCCGATCTGCGAGGAGTGCGCCCAGGAGAGCGAAGGCCGCTACGTGTGCGAGAGCGACCTGGGCGCGCTGGACACCTCGCCCTGGGTGAGTGTGTTCACCAGCGCCGAGGAGTGGGAGGTGGAGGCGCGCCGGCAGCTGCTGGACCAGAGCCACATCCCGGCGGTGCGCTTCGCCCCGGGCACGCTCACCAGCGCGCCCAGCGGCGAGCACGACCTGCTGGTGCCGCCCACGCGCGAGGACGAGGCCCGCGAGGTGCTGGAGTCCGCCGACATCTCGCTGGTGGACGGCGAGACCGACTGGGAGAAGGGCAAGGGCGGGGAGGAGCGCGGGCCGGAGCGCTGAGCCCGCCCCGCGCGCGGCCGCGCCTGGGCCGCACGCCGCACGCCGCGGGCCGGCGCCAGGAAAATGAAGAGGGGCCGTTCCCGGCGGCCCCTCTTCTAGCGCAGGTTCACCTCTCGTCGCTCGCTCGGCAGGGACGGACGGGGGCGGGCAGCAGCGTTGTGGGTCGCTCTGGTGTGGTCGATGGCGTTGTGTCGTCAGTGCGCCACCGCACCCCCGCCGTCCTAACCGAGCCAGGTACTCGAGGCTAGGGCTTAGATTGGCAACCCGCGTGCCACTCCAACCCGGCGCTGCGGAGCGAAGTTCAAATTTCACAAATGATTAGACTTAGGCCCGGTCGGGTGAACGCAGATTCAAAGGCGCCTTCCGGTGCCCCCGGGCCCGGCGCGGCAGTCTGCATCGGGTCTCATTGCACGTTGCCGCTCTTAGACTTACCTTGACAGCCCCGGCAGGATGCATAGGATAGACGCTCGAATGGCTGGCCCACGAGTTTGCGAGACGATATGCCCACGGCGGGACGTGCGATCCGCCACGCCTGCGCGGGCCCCCGGCAGAGGAGGTTGGCGATGACGAAAGCCGATATCGTGGACGAGATTGCGGAGCGCACCGGTCTCACCAAGAAGGACGTGGCCGACACGGTGGACGAGTTCCTGGCCGCCGTGTCCCGCTCCCTGGCCCAGGGCCAGCACATCGAGATCCGCGGCTTCGGGACCTTCAAGGTCAAGGACCGCAAGCCGCGCCTGGCGCGCAACCCGCGCACCGGGGAATCGGTGCCGGTGCCCGCCCGCCGCGTGCCGCTGTTCAAGGTCTCCAAGGAACTCAAGGAGATCGTCTCGCACGGCTAACCCCGGGCGGGCGGCGCGGGCGGAAAGCGATGGGGGCGACCGCCGGTCGCCCCCACGGTCTTTTCGGCGCCTCCGCCGGCCGCGCCGGCGCTAGTCGCGAGAGTTGCGGATCAGGATCAGGCGCAGCAGGTGGAGCAGCGCCACGCTGGCCGCCGCCACGTACGTGAGCGCCGCGGCGTTGAGCACCTCCCGCGCCTGGCTCAGCTCCGCCGGCGCCAGGATGCCGCGGTCGTTGAGTTCGCGCAGCGCGCGCCGGCTCGCGTCGAACTCGGTGGGCAGCGTCACCACGTGGAACAGCACCGCCAGGCCGAAGAGCGCGATGCCCAGGTCCATGAACCAGGTGCCCACGCCCCGGCCGAACAGCATCCCGATGAAGAACAGCGGGAAGGCCAGCGAGGAGCCCAGGTTGGCCGCCGGCACGATGGAGTCGCGCAGCGCGATGGGCAGGTAGCCGCGCTGGTGCTGCAGCACGTGGCCGATCTCGTGCGCGGCCACGCCCAGGGCGGCCACCGACGTGCCGTCGTAGATGTCCTCGGACAGGTTCACCGTGCGGGTGCGCGGGTCGAAGTTGTCGGTGAGCCGCCCCGGCACCTCGCGGATGGTCACGCCGGCGACGCCGTTGGCGTCCAACAGCGCCCCGGCCACCTGCTGTCCGGTGCGGCCGGCGGCCGCGGGCACCCGGCTCAGCCGGTCGTAGGTGGACTTGACCTTCCACTGCGCGTAGAAGGCCAGCGCCAGCGCCGGCAGCAGCAGGATCATGGTCGGGTCCCAGAAGGGCATGAACATGTTCGGGCTCACCTCCAAGCAGTTGGACGCACGCCGCGGGCTCGAAGTTGCGCTCTCCGCGGGCCGCGCCCGGCCGGCCTCCGGCGGGCCGCCCGGCGGGGCCGCGGCCGCAGCGGCGCGCGCCTCAAGTGACGTTCCGACAGCGCCCCGCGGTTGTCAACCGGACCCCGGCAAGTTGCCGGTGCGCCGGGAGGTGTGCTAGTGTCCGCTGACCCCAAACGCACGCCCGGTTGCCTGTACCTGGTCGGGACCCCGATCGGAAACCTCGAGGACATCACCTACCGGGCGGTGCGGATCCTGGGCGAGGTGGATCAGATCCTGGCCGAGGACACGCGGCGCGCCCGGGTGCTGCTCGACCGCTACGCAATTTCCAGGCCCCTGTCGAGCTTCTTCGAGCACAACGAGGTGCGCCGGCTGGAGCCGGTTCTGCGCGCCCTGGCCGAGGGCCGGCGGGTGGCGCTGATCACGGATGCCGGCTCGCCCGGCATCAGCGATCCGGGCTACCGGCTGGTGCGCGCGGCGGTGGAGCGAGGGCTTCCGGTGGTCTCGGTGCCGGGCCCGTCGGCGGCGGTCACGGCGCTGCAGGTGAGCGGGCTGCCCACCGACGAGTTCCTGTTCCGCGGCTTCCCGCCGCGCCGCGGGGGCGCGCGCCGGCGGGAGCTGGGGGAGCTGCGCGGCTACGCCGGGACGCTGGTCTTCTACGAGAGCCCCCACCGGCTGGCGGCGTTTCTGGCGGACGCGGCCGCCGAGCTGGGCGACCGCCCCGCCGCGGTGTGCCGGGAGTTGACCAAGATGCACGAGGAAGTGGTGCGCGGCACGCTCCCGGAGCTGGCGGCGCGCTTCCGGGACCGCGCCCCGCTCGGGGAGATCGCGGTGGTGGTCGGCGGGTGCACGCGCGCCCGCCGGGCGGCCGCCGCGGACGCGCAGGCGGAGCCTTGAAGCTCGGGCTCAAGGACCAGGTGCGCTCCTGGCTGGGCGGGCCGGCGCGGGCGCTGGCCGGCGCGGGCGTGACCGCGACCCACCTGACGGTGACCGGCTTCGGGTTGTCGGTGGCGGCGTCGGTGGCGCTGGCGCGCGGGCGGTACGACTGGACCGCGGGGCTGCTGCTGGTCTCGGGCTTGTGCGACACCCTGGACGGGGCGGTGGCCCGCGCCGGGGCGGGCGAGACCCGCCTGGGCGCGTTCCTGGACTCCACCCTGGACCGGGCCGGCGAGTCGGCGGTGTACGTGGGTTCGGCGTGGCGGGGGCTGGTGCTGGTGCGGGACTGGGCCCGCTCGCGGTGGGACGTGAGCCTGCCGGTGCTGGCGCTCGCGAGCGCGCTCCTGGTGAGCTACGTCCGGGCCCGGGCCGAGGGGCTGGGGGCGGAGTGCCGCGTGGGGCTGATGGAGCGCACCGAGCGCATGGTGCTGCTCATCGTCGCCGCGGTGGTGGCGAATGCGTGGGAGCCGGCGTGGGCGTGGGCCCTGGCGGTGCTGTCGGCTCTGAATTTCGTGACGTTTGCGCAGCGACTGGTGTACGTGGGACGCAGGCTGCGCTGAGTTTCTTCTCCACACGGAGGCCCGTCGATGTCCAAAGTCCGAGTCGCGATCATTGGCGTGGGCAACTGCGCCTCGTCGCTGGTCCAGGGGGTGCACTTCTACCGCAATGCCAAGGAGACCGACTTCATCCCCGGCCTGATGCACGTCAACCTGGGCGGCTACCACATTCGCGACGTCGAGTTCAGCGCGGCCATCGACATCGACCGCAACAAGGTCGGCAAGGACCTGGGCGAGGCCATCTACGCGCCGCCCAACTGCACCTACCGCTTCGACGACGTGCCCCGGCTGGGGGTGCCGGTGATGCGCGGCATGACCCACGACGGGCTGGGCAAGTACCTGTCCCAGATCATCCAGAAGGCTCCCGGGCCGACGGCGGACATCGTCAAGCTGCTGCGGGATACGAAGACCGACGTGGTCATATCCTACCTGCCGGTCGGCTCGGAGATGGCCACCAAATGGTACGTGGAGCAGATCATCGAGGCCGGCTGTGCCTTCGTCAACTGCATTCCGGTCTTCATCGCCTCCTCCGAGTACTGGGGCAAGCGCTTCAAGGACGCCGGGCTGCCGCTCATGGGCGACGACATCA